>JACPMF010000015.1 GCA_016186145.1 Candidatus Sungiibacteriota bacterium | reverse complement strand
GCACCCCGTTAGATAGGCGCGAAGCGCCATCTAATGGGGTAAAGGTTTGGCTGCAAAATTTACTTCACGTTCGGCGCTTGTAAATTTTGGCCAAGCCCTTTATATTTTCCTGTTATTAGGTTCCATCGTATTTTAAATGTGTCAACAAGCACTTCTACATATGTTTTCCAGTTTACTTTGCTTTCCGCTTCATACCGCCATATTACGGGGATGACGCCGATTTTATACTTCAGTTTTCTCGTAAGAACAAGGATTTCTATGTCAAAAGCCCACCCCGTTATTTTTAGTTTTGGAAAAATTGCTTCTGCCGCCTGTTCAGTGAATGCTTTAAAGCCGTTCTGGGTGTCCCATATGCCCCACACGCCGGCTATTTGAATCACGATATTTCCCGCTTTGCCAAAGAGCTCCCGGTACCACGGTTCTTTTACATCGCGGCCGGCGCCCGGGGCGTCTTTTGGGTTTCGGGAAGAAATAACGACGTCGCATCCTTGAGAAAATAATGGTTGCATTTTGTCGAAATGCTGCGGCGAAGTAGAATTGTCCGCATCAGAAAAGAGGCGGATACTCCCGATTGCAGAAAGCATGCCGTTTTTTACCGCATACCCCTTGCCTTTATTTTTTACTTCAACAAGGCGAAGCGCTTTTATCTCTCCGGCCAGCTTTTTCGTGATTTCCCGAGTTCGGTCTTTTGAGGCGCTGTCGGCGACAATTATTTCGTAGTCGAAGTTTTTTGTTTTAAGATACGCTTCAACCCCGCGGATGGTTTTTTCAATCCGGCGTTCTTCGTTATAGGTGGGGATGATCCAGCTTAAATACATCGAGAAATTTAGAAATTGAGAAATTAGGCCCGCCCAGTTTCTTAATTTCTTAGTTACTTATTTTCTGTTTTTCTTATCTAAATATGATTGTAAAATTATTGCCGCTGCGGCTTTATCGAGGTGTTTTTCGGGGATCCCTTCTTTTTTCGCGAGCTTGGTCGTAAGCGCCTCATTTTCGAATTCTACCTCAAGGCCGGTGGTTTTTTTTAATTTAGCGGCAATTTTTTTGATTTCGATGGTTTGTTTTGACGCGTCGCCTGAAAACGGGACAGGCAGCCCGAGGACAATTTTGTTCACTTTCTCTTTTTGGGCAATATCGGTTATCAACGCGAATGGATTTTTGCCCGGTATGGTTTGCAGTGGAAATGCGATTTGTCCGTTGTCATCTGACACCGCAATACCAATTCGTTCTTTTCCGTAGTCAATACCGAGGTATTTCATAAACCATCATCGAATTACGAATCCGGCGCGAATCCGGGAATAAGTCAAAACATATTCGTATATTCGGAAAAGATTCGTAATTCGTTGATAAAGCTTACAGCAATCTTTTTAACAACTCTTCCGGTGTCTCAACTATTTCATGAATAAGCTTGCGGGAAGACGGTTCTTCATATAAGTCATGCGGATAATGCCCCATAAGCGTTTTGGGGTGGAGCGCATAAATGGTTTTTCCCAAAGCTGCTGCCGCAAAAAGCTCTCCGTTCGTGTTTGCGCCAAGGTAGCCGTCTTTGTTGAAGATGAAGCAGATGTCCGCAACCCGCACTTTGCGAAAAAGATGATCATATACTTTTCCGGCAATCGCCAAGCGATAAGGGTCGCTTCTCATTCTTTCTTTTTCGTGCTGGTTTTCAAAATTGTCCGGGCGTTCCTCAAATTCCGGATCAAAAATAACCGGATGCAGTTTTTGCTTCTCCGAGAGAGTTCGCAGTTCTTGTATAAAGCTCTCCATGTTTTTGTGGAAACGCTGGCTTGAGCAAAAGACGACTGATTTCATCCCACACATAATCCGCAAACAAAGTGAAAACGAAGCGCGTTTTAGTATTCGTAACCCTTTGCGAGCGGAGTATTTAACCCCCACACGAAAAATTATGTGTGGGATTCATAAATTCATTATAACAAAACCCCGGCAGTAAGCCAGGGCTAATATCTGATTTTGAGAAGGCGATGAGCGGTCTTTTTGTTGATTTTTCTTGCGGCCAGGAGTTTTTTCACCCAAAGCTCAAAGAACAATCGTCCAAATACGGGAAGTTCGTTCATTGCAAGGATTCGCGACAGGTCTTTTTTCAGGGCTACCATGACGTCTTCCGCGCTATGGAAAATGTTTTTACGGCGGAGAATTCTCCGGCCGTTGTAGTGAAGTGCGACGATTACATGGCGCGAGCGGTAGCGCTTGATGATGTCTTCGGGAGCGAAGAAATAGCAGGGAGCGCCGGCGTGCGCGATGTTGCCAAGTTCAATCGCGGTTCCGCCGGAGACGTCGGTTTCGGCAAGATGGGTGACTACGACCACTCGTTCGTTTTGCCCGAAGCGGTAAAGCAGTTTTGTCTCTGCGAGCCAGATCGGCAGAAAACGACGGGTGAGTTCCGCGACGTCCGCCTTTTCCTGCAGCCGCCGCAAGAGCGGCTGCAAGTGGTCCATACGCGTATGAGTGACTGTTTCGTCGAGCCGTGTGGGATCAACGATTTCGATTTTGACTCCTCGTTTCAGGAATTCCGCGCGTTCGCTCTCAACCAATTCCCCGAATTCTTTTCGCCACCGTCGGCCGTAGTCACCGATAACCCGCCTGTCTTTTTTTTCCCGACGTTGGCGGTAGCGATTTTGAATTGAGCCGGCAAGGTAGAGAAAAAGCGTGAGGGGCTGCGCGCGCGTTTTCTTGGCCACGGCGTTTCTCCCTGGTTATTTTTAAAAAACAATTCTATCTCGAGTGTTGCACCGGCATCAGAAAAAGTCAATGATTTTTTAGAATCAGGGAAAATAAAAAAAAGCGGCTCACTTTGCCGCCTGCTCCTTCTTTGGCACAAACTCGGTTTTGCACGCATTGCCGAGACCGTCTTTATCCCAGTTGTTTGTTCTATAGTCTATAGTGGTTGTGAGAACTTCCTGGCCGTCAGCTAGCACATAAACTCTTTTGAAAGTTGCAGTTCTCATGCCAAATAAGATTGTTTGATAGTACTTTTCACCGACGATCTTTGAGCAGTGAACAGTTCTTACCATCTCTTGATTTGTTTGTAAAACGGGCAACGAAATCATTACAACTATCACTAACAGCGATAAGGCGGCAAACACGGCAAGTGACCAGCGACCCGGATGTTCAAACACTTTCTTGCTCTCCTTATGAAGGGGATTCCAAGAAAGCTTTGTTTGTAGCTTTTTTCTCCGACAATTTTTGTACAGCGCCATTCACCAATTACTTCTTGACGCGAACAACCGGCAAGCAGAACCGCCAAAAAGAAGATTGCAACCAGAAATCCACCCATTTTTTCCTCCGCTGTTGTCTTTTACGGGTTTTAGTTTGAAAAGAACGGCGCGAAGCGTGTTCTTATCTGTTCCATGTTTGTATCTATTTGTCAAGCTTTTTCAATTCGCCCTAAAAGGTGGTGCCATACTGGTTCAAGCCCGGGAGAAGATTGCCATTCAGGATCATTTGAAAGCGTCGTAGTGAGATTGGAGATGTCTGATATCGGGATTTCATACTTTTTGGCAAATGTTTCGGTGCGTTCTGCGAGATCAAGTACGCGTTTGCGGCTCGCCCATTCAGCTGTTTTGGTTTCATCTTCGCTCGGCTTAAGATCTCCCTTCCAGTTGGAAGCTCGGAACACTTGCCATTGATGATGGGTTCCGTTTTCGCGGCGGCACGGGTTTTGTACCTCCTCGTTTAATAAGAGTTCAAGTTTGAGGGCCTCAATTCCCGTTTCTTCCTGAAGTTCGCGAAAAGCGGCGTCAAGAAAGGAATCGCTGTCCAAATGTCCTGCGGGTAAAGCAAAACCCGCGGGAAATTTTTTCCGCTCAATTATCAAAATTTTTTCGTCGTTTTCAACGAGCACTCCGGCGCTCTTGTGGTCGCATACCTTTTCGTTCATATCCCGGCCTTTTTGGTTGCGCGGCAAATCCAAAATTTTTCATTGCGGAGGTACAATTACAAATTTAGGAGCACGCGAAACAAAATAGAGAAAATTTGCTTACTTCAAATTTTCTCTAAAATTTTGTGAAGCGGGCGACGCAAATTTGTTTGTATCGGAGCTGAATAAATTTTGTATTTGCCGCGCTAGACCAATCTTTTAACCAACTCCTCCGGCTTATCAATAATTTCCGTAAAAAGTATATCGCGGCATATCTCACCGCCCTGTTCTACCGATCGTTCCGGCTCAAGGGCGTAAATAACCATGTTTTTCCCGTGCGCAAACCCGAGCTCCAGCGTTGTGTTTACGCCGAGGTATCCGTTTTTGTTATAGATGTAGCAGACATCTGCTTTGCGGATGCGGTCGAAATGTTCGTGGACCATTGCCGGAACCCGGTCTCGGTAGGATTTTGAGGCCAGGCGATCTTTTTCTTTTTTGGCGAGCATGGCTTTCCGTTGGCGCTCAAAATTCGGTTCAAAAACAATAGGCACTCCTAGTCTGCGGAGTTTTTTTGCGAAACTCTGGATTTCCTCTTTGTATCTTTGTGAACCGCAAATAACGACTGACTTCATATTGTTTATAGTTAATTTTTAGCATAAGGATTTGAATAAGGAAATATTGACTTATTTAGTCAATATGACATAGTTGTATAAGCTCGTTACAAATAAAATTGAGACAAGATTAGGAGGCTTGAATGGTAGATTCTTTGGCTGATTTCCAGGTGTGGCTCGGAGTAGCTTTTTCTTTATGGATGAATGGCATTACGCTCTCTTTGTTATATACGATCTCAATTTCGATAAGGTATTTAAAAGGATTTTTCTCGCTGACCGATATAATTTTTTTTGCGGCCATGCTCGCTTTAGTGAGCATTCCTTACCGGTGGTATGGAAATTCACGAAATTATCCTTATTGGTTTTTCCTCATCGCTTTTTCGCTTGGCGTATTCGTCGTAGGTATTCTTAGAAAAAATAGTTTTGTTGGTTTTCCGCTTCACTTTTTAGGGGTGCTTTCGAACGGATTAGTGATGATGGTTAACGGATTTAAAATGCCGGTCGCGTTAGAAATAGTAGACGGTATGGTTTTGTCTGAAACGCATATATTCATGAGTGCGGCCACTTCGTTAAATTACCTTGGAGACTGGATTCCGTATCCCGGGCCTCGGTTTGTAGGACTTTTTAGCCCCGGTGACTTATTGATGTCACTTGGTGCTTCCGTTGCCTTTATAGAAGCATTGGCAAAAAAACGCGGCGCGTAATTAAGCGCCGTTTTGTATTTGCCGGATTTGGCAAATTATTTTAGACTTTTAGTATGAATCAATTATCGTCTTTTGTTTATGAACACAAACGGCAAGCCGCGTATTTTAAGAAGTTGGCAGAACGCGGCTTTCCTGCGAGCGCTTTTCTTTTTTACGGCCCGGCGGGGATTGGTAAAAAAAGGTTTGCTGTCCGTCTTGCTGCCGGCTTTTTTTGCGAAGGAAAGTCTTTATTTGGCTGCGGCGAATGCGCACCTTGTCTTAAGGTGCAAAGCGCCGGTCATCCTGATGTGCATATATTGCCGTACGAGGATTTGCCCCGAAAAGAAATCGGCATCGATGATATCCGGGCGTTGCGGCAGCGATTGTGGTTAAGTCCGTTCGCGGGCTCGTTTCGCGTCGCCCTCGTTGATGGAGCGGAAAATTTGACGGCAGAGGCGCAGTCGGCGTTTTTAAAAGTGCTTGAGGAGCCGCCCTCCAGGACGCTTTTCTTTTTAATCACTTCCGAACCGCACGCCCTTTTTGAAACTGTTCGTTCCCGTCTCCTGCCGGTTTCATTCAGCATTCCTGACGGAGAAAATCCGGGAGGGCAGGGGTCGGATCGCGAACTTGGCGACTTTTTAAAGAAAGACATATGGGAACAGTTTAAAGCTATCGACAGAATTGCTGAAAAAGGAGATTTTGCCGCGGAAGAGTTTTTAAAAAAGCTTATTATCGGCGCGCGGGAAGAATTTTTTGACCCACAACGGTACGGGGCCGATACAGAAAGGATGCAATACCTTCTTGATTTGTATGCAAACTTACGAAGAACCGGGGTGAACCGGCGGCTTGTTCTCGATTTGGCAATGCTGAATTTTATGGTTACTCGCTAACGCTTAGAGATAAAATTCGTATGAAAACCATCATCGTTTTCGGGTTTGTGGCCTTTGTCGTTATAGTTGTTTTAGTCGTGCTTCTGCCGTTTTTCTTTGGTGTTGAGCTCGCCGGCGTGGGAGAGCAATCGCGATCCGGGAGGGGTGTTTTTTCGTCTCACGACGCCGGATTGGCGTGGGAGCAGCGGAATAGCATCAGGAATTCGCGCTCGACGCTTGCCGGTTTAACTGTTACAGACCTTGTTATTGATCCGCGCGATTCAGCCCGTCTGTATATTGGAACGGGGGACTCCGGGATATGGAAAAGCGAAGATTCGGGTAAAGAGTGGGAAAAGGTTGTTGATGAGGCTGGCGTTCTTGATTCCGCCGCGAAGGTTTTAAGAATTGCGATTTCGAAACGCCATGAAGGGTTATGGTATGTTGCGGCATACCAGAAGAACCGCGGCGTGCTTCTGAAAAGCGAAGACGGCGGGCGGAATTTCCGCGAGGTGTATTTTGTTCCGGTAGAGCGTTTCGGGGTTTTTGACGTATGGATCGATGATGCCGCTGAAACTGTTTTTGTGGCTACCGGACAAGGGGGGGTTTTGGAATCGGGTGATGGGGGAAAATCCTGGCGAGTGATGAAATGGTTTGCGGACGGTCTTGTTCGTTTGACGGTTGACGAGCGGACTCGTAATTTTTACGTTCTTACATCTCGCGGCAGAATGTATAAAAGTTCTGATCGCGGGCAGAATTGGACGGAACTGACTCAAAATTTCAATTCATTTAACGGGAGTTCAAGGAATCAAAATTTGGTCATTGACCAGAGGGCCGGTATTTTGTATCTTGCATCTGATTACGGACTGATTCGTTCGTATGACGGCGGTCTTTCATGGGTACGGGTTCCGATAATTATTCCGCCCGAGGCTTTACCGGTGCTTTCTGTTGTTATCAGTCCTGCGGATTCCCGTGTGTTTTACATCTCTGCACAGGCGCAGCTTTATAAAACAGTTGATGCCGGCCTGACATGGTCTGCGGTTGCCATACCGTCTGTTCGCAGGGTTACCAAGATTGTGGTTGACGAACGGGATCCGGCAGTGATGTATTTGGTGAGTAATAATTGAAATATATGAAAAACGAATATTTACGAATCCTTTAACAAATATCCACGAATCGCGAATGGTTCGATTTGATCACCGTAAATTCGTGATTCGTGAATATTCGTTCGGCATTCGTGGAAATTCGTAATTTTAATGGATTTCAAATCAAAACTCGAAAAAATTATAGCTAATTTAAAATCCGAAATCGCGACTCTTAGAACCGGGCGGGCTTCAAGCGCGCTCGTCGAGGATATCGAGGTTGACTACTACGGCGCAAAAACGCCAATAAAAGCGCTTGCGTCTATTTCTTCACCCGAGCCGCGGACTCTGGTTATTCAGCCGTGGGACAAAAATGCGATTCAGCCAATTGAAAAAGTAATTCGCGATTCATCGTTAGGATTAAATCCGGCAGTTGATAAAGATCTGATTCGGCTCACGATTCCACAGCTTACCGAAGAACGCCGTAAGGATTTGTTAAAAGTGCTTGGCCGCCATGTTGAAGACGCCCGGATTCAGGTTCGGCGCGAACGAGAAGAGGCGTTGAAAGAGATTGATCGTAAAGAAAAAGCCAAAGAGATTTCCGAAGATGAAAAATTCCGCCAAAAGAGCGAAATCCAGAAAGCCGTGGACGAAGCAAACAAAAAAATAGAAGAAGTCGCCGCAACAAAGGAAAAAGAAATAATGAACGTGTGATATGGTGGAATCTTTTGAAAAATCAGACGCGGAACAATCCGAGATTAGCGAACCCGGTGGCTTGAAATTGAAAGAGGAGCGCGAACATGGATTTTGGCGCAAACATTGGGAAAGATTTAAAGAGAAAGCGATAGAAATTTTAGGTAAAGGCAAAGAACTTCCGCCGATCTCGATTGAAATTTTTTATGCTCCGCACTCAAGTGCCGAAGATTTACAGGGGTTTAGCGAATCTTTTGAGCGCTCCGATATATTTATTCCGGAGCTAAGCGGGTGGCGCGTCGTTGATCTTGAGTATTATCGTAAAATCGCTGATGGCGATGTTGTGCCGCAAGAATATTTTAAAACTTTTTCGGCCACCCCACAGATAAAAGAGTTTTTAACGCATTTGTTGAATAGAGTCGCTAGTTCAAAAAAACCCATAACTTTTATTGATTTGCCAGCCGGTCACGAGCTGTTGAGAAAACCGCGCGGATACGAAACTCATAAAAGTTTTTCTGAGACACTTCATCGCGTCAGCGAACATTTGAAAGGACAAGCCTTATTCCAAAAGGAACGTGAAGAATATATGTTGAAGATGTTGCGCCCGCGTATTGCCGAGTTGCTTCGCGAGTACCCGGAATTAAAAAAGAAGAAAGAGCTTTGTGTCCTTCTTTTTCTCGGTTACCTTCACACGACAGTGTATTACGAATTGCAAAAGGGCGGCGTTGATGTAAAACGCTCTTTTGGTTTTAGCCCGCTTGTGTTTGGGCGCGAAGAAGAAGCGGTGCGTAGGATTCGATTTGGAAAGGAGGTAGACAATGAATTTTGTGCGCGCGTCTTAGCCGAAGATCTCTTTTTTAGTTTCACCCCCCTTTGTCATATAACAGAAATAAGCGGAGAATTAATTTCTCGGTACATGCGGCGTGAGCTAAAAAATTTGAGTTTTGGCGATATTAAAGAAATACATGATGCCTTAGCCAGCGCCGGTCTTTCGGGTGTTTCGGGACGTGTGTGTCGCGCATTCGTCGAAAAAGGTGTTCACATTCCCACCAAAGAAGATATTATTGCGTTTAAAAACCATGCCGAAAAAAAGCCGTCTTGACGATTTACTTCTTTCCCAAGGATACGTTTCTGACAAGAACGATGCGTTTATTGTTGTTACCGAAGGTCGTGTTTTTGTGAACAGCCAAAAAGCTGTCTCACCCGCACAAATGATTGGAGAGAATGATACGGTTGAGGTAAGGAGGGGGCGCGAATACGTTGGGCGTGGCGCGTACAAATTGGAGCACGCGATTGTCCAATTTAATATCGATGCTCGTGGAAAAATATGCGCAGATATCGGCTCGGCTACCGGCGGTTTTGTTGAAGTGCTTTTGAAGCACGGCGCAAAAAAGGTGTACGCAATTGATACCGCGCGCGGTAAACTCGATTTAAAATTGCGAGAGGATTCCAGAGTAATAATAATGGAGGAAACCGACGTGCGTGACCTTGATAAATTGCCAGAGGCGGTTGATCTTGTTACCATTGACGTCTCTTTGATATCGCTTCGCGGGATTCTTCCTGCTGTCCGCCGCATAGCGCCCAAAGCGGAAGTTATCGCCCTTCTCAAGCCGCAATACGAGACGCGTGATCCGGAGGTTCTTAAACACGGCGTTGTGCGAGATGAAGATGCGCGCAAAAAATTGTTTGATGATTTTACCGATTGGCTTGCCGCAAACGGCTGGCATGTTGCCGGCAGCATAGAGTCCCCAATTCGCGGCAACGAAGGCAATACCGAATACTTGTTTTATTTAAGGTATTGTAAATAATCAATGCGGTTAGTAGCAGGGGTTAAGTATGTATACGTAGAGGATAAGTATTTTTTTGGTTCAATAGTCTGAACTATTGAACCAACGGAGAAGATATGACAGTATTACAAATCGTAATGAAAATAAATTTATGCCCAAAGTTTCAAAAAATCCGCTAACCGCAGAGATGAAGCGTGATGTGATAGGCGCGTTGACTCGTACCCTGACGGAGATTAATGATCGCGAGTTTCTCGAGCGCTTTATTGATGATTTGTTGACGCCAACAGAAAAATTGATGCTTGGCAAAAGGCTTATGGCGGCCGTTCTTATACAGCGCGGCTACGGCTATGGGGCGATATGCAGGGTATTAAAAATGAGCAAGGCTACTGTCTGGGTAATTCAGCGCGATCTGGTAAAGTCCGGCGTAGGATATAAAAAAGTTTTTGATTTATTTTTTAAAGAGGCAAAAGGGCAAAAGATTGTTAATGCCATTGAAAAATTTTTGGGCGCTGTAACACTACCAGTAAGAGCGGCTTCAGAGATAAGATGGCAACGTCATCGGCCGCGGCGTAGTCGAGGGTTTTAGTTAGGTTCCGCTTGGTTCAATAGTTCAGTCTATTGATACAGATAGACGGTGAGATTAGTGCTAAGGTTTATTAGGAATATTTTTATTTTTGTATAGAATATGAGGTATGGAAAATACGGAAAAGGGGAAAAATTGGCCGGTGGGGACGGGGGAGAAATTTTTTAAGGAGCGCGCCAAAGAGCGGTTGCCGGCGCTTGAGGTTAAAAATACGGTTACTTGGGTGAATCCGGCTTTCAAGGAGGCGCCGTTTAGGTTGAAGCTTGGAAAGCCGACTGATCTTGGTATTTTCTTCACGCCGCAGCCCGAAGAATACCCTGAAGAAAAAGTGCGAAAGCCGATAATCATGCGAGAGTGGGGCAAGGGCCGAAGTGGGCTTTTGGGCTCGGCAGTTTTCCGCGACAAGGAAAGTCGATTGTATAGAGATGTGGATGTGAAAGGTATTGGTGTTTTTCAGCGGAACCCAACTGCCGTATTAGATGTTCAACCAAAGTCCGGAGAACATGCTCATGAAGCCTTTGGTTTAATGGATGATGACTATGCGCGAATTGACAGAAATAATTCTGAAAAGTTTTTGAAAGCAGGAATTCGCACCCATCGGGTGGTTGCTATTTCAGATCTTGAAGAAATAATTGATGCAGAAGGAAAGAAAATTTCTATTGCAGAGGGAAAGCGGCGTGGGATAATTCCTCCGGAAATGAACCCTGTGGTACAAGTGCGGGCTTTTGGAACAAAAGAGAGGATAGGCTACTTGAGAGATTTTGGTGGACCAGCAAGGCAAACTGTGTTAGATGATGCTAAGGCCCTTGTTGCCCAGGAACAAAGTAGAGATCCCGGTAATTTTTCCATGGGAGAATATCTTAAATGGTTCGCTGAGGCGTTGGGTGTGCAGGTTGCGAAAATGCGGAAGCTGAAAGTTTTTCACGGCTATCTTACGGGACACAACATTACGCTTGATTGCAGAATAGTTGATCTTGATTCAGTAAAACCAATCGGGGTGGCAAGATTGTTTAGAGATGAGGCTCTTAAGATAAACACGACTTATGAACAGTTATATGAAAATGATAAAGTAGACGCACGTTTTTCTCTTGAATCCATGCTTATCGAAGCCCTCGGGGGCTCTGTTGCGCGCGGTCATTTTGTTGAATTATTTGAGGCGGCATATGAGCGTGAATTAGACACTAAAAGAAAAAGAGGGCTAAGGAACCAAGGCGGTTAAGTGTATCAATGAGCCGTTCTATTGATACAGATAGTTTTTATGGTTATTACGATTATTTTTTTTGTATTGCTTATCGGTATTTTAGTGCTCATTCATGAGTTTGGGCATTTTTTTGCCGCCAAAAAATTCGGAGTGCGGGTTGATGAGTTTGCATTCGGCTTTCCGCCGCGGATTTTGAGCGTGGTACGGAATGGTACGCGGTATGCCTTAAATCTTTTGCCGATCGGCGGGTATGTAAAAATTTTTGGAGAGTCCGGAGAGGGCGAGGGCCTGCCGGAAAGTTTTATATCACGGCCTGTCTGGCAGAGGTTTCTTATTATTGTCGCGGGTGTGGCAATGAATTTGGTTCTCGCGTGGTTTTTTTTCTCGATTGGAAGCGGCATTGGTCTGCCGTCCGTCGTAACTTCGGAGAATAAAGATAAAATTCAGAATGTGTCGGTGGGGATTGTCGGTGTTGCCAAGAACTCGCCATCTGAATCAGCTGACCTTCGGTTCGGCGACTTAATAGCTTCGGCAAAGGTTGACGGAGAGGCCGCGACAATTCTGGAACCTGAAGATTTCCAAAATTTTATATTTTCGCGTCTTGGCAGGGAAGTCACGCTTACCATAAAGCGCGGGAGCGCGACACTCGAAAAAAACGTTACTCCGCGTCTTACTTCACCGGAGGGCGAGGGGCCGCTTGGGGTGGTGCTTTCCCAAATAGGGGTTATAAAAACGCCGTGGTATTCAGCATGGTGGGAAGGGCTTAAGATGCTTTTTAATTCTCTTGCGGCAATCGTTGTTGGAATCTTTTTTGTTCTCCGCGATTTAATTTTTGCCGGACGCGTTAGCGCCGATATTTCCGGGCCGGTGGGGATTTTTGTTTTTGCGCGTCAATTTGGCGATTTGGGGATAAGTTATCTCCTGCAGCTTGCCGCGATTCTTTCGGTGAATCTCGCGATATTAAACGCCTTGCCATTTCCAGCGCTTGATGGCGGCAGAATTCTTTTTCTCGTGATTGAAAAAATAAAGGGCTCCAGAGTTGACCAGCGCGTTGAGCGGGCTATTCATACGGCAGGGTTTGTTATACTGATCTTGCTTATGCTCGCGGTAACCTATCGGGATATTGCAAGAATTCTTTAAGTATGCTATACTTGATAAAGCGTCCGATTTAACGGCGCAAAACCCGGCGTTTTAACAAGACAATAACCGGGAAAAGGTCTTCTATTTTTTAAGTAAGGGCTAAACGAATAAGTATCTATTTTTTTACGAAGAGTTTGCGAGTATATAATATTTCGCTACGGATTTCGTAAAAATAGTATGGATTCGCAAGCTTTGCGTAATGTTTCAGAGAAACGATTCCCAAGGCGGTTTCGGCGCCCAGCGTCCTATGTTCCGTCCTAAAGACGGTGTCATGTGGGTCTGTGCGGAATGCAGCAAAGAAATTTCAGAGCTGCCATTCAATCCCCGGACTGACGACAAGGGTGTCCCGACTTCTCCGCTTTATTGCCGCGATTGCCATCGGGCACGCGTCGGCGATCGGCCGAGAGGAGGCGGCGGCGGTTTCAGACGATTTTAAATATTGTCCGAATCAAATCAAAACCCCGGCTTTGCCGGGGTTTTGATTTTTCATGCTATAGTTATTTTATGCGTTATAACTATTTGATTATAGGCGGCGGCATTGCCGGTGTAACCGCCGCCGAAACTATTCGCGCCAAGGATCGTGAAGGTACAATCGGTATTTTATCATTAGAGCCGCACCTTCTTTATTCTCGGGTTTTGCTCCCGCTTTTTTTGAAGGGGCGAATCAAACGCGAACAGCTTTTTTTGAGGACCGTAGACGATTTTGAAAAGAATGGCATCGATTTATTTTTGGAGAAAGAGGTTATGTCGTTGGATCCGGGGCGGCGCGAGGTTCGGATGAAAAGCGGAGAACCATATTCTTTTGATAAGCTTCTCATTTCATCCGGCGGCGTTCCGCGGCCGTTGGGAATTCTTGGCGAGGCAAAGCGCGGTATTTTTCGTCTGCAATCAATCGACGATGCGGATGCCATCGCGGAGTACATCCCCTCGGTAAAAAAAGCAGTTGTTGTCGGCGGAGGATTTATCAGCTTGGAGTTTCTTGAGATTCTTTCTGTGTATAATATTCCTGCGACACTGGTGTGTCGCAGCGAGCGTTTTTTTGGAAATGCGCTCGATGAGGCGGGCGGGGAGCTGATGGCGAAGAATTTCGAGCGGCGCGGAATCGATCTTATTTTTAAAGACGAAGTCGAGGCGTTCGGCGGCAAAGACCGGGTGAGCGCTTTTCGCACAAAACTTGGAAGCGTGTTCGATGTGGATTTTGTCGGCGTCGGCATTGGCCTTAAACTGAACGATGATTTTCTTCTTGGGACCGGCGTTTCGGTATCTCCCGGACGCGGCGCCAGGACCAATGAGTTTTTAGAAACCCAGGTCCCCGGCATTTTTGCGGCAGGGGATATTGCCGAGTATTTCGATGTTACTTCCGGCGAACACCACACTCACGGAAACTGGACGAATGCGTTTTTACAGGGGAAAGTAGCCGGAGAGAATATGGTTGGAAGAGAGAGGGTGCCGTTTAAAAGCGTTCCATCTTATTCGTTGACCAACCTCGGTTTCCACATCACTTTTTTGGGTGAGGTAAACGGAGAGGCCGGAACTGCAACCGTATCGCGCGTTGATCTTTTTAAAAATAAATATGAGCGGTTTTTTATGAAAGAGGGCCGTTTAGTCGGCGCCGTTCTTATTAATATGTTTCAAGATAAGCCGGTTTTAACGGAGCTTATTGAGCGGAAGGTTCCGATCGGCGACGCGCCGGATAAATTTTCTGATATGGCTTTTGATATGAAAAGTTTGACATGATATGCTTTTCGACGATAGTATAAGAATCTATGGAGCATAAAATTTCATCGGAAGTTCCGTCGCCGGGTGAAAAATCAGAGCAGCCGGCCATTCTCTCCGCGCATAACTCCGGGGAGGGAGATAAATTTATTCTGCCCGGCGCAATTGTTACGGCAGGAGTTATTGTAGCCGTCGCAATACTTTACACCAGCGGCGCTTTTGACGGCAAAAAAGAAGCGGCGGTGGCGGGGGGGGGCGTTGCTGTTTCGGAGGCGAGCGATGCTCTCCAGAAAAACATTGAAGATGACGATCCGGCTTTGGGCAATCCCGATGCGCCAGTGGTGCTTGTTGAATTTAGCGATTTTCAGTGTCCATTTTGCCGAAAATTATGGCGGGAAAGTTTTTTTCAGCTCAAGGAAAAATACATAAAGACCGGGAAGGTTCGGTTTGTCTATCGCGATTTCCCTCTTTCGGGAATTCACTCCGGGGCTCTTCCAGCGGCGATGGCCGGGGAGTGCGCCGAGGATCAGAATAAATTTTGGGAGATGCATGATAAAATTTTTCAAGAGCAAGACCGTCTTGGACAGGGGACCGTTAGTTTTACCGCTGATGATTTAAAGCGTTGGGCAAGGGAGCTCGGTCTTGATGGTTCAGCATTTGATTCTTGTTTTGACGGCGGCAAATATAGGGCCGAGGTAGAGAAAGATTATAGTGATGGCACAGCACTCGGTGTTGCCGGAACGCCGCATATTTTTGTAAACGGCAAGCCGTTAATCCGCGGCGCGCTTCCTTTTGAGCAAATTGACCAAATTATTCAGCAGGAGTTGGCGGGACGGTAGCATATTTTGAATAACTTTTGAGAGAAAAATTGCCGTATAAACTGCGGCAATTTTTCAGTTATCCACAGATTAAATTTGCGGTTATCCAATGTACATGATAATGTTTCTATGGTTATTCAATCATGGAAACAAAGAATTCGCACATTAATGAACTTTCGCGCGCCTTTGGGCTTTTTCAAGACCCCTTGCGTCTTCGGCTTTTTGTATTGCTTGTCAATATGGGTAAGGGAGGCAGAAGACTTTGTGTATCGGAACTTGCCGAAAAACTCGGTGGTTCCCTTTCCAATACCTCTCATCAGCTTCATAAACTGGAACTTGCCGGCATTGTTGAAAGAGTGCGCCGCGGCCGCATGGTGTGCTACCAATTTCGGCGAACACCGTTTAATATGAAGATGTATTCGTTTATAAGGTCGACTTTAGAAATATAATGCGAATTGTACGAATTGTATGCGAATGCCGCGAATGGTTTATTCGGAACATTCGGATGTATTCGTAGATTAGGATTTTCATGGTTAAAATTTATACCACTCCGACTTGCGTATATTGCAAGATGACCAAGGAGTTTTTCAAAAATAATAATGTAGAGTATGAAGAGCATAATGTGGCTACCGACACCGTTGCGCGGGAGGAAATGATTAAAAAATCCGGACAAATGGGTGTGCCGGTAATTGATATTGACGGTGAGATTATCGTCGGTTTTGATCGGGGGCGCTTGGCAGAACTTTTGGGAGTTAAGTAAATGCCAAATTCTAAATGCTGAACGCTGAATAATTGTTTCAGCATTTATCATTCATAATTCAGCATTTATGGCTATAAAGATTCTACTTGTTCTTGTTATTTTTATAATCGCGGCAGTTGCCGGAGTTTACATTTATTGGCGGCTCACGGGGAGATATATTCAGCTGCCCACGGGCGAGCAAAAACCGCTTGGCGTTGTGGCTGAAGAAAGCAAGCGAGAAATTTTTGTGACCGACGGAGTAAAACATTCTGTGCCGCTTGATGAGATTATTTCCGGTGGGCCGCCCAAGGACGGTATTCCGCCAATTGATAATCCGAAGTTTATAACAGTCAGCGAGGCGGAAAAATTTTTGGGAGATGATGAGCCGGGTGTTGCCTTTTCGCGCGGGAAAACCCACCGATTCTACCCGTATCAAATACTTGTCTGGCACGAGATCGTGAACGACAAGGTGCCTGCCTTGAGCGGGATCGAGGGGGAGGGCGAACGAATTCTTGTTACGTACTGCCCGCTTTGCCTTACCGGATTTGTTTTTGATCCGATAGTTGAAGGCGAACGGGTTGAATTTGGGACTTCGGGTAAACTTTGGAAATCAAATCTTGTCATGTACGACCGTAAGACCGAGAGTTTATGGCCGCAGATTCTGGGCGAGGCCGTGGTTGGCGAGGTGACCGGCACGAAACTTTCTCTTTTGTCTTCAGACCAGTTTCTTTTTGGCGATTGGAAGAAAACATATCTTGATGGAGAAGTGCTTTCGCGGGATACCGGCGCTACCCGTTTTTACGGCACGAACCCGTACGGAAGTTATTTTAAGCCAATCAGTTTTGCGCGAGGTCTTGCCGGGGATAGCGATACGCGTCTTCCGGCTGACGCCTTCATTTTTGGGATCATTGTTAATGGAAAGGCCAAAGCATATCCAACAGAGTTTTTGATAGCAAGAGGAATGGTTGAGGACGAATTTCAAAATATTACTTTTGTGCTCCGTCACGAAAAGGACCTTGGAGTAGTCCGCGTGTTCAAAAAAAAGACGGACGGTTCGCTTGAGCGCATTAATCCTTTCAGCGCCTTTTGGTTTTCATGGGCCGCTACGCATCCGGAGACAGAGGTTTATAAATGATTTTAAAAGGTCGATTTAAGAACATAATGCGAATGATGCGAATTCTATGCGAAGGCCGCGAATGATTTATTCGTAGCATTCGGATACATTCGTAGATTCGGATTTTTTATGCACGACGACAAACAAATTTGCATGGCCTGTGATTGCCCCTGCGATATGCATAAGGCCCATACTCATGGCGAAGGCGAAGAGGATAAAAGCACGGGTAAAGAATGTACGGCCTGCAGCTGCCCTTGTGACGAACACAAGGAACACACTCACGAATAGTCTATGAGCCGATTTGGGAAATACGTTATTATCGCGTTAATCGCGGCTGGGATTTTGGCCGTAGTTTTTGTTACGCGCCTTTGGAAAAGTCAGGAGCCATCATCTGATGGAAAACTTTATCCTGCCCCTCAACTTGTTTTGAAAGATTATGATGGCCGCGATGTTGCGTTATCTGATTTTCGCGGAAGGCCGATTGTTGTAAATGCTTGGGCGGCGTGGTGCCCTTTTTGTGTGAAAGAATTGCCTGATTTTGCGGCTCTCCAGGAGGAATTCAGAGATAAGATAGCGGTTGTTGCCGTTGATCGCGCCGAGTCGCTGGAAGTTGCCAAGAAATTTTCTGATGAGGCCGGCGTTACCGGCAGAATCATTCTTTTGCTTGATCCTTCCGATTCTTTTTACCGGTCAATCGGCGGATTTTCCATGCCGGAGACAATTTTTGTTGATGCCGGCGGTATGGTGGTTGATCACAAGCGCGGCCCGATGGATTTAGATGAAATGCGCGTGAGAACAAAAAAAGCCTTCAATTTGTAATTATGGAATTTCCTTTAGTCATTTCTGCCTTTATTGCCGGCCTTCTTACCTTTTTAGCTCCATGCACTCTTCCTCTTGTGCCCGGCTATTTGAGTTTTATCAGCGGAGTATCAGCCGAAGAAATGAAAGACGAGGTAACGGCAAAGCGAGCGCGGAGAAAAATTTTTCTAAACGGAGTCATGTATGTAGTCGGCTTCTCGCTTATTTTTATTTTATTCGGGACTCTGGCGGGTTCTTTGGGCGTCGCATTTGCTTCTTTAAAAATTTGGGTGGCGAGAATCGGCGGCGCTTTTGTAATTCTTTTCGGGCTTTTTATGATCGGCCTTGTTAAGCCGCGCTTTTTAATGAAAGAGAGGCAGTTTCGCATACCATTTTTGGAGCAAGGTAAGCCGGTTAATTCGTTTATACTTGGAGTAATTTTTGCTTTTGGCTGGACGCCGTGCATCGGGCCAATTCTTGCCTCAATTCTTTTTCTTGCTTCAACTTCCGCTACCGTGTTTCATGGCGCGTTGCTTCTTTTTGTTTTTTCAATGGGGCTTGCTGTTCCATTTTTATTGATTGCTTTGGGCATCGGCAGCGCGATTCAGGCAATTAGCCGCATTACACCGCTTTTGAACGCTATTTCTGTCGTCGGAGGTATATTTTTAATAGGACTCGGCATTTTGCTTATTACCGGTAACTTCACGCTTTTGATCTCGTATGGCTATAGAATTTTCCGATTTATTGAATACGAACGCCTGCTTGATTATCTCTAACCGTATGACATTTGTTATAGTAGAGAAGTAACAGAAGTGCCACGGGTAATAAAAACATCCTTACAAACTGGAGTTTGTAAGGATGTCGAGTGGAAAAAGTATAAACAACAAAAGTATCATGGAAATGCTTGAGGCAATCAAAAAATTTAATACCCAGTTTGCGTTTGAGCCGAAGATTGTAAATGGCGAAGGGCTCGGCAAATTCAGCAAATTTCTCGTTGCCGGCATGGGCGGCTCGCATTTGGCAGCGGATCTTATCAAGACGTGGAAACCATCGCTTGATTTAGTCGTACATTCAAGCTACGGCCTGCCGGAGCTTTCTGAAGATGTTTTGAAAGACCGCCTCGTGATCGCAAGCTCTTATTCCGGCAACACCGAGGAAACGGTGAGCGCTTTTGAAGATGCCGGTAAAAGAGGATTGCCGCGATCAGCCATCTTTGTCGGCGGAAAGTTAAAAGAGCTTGCGCTAAAAGACGGAGTTTCATTTATTGAATTTCCTGATACCGGTATTCAGCCGCGAACGGCAACCGGCTTCATGTTTAAAGCTCTTCTTAAATTCATAGGTGAGGAAACGGCTTTAAAAGAAGTTACTTCCCTTTCACAACAACTCAACCCAGAGACATATGAAGCCATCGGCCGCAAGCTTGCCGAGCGCCTTCGGGGTTTTGTTCCTATTATTTATGCTTCAGCGAGGAACCAGGCCATTGCCCAAAACTGGAAAATTAAATTCAATGAAACCGGGAAAATTCCTGCTTTTTACAATATCTTTCCGGAATTGAACCATAACGAGATGACCGGTTTTGACACACAAGCGCGGATCGACGCGGACTCAACGCGGACTGACGCGGATATACGGCATAAGTTGAATGAGCCGTTTCATTTTGTTTTTCTTAGGGATCACGCCGACCATCCCAAAATCTTGAAACGAATGAATGCTACCGCGGAACTCCTCCGCGGTCGCGGATTGCCGGTTGAAATTATTGATTTGGAGGGGCGAGATGCCTTCGTGAAAATTTTTTCCTCGCTTCTTATTGCCGATTGGGCTGCTTATTATACTGCCGAAGAGTATGGCAATGATCCAAACGAAGTGCCGATGGTTGAAGAGTTCAAGAAACTAATTTAAGTGTGCTACACTATAAAGCATGAAGCTTAGTATTCAGGTTCTTCACAATAATCAATGCACATTTTGGAGGAGCGATTGGGCTCTTCTTGAGAGTTTAATAAAAGAGGGAAAGATTGACGCTGATTTTGAAGAAGTTTTGATTGATACTGACGAGAAAGCAAAGCAATACCGTTTTTTCGGTTCCCCCCAAGTCAATATTAACGGTGTTGATGTTGATCCGATGGCGGCCCAAATGACCAATTTCCACTGGACCGGCTGCCGGCCTTATTTTTATAAGAACCAAACATATGATTACGCGCCGGAGGCGATGATTATGGAGGCGGTAGGGCGGTTAAAATAAAATGATGTTAAAGAAGAACCACACTTCCAAAGAGAAGCTTCGCTATTCAAAGATTACGCCATATATTTACATTGGGACGAATATGCTGCAATACAGTCATTTTGAACGGTTGAAGAAGCTCGGCATCTCGGTTGACGTTGATTTGGAAGGTGAGCATATTGAAAAAATTCCTATGCGGGGACTCGATACTTTTTTATGGCTCCCGACCAAAAACGGCCACGCGCCAACCCATGATCAGATGGCTGCCGGGGTGGCTTTTTTAGACCAGATGGTAAGTCATAAGAAAAAGGTTTATGTTCATTGTAAGAACGGGCATGGTCGGGCGCCGACTTTGGTCGCGGCGTATCTCGCCACAAAAGGCATGACGCCGGAAAAAGCAATCGCTTTTGTAAAGAAGCGGCGGCCTGTAGTACATTTAGATAAAGAACAGATTGCGTCAATAAAACGTTTTTTTAATCTCTATAGGACTCATTTTAAAGTTCGATCCGCATAAATCCGCGTTGCAATCTGTGTACTTCCGCGGAGTCTCCGCGGAAAAATGCAGAATGCTACGCGGAAAGACGCGGAAGTAGAATTTTTTAAGATAGTTTTTAAAACCATGGCAAATGATAAAGAGCAACGTATACTACAAGCAACACGTAAAAGAATTCTTAAAAGAATCGTTGTTTTCGTTGTTATTTTAGCAGTTTTGGGCGGCCTTGTTGTTTGGCTTGTGTTCTATTTTAAAAACCGCGAACAAAGTCTCCCGGGTATTTTTTATCCTTCGGTCGGCGCCGAACACATACCGCTTGGTTCTACGCCTCCAAAACCATACAATTCAAATCCTCCTTCATCCGGCGGCCACTTCGGGTCATCCGCAAACTGGGGCGTTTACGACTACGAAGTTAATGATCAAATTTTCATTCATAATATGGAACACGGCGGAGTATGGATTGCTTACAAGCCGGATGTCCCCGCAAAAGTGATTGACCAATTAAAAGAAATTGTTCAAGAATACGGCGGTTCTAAACTTGTTATGGCGCCGCGGCCAGCCAATGATACGGACATAGCGGTCACCGCTTGGAGTCGCGTTCTGAAGTTTAATCTTTCCGGCGAAGAACTTTCTGATGCGGAGGCAAAACAGATTAAGGGTTTTTATAAATCTTATAAAAATCACGGCCCGGAATTCGTACCCGATACTATGCCCGGGATTGATCCGAAAAGTGTAAAATAAGGTGTTTTCAGTTACTGTCGTTTTTTACGCTTATAGTTGTAATCAAGAAAATAATCTGTAGAAGCGGATCGTTTCACTTCATGCGGATGGCAACGCGGAAATACGCGGATCAGTATGAATCTGCGTAGTTGTCCGCGCATATCCGCTTCTAAATCTTATGTTATACGACGTCATCATCATTGGCGGTGGTCCTGCCGCGGTGGGCGCTGCGGTTTATACCGCGCGTAAAAAATTAAAGACCCTTGTTATTACTGAATCTTTTGGCGGGCAGTCAATTGTTTCGGATGACATCCAGAATTGGATTGGCGAGCCGCACATCTCCGGTTTTGATTTGGCGCAAAAGCTTGAGGCGCATGTCAGAGCATATCCAGACGCAGTTGATATCGTAGTGCCGGAACGCGCAAGGGCTGTGCGGGAAAGCATGTGCCGGGACGCCGGAAGAATTTGCGATTTTGAGGTTGAAACTGAATCCGGCAAAAAGTTTGAAGGAAAGACCATTATTCTTGCCGCGGGTGCGCGGAGGAAAAAACTTGGTATCCCCGGCGAGGACGAATTTAACGGCAAAGGGGTCGCGTACTGTTCAACCTGCGATGCCCCTGTTTTCGCGGACAAAAAAGTCGCGGTTGTCGGGGGAGGAAACGCCGGCCTTGAAGCGGTGCAGGATCTCTTTCCCTATGCCGCGGAAATTTACTTACTGGAATACGGCGAAGCGTTAAAAGGAGATGCGGTAACGCAGGAGGAAATCAAGAAAAATCCGAAACTCAAGCAGATTATTTTAAATGCGCAAACTCTTGAAGTCATCGGAGACAAAATGATGACCGGGCTCAAGTATAAAGATAAGAAAACCGGAGAAGAAAAAGAACTTCAGGTAGACGGCGTATTTGTTGAGATCGGTTCCGTGCCAAACTCCGAGATGGTAAAGGAATTGGTGGAGCTTGATAAATGGGGGCAGGTGATTATTGATTCAAAACACGCGGTTACCTCGCATCCCGGGATTTTTGCCGCGGGGGATATTACCGACGACCCGTATAAGCAAAACAACATTTCGGTCGGAGACGCTGTTAAAGCTGCTCTCGCTGCGTATGCGTATTTGCTTCAAAGGGATAAACAGTCGCCGGCAGCTGAAAAATAAAATAGCGATCGAGTCGCTATTACCTGTACGTAGCCATGAAATAAAACACACATTTTACTGGACACTCTCCACCGGCCTGTTCGATGGCTGGCACAAGAATGCCATCTGTCATAAAACATCTAAGCGTGGCAAAAAGACCATATCTGATTCCTGCGTTTTGGAGATCAATTCCGAACCTTTCCTCAATATGTTTGCAAATTTCTTCAATTGTTCCATGGAAGCCGTGCATCTGTCGAGAAAGAAGTCTTGAAAACTCTACCCCACCTACTTCTAGATCAAGTTTTACGTTGGTCATTTCGCCCCCCCATAGATAAGAAAGATCTATTGATATCATAACTTTTTAAAGAACAGTGTCAACTTTTTTAGAAAATACTCAAAAAATTGTCGAGGATACGGTGAAAATCATTCCGGATTTACCTAACAGTGATGTTTTATCGCGCCTGAAAAAACCTGATCGCATTTTGGAGTTCGAAATCGAGTTTCAAGGCGATGACGGGACAGTGAAAAAATTTCCCGCATGGCGCGTGCAATGGAATAACACGCTTGGTCCGTATAAGGGCGGTGTTCGTTTCCATCAAGATTCTTCAAAAGATGAAGTCATGGCGTTAGCGCTTTTGATGACGATAAAAAATGCTGTTGTTGGTTTGCCGTATGGCGGCGCTAAGGGCGCTGTAAGGGTTGATCCGCGCTCGCTTTCGCAACGCGAACTTAAGTTGCTTTCGCGCGAATATGTTCGGAAAATTTTTGAATACATAGGGCCCGACAAAGATGTTCCTGCGCCGGACGTCGGTACTTCGCCGGAGATTATGGATTGGATGGTCGATGAATACTCAATACTTGCCGGCCACTGGGAGCCGGCGGCATTTACCGGAAAGTCGGTTGAAAAAGGCGGCTCCCGGGGCCGCGATATTGCCACCGGCTTCGGCGGTTTTATTATTCTTCGCGAATTCCTCAAGTTTAGAAATTCGAAATTAGAAATTAGAAATTCGCCACCGAAGGTGGCGATACAGGGTTTCGGCAACGTTGGCGCAAATTTTGCAAAGATCGTACATCAGAACGGATTGAAAATTGTCGCCCTTTCGGATTCAAAAGGCGCCATATATAATCCCGACGGCCTAGATGTTGAGGAGCTATTAAAGATACAAAAGGAAAGGGGGGTGTTAAATAACACGAAGTGCTCTTTGGAAGAAGCCGCCGGCGGCAAATGCAAAACTATTTCTAACGAGGAGCTTTTGGAATTAGGCGTTGATATATTGGTTCCGGCAGCGCTTGAGAATCAAATTACGGAAAATAATGCCGGAACCATTCGCGCGAATGTGGTACTTGAACTGGCCAACGGCCCCACGACTGAAGAAGCTGACCGTATTTTAGAGAGGCGCGGAATTGAAGTTATACCGGATATTCTTGCCAATAGCGGCGGTGTAGCAGGCTCGTACTTTGAATGGTTGCAGTCAAAAGAACAAAAGTGGTGGGACGAAGAAACTGTGTTAAAAAAAATTGAAGAGGTTATGAATGGCGCATTCGTAGATGTTAAAAAAACAAAAGAAGAATTAAATCTCTCATGGCGGAAGGCCGCGTATGTCATGGCTACAAAGCGTGTGGCCGAAGCAATGAAAAAAGCCGCATGATGATGCGGCTTTGCCTGATTTTTATAGGTAAGCTACAATATGGTGGAAAATGGCTGTAGAAAGTCCCGCAACAAATCCGATAACTGTGTGAATGTAGAACTCACCCATGTGCAGCATTGCTGGTATGGGCATTGGTTCGTTTTCAGCAACGGTGATGGATGTTAAGAATGTTAGTGTTGCCACAAGACCGATATAGCCACCCCAAATAATAAACAAATTAAAAAGGAACTCTTGCCGTGGGCTCATTTACCTTCTCCTTTTAAGTTAAAGAGGCGTCACACAAAGAACATTTGTTTGATCTTTTAGCGCATCTTGAACATCGTTTGTAGTCTAGGCAAATTAGGCGTTTTCCACATTCCGGGCACGGCTTTGATGCCATTGTAGTTGTTACTACGGTGTGTTTATTGCAAAGAACATTTTCTTTGTCTTGTTTCGGTTCTCCCCACATATTCAGTTCCTCCATGTTGTTATTGACTCATATTCTTTTCAGATTTATGTGGTATTATTAAAGGTAATATAACTTAAGGTTTATTATGCGTCAAGCAAAAATTGCAATAAACGGGTTTGGTCGTATTGGGAGGTCTTTTTTCCGCAGGGCGTTCGCTTTGCCCTCCGAAGCTTCAGCGAAGGAGGGGGATGTTCCTTTTCTCGATATTGTTGCGGTTAACGACCTTACCGACACCAAGACCCTTGCTTACCTTTTGAAATATGATTCGGTGTATGGTCGGTACAAGCGGCCGGTTTCTGCAACTGATGGAATGTTAAGGATTGCCGAAAAAGAAGTTAAAGTGCTTGCCGAAAAAGAACCGATAAAATTGCCATGGAAAGACCTCGGCATAGATATTGTGGTTGAGTCAACCGGATTTTTTACAAGCGCCGATAAAGCCAAAGCTCATTTTGATGCCGGCGCAAAACGGGTGGTCATAACAGCGCCCGCAGGCAGTGATGTGACAACGGCTTTGATTGGTGTAAATGACGATCGATTTAAAAACCCCCCGCCGCTTACATGCAATGCTTCCTGCACCACTAATTCCGTAGCACCAGTGATGCAAATTCTTTTGGAGAATTTCGGCATTGTTAAGGCGAGCATGACTACTATACACGGATATACGGCAACCCAAAAACTTGTTGATGGGGCTGACGCAAAAGATCCTCGTCGCGGTAGAGCTGCGGCGGTAAACATTGTGCCGTCAACCACCGGAGCTGCTGATGCCGTTGTCTGGGCAATTCCTGAATTGAAGGGAAAGTTTGATGCCGTATCAATTCGTGTGCCAACGATTACCGGTTCATTGAGTGTTAACACGGCGCTGGTGGGCAGGAGTGTTTCAAAGGACGAGGTGAATGACGTTTTCAAAAAAGCCGCGAAAGAACCTCGTTGGTCAAAAGTTATTGCGGTAACAGAAGACCCGATTGTCTCAACCGATATTATAGGCGAACCCTACGGCGCGATTATTGACCTTACGCTCACAAAAGTAATTGACGGCGATTTGGTTAAAGTATTTTCATGGTACGACAACGAAGAGGGATATACGGCAACTCTTGTGGAACATGTAAGGAGAATTGTACAAAGTTTAGATAAATGAAAAGCGGCCGAGCGGCCGTTTTTGGTTTTTATTTGCTTTTTCTATTTCGTGTTTGTGGGGCAATTAGGCATGTGTATTGCCCGGCTTTAAAGTATATACATTCTTCATTAATACGGCCTGCAATCCCGGCCAGTTTTTTTAAGAGCAGAGGAATTTTTTCTTTGCCCACAAACGAAACTTCGTATTGGCGGCATTCATCATATATGATGCTCTTACGGCGGTCTCTCCAGAAACCAAAGGACGGGATGAGTGTGGTAGTGTAGGCCTCAAAGTGTTTTATGAGGAAAGCATGAAGTTCTTTTTCAACTCTGCCACGGAGTTTTTTTGATGGCAAAAGGAACACTGCGGGTCTGCCGAGGTTATGAAGTTTGTATGACGCTCCAGTAAACTGCTGCCATTTTTCAAGTGGCGGGTTTTGATCTTTCTTTGTCACTGCATCCTCCTTTTTGGTTGTCAATATTATACATTATTAAAAATTTAATGTCAATTTTGGATTGCTGAGTATTTGAAGTACAATCAAAAACATGCGTCAATCACAGTTATTCGGGAAAACTTCACGGGAGGATCCTAAAGATGCGGTTGCGGCAAATGCCCGCTTTTTGGAACGCGGGGGGTTTGTATTTAAAAATTCAGCGGGCGTTTATTCCTTTTTACCGCTCGGCTGGAGGGTTTTGCAAAAAATCGCGAGGATAATTAGGGAAGAGATGAACGCCATCGGGGGGCAGGAACTTTTTATGCCAGCTCTCGTTGAAAAAAAATATATGGAGCCGACCGGGCGATGGGGTGTTGATATAAGTCTTGAAGTCCTCGGCGCAGGTGAAAAAGAAGCATCGTTCGTTCTCGGCTGGACTCACGAGGAGGTTTTGACCGCGATCGCCAAACACCTTGTGAATTCGTATAAAGACTTGCCGTTTGCCGCTTACCAGATTCAGACAAAATTCAGAAATGAACCGCGGGCAAAATCCGGCCTTCTTCGCGGAAGAGAGTTTATTATGAAAGATTTGTATAGTTTTCACGCTGATGAAAAAGATTTTGAAAGTTATTATTCAAAAGTGAGGGAGGCATACAATCGTGTATTCAGCCGCGTTGAAGTTAAAGCCGTTTACACCGTGGCCGCCGGCGGCGTTTTTACGAAAAAAAACACGCATGAATTTCAGGTTGTCTCGCCGGTTGGGGAAGACACTATATATGTATGCGAAAAATGCGGCTACGCGGAAAACAAAGAGATATCAAGTTTGAAAGCCGGAAGTGCGTGTCCTGCATGCGGGAGCGGGGTAGAAGAGAAAAGCGCGATAGAGGTTGGTAACATTTTTCCACTCGGGACGAAATACACCGAAGCGCTTGGATTACAATATGCTGATGAAAAAGGCCATAAGAATTACGTGGTTATGGGTTCGTACGGTATAGGGCTTAGCCGTTTGATGGCGACTATTGTTGAAGTACATCACGATGAAAATGGAATTATATGGCCGGAGAGCGTTGCGCCGTTTCAGGTTCACCTTATAGAATTAGGAATCAGGAATCATGAATTAGGAAATATCGTTAAAAATACGGCGGAAGATTTATACAATAGACTGCTTGCTAAAGGAGTTGATGTATTGTACGATGACCGCGCTGATAAAACGGTTGGCGAGAAGTTCGCCGATGCTGATTTAATAGGAATTCCATGGAGAGTTGTTGTTTCTGAAAAGATGCTTGAAAAAAACGGCTTTGAGCTTAAAAAAAGGAATAGGGCCAATCCAGAGATTCTTTCAGCAGCTGCACTTGTTGAAGCGGTTGAAAATAAAAAAGACCTCCTTTAACGGAGGCCGCGCGCCTTGAGCGATTTTTCTCGGATGAGAAGTGCTGCTCTTAAGTACTCATTTTCTGTGCAAGAGATTCCTCGAATTCTAAGTACTCGCATAAGGGACGCCTTTGATGTCTTCTCGGTTGGGCCAACAAGGAGTTCATCCTCTAGTATCATTTTATTGGCGTCACTTTCTGTTTTAAGCAGGCATTCCTTAATTATTTCTTCAATTTCTTCAGCAAGCTGTATTGTTGTCAATGAACTCATCGTTACCAGTAAACCATCCTTAGTGTTTTTGATAGTTTTAACAGTCATAAGCCCCCCAGTTTCGGTATTTTTTAGTATTAAAATTTTACTACATAGGTATCTTACTTGTCAACATGCTCAATAAACTTTTCGGATTATTTTCAAAAGACCCCGTAGTAGAACCCCGGGTTCACTACGGGGCAGGCATCGGAATTGACCTTAAGTTTTTCCACCATGTTCAATAAACTTTTTGGACTTTTTTCTAAAGATATAGGTATAGACCTCGGAACGGCCAATACTTTGGTATATGTTCACGGCGTCGGGATTGTTATCAACGAGCCCTCGGTTGTTGCCGTAAACCATAAAACCGGGCAGGTAGTGGCGGTAGGCGCCGAGGCGAGAAAAATGGTCGGAAGAACGCCGGCACATATTTCTGCGGTGCGCCCGCTTCAAGAAGGCGTGATTTCCGATTTCGATGTCACCGAAGAGATGATCCGGTATTTTATCCAGCGCGCCCACAAAGAAACTTTTTCGTTTCTCCCGCGGCCGCGCGTAGTAATTGGTATTCCTTCCGAAGTTACCGAAGTTGAACGAAAAGCGGTTGAGGACGCCGCAAAGAACGCCGGTGCTCGCGAGGTATACTTGGTGGAAGAGCCAATGGCTGCGGCAATCGGCATTCGGCTTCCGGTGCAAGAGGCGATTGGCTCGGTAGTCGTAGACATCGGCGGCGGAACAACCGATATTGCCGTCATTTCTCTTGGCGGTATTGTGACATCGCGCAATCTTCGAATTGCGGGCGATCGGTTAAATTCCGACATCATTCGTTTTGCGCGGGATGAGTATAAGCTTCTTTTGGGCGAGCGAACCGCCGAAGATATTAAAATCGCAATCGGTTCGGCTTATGATCTGAAAGAGCCGATGCAAGCCGTGATGCGCGGGCGGGATCTGGCGACCGGCCTCCCAAAAGAGATTGTGGTTGACGATTCGGAAATTCGCCGAGCCCTTCGCCATTCCGTTGCAAATATTGTGAGCGCCATTAAAGAAACTATTGAGGCTACTCCGCCGGAGTTGGTTGCAGATATCATGGCGGGCGGCATGTCGTTGGTCGGTGGCGGCGCGTTGTTGCGGGGTCTTGATTTGCTGATTCAGGCGGAGACAAAAATAAAAGTTAAAGTTGCCGATGATCCGTTGACGGCAGTGGTGCGAGGAACCGGTGTTATTCTTGAAGACCTTGATTCGCTCCGGAATGTTCTTGCCGGGACCGATTACAAGCGCGTGCCGCAGCAGGCGTCGTCATAGACATTATTTCACGATGTTGTTCGGTCTTTGTTGGCACGGCAAATATTTAGTGGTTTAAGGATTAAACGGCATGAGAAATAATAAAGTTGTTCAGCTTTCTATTAGCGCGGTAACCGTCGGGTTGCTCGTTTTTTTAATCGTCAATACTTTTTTAAGACCGACCCGCAGTTTTCTTTTGCAAAGAATCGTTTCTCCGCTTTTTGCGTCGGCAAGCGCTGTTGCGTTCATGGTTTCCAATTTTTTTGGAGAAGGCGCGGAAACCGACCGCCTTTTGAGAGAGAACAATCGCTTGCTTATGCGGGTTGCCGAAGGGGAACTTTTGAAGAAAGAAAACGGTGAGCTCAAAAAATCTCTTGGACTGGGCAACGCGTTAGGACAGACGGTTTTGTCGGTTTCTCCCGCGGGCTTTTTCCAGCTCTTTGGCAACGAAATTCTTGTGCTTAGCCGTGGGCGTGAGTCGGGTATACGGCCCGGTGACATTGTGTTTACGGAAGATAAGGTGTATGTCGGGCGTGTCTTGGCGGCGGAAGAGGGGCAGTCGGATGTTCTTTTGGCTTCAAGCCCAGCCGAGATATTCGATGTTGTTTTTGCCGCATCCGGCATTACGGCGCGCGCGCGCGGGCTTTCGGGTGGAGAATTTGCGGTTGATTTTGTTCCGAACGAAGTCGACATCAGCCGGGAAGAGTTTGTCGGCGTTGTTCCCAAAACGGCTTTCTGGCCGCAAGGAATGGTTCTGGGGAAGGTTGTGGATAAGGGTGCTGGCGTAGGTGAGATTTTTAGAGAGGTTTCTGCCGTTCACCTTTTCAATCCATTTCAGCCTCGGCCGCTTTTTGTGGCGCTTTTAGGGCGATGAATCATGAATAATGAATTATGATTTAGGAATAGCGGTGCGTCTCGTGTTCACAATTATTCCTAACTCCTGGTTCTTGATTCTTTAATGGTCTTTACTTTAGCATTCTTGTCTTTCTTGCTCTCTTTACTTCTCGAACGCACCTTTCTGCCGTTCTTTTTCGGCATT
>JACPMF010000014.1 GCA_016186145.1 Candidatus Sungiibacteriota bacterium | reverse complement strand
CGATAAGAATATTTGAGCCGGGACCGGCCGCGCCAACCAAAGCCGGCCCCCATTTTTGATTCCTAAGATTATAAGGGTTATACGGCACGGGCTTTGCCCAACCGAATAAAATCGGACTTTGAAAAAAGAAAAGCATCAACGGCAAGATAATTGAACCGAACAAATCGATATGCGGGATTGGATTCAGCGTAAGGCGGCCGGCGTATTTGGCTGTTTTATCGCCCAAAAAAAGTGCGGCGAAGCCGTGGGAAATTTCATGAACCATCACTGAAAAAATGAGTACGATTATAAAAAAGGCCGATTGTGTTGCAGATTCCATAATTCTCTAAATTTTAGAGCGAGGCGAATAAAATTTAGCTAGAATTATGAGAACCCCGCACCAATTTTGCCAAGTTTAACATAAATATACGCAATTAACTTAAAATCTCGCCAGTTTCTGCGAAGCGCGTGTGCCGAACCCCGTAGTAGAGCAAAGCTCACTACGGGGCAAGTAGGCACAAACTCTTAAATAAGGGCGACATGCCCCGTAGTGAACCAAAGGTTCTACTACGGGGAGCGCTTCGCGATTAAGATATTTATGCAAAATTTGGTGCTGGGGTTCCATACCTAGCCGAATTATTGCAATTAACATCTAAAAATGCTACAAAGGTGAATATGCGCTCATGTTCAATCTGTAAAAAAGGTTCACGTCTCGGCGGCACCCGGAAACTTCTCCGAGGCCACTATAATCTTACCAAAACTTCCCGTAAATACCCAAACCTGCAGTGGGTTAAATTGGCTTCCGGTAAAAGCGCAAAAGCGTGCACCCAGTGCATCAGGACTCTTCATAAAACAAAGTGACGCTCGCCATTACAAAATTTTTCCAGCATTCGATTCGGACAAAACTTCCTTGCACGCTTCGCAATACGAATTAAGGAAAATCTGAACTCAACCTCCCGAGCACTCAATACGTTGAGTGCTCGATCGGGATTCAAACAAGCAGATTTTCCTTGTATTGCTCGCATGCTCGTCGTTTTGTAAGCCGAATCTCTGTAATGGAAAAATTTTGAAATGGCTCGCTCGAATTAAAATTCGAGAATAAATTTTAATGCCATAGCACTGCATGTCAAACCCCGAAGGATTTCAACCAAAAAGAATACTCGGCGAAAGAAAGAAAGAGGAACCGCCAAGAGGAGAAGCGGAAAGAAATTTCCGAGTTATTCAAGGCGGTCTCGCGAGACATGAAAAACGGACTCCTATTGTAACGATCGGGGACGCTAAAATAGAAGAAGAGAAAACGTTCACTAAAGAAGAAGTCCTCAAAATTATAGAACAAGTGGCAGAAGCCGAGGGATTTAAAAAAGAAGATCTGGAAACAGAAAAAGAGTACTACGATAAAAATGGCAATCTCATAAAGCTGTATATCCAAGTAAAACCGGGGAAGACAAAAGGTATTGGGTGGGATAACATTTTTTATACTTACATGATTAAGGGACGACACGGCGAGATTGGGGGAGGCATTGTTACTCTTATCTCACGAGTATTTAAACGCGGCCAGGGCAAGGGCGAGGTATTAAAGGCTGGCATTGTGGCAGAATACAAAAATGGCCAATGGAAACTTTCACCGGGAAATATTTTACCTGAAGCAGGGAAAGTGACACCCATGGAGTAAAACTTTTCAGCATGAAAATTGTTTCTGTTTCGCAAAAAGAAGGCGCTTCTAAAAAGAATATTTTTATTCCGGTTTTTCAAAAAGAACCACTTGCAGGAGGAGAATTTTTTTCTTACCTGCCGGAAAAAACAAAAAAGGCGCTCAACGAATTTGCAAAAAAGGAATTTACCGGCGAGGACGGCGAGATAAAATCGTTATGGCTTGCGGAAAACGGCCGCCGCATAGTGCTCTTCGGACTTGGCGAGAAATCAAAATGGAATGAGCGAAAAAATCAACTCTGGCCGCGAAGGATTGTGCGCTACGCGAAAAAAGAAAAAATAGAAAATTTTGCCGCGTCGCTTTTGATTGGCCCAGAAAAAGATGAAGAAGAACCGGCAAGGGTTTTTTCCGCAAACGCCGTGATGGCTGATTTTGAATACACGCGCTACAAAAGCGCGCCCGAAGGCGGATGGCCAAAAATAAAAACAATTTTTACGTGTGCGGGCACTACTGCCGCTCCGATTAAAGCAGGTATTCTGGAGGGAGTGATAATCGGCGAAGAAGTCAATTATTGCCGAGCGCTTGCAAATACGCCCGGCGGCGATATGACACCGCGGCATCTTGCCGAAGAGGCAAGAGTTGCGGGAAGGCGGGCCGGATTTCGAGTACACGTTTTAGACGAAAAAGCAATACGTAAACTAAAAATGGGCGGCGTGCTTGGTGTTGCCAAAGGATCCGACGAGAAGCCGCGTTTTATAATACTTGAATATTTTCACGGCCCCAAAAAACAAAAACCGCTGGTCTTGGTTGGAAAAGGCGTAACCTTCGATACCGGCGGCCTTAACCTAAAACCGGAAAGCGCAATTTATGAAATGCATATGGATATGTCGGGGGGTGCTGCGGTGATACACGGAATTTCCGCAATCGCGCGGCTCAAACTTCCGGTAAACGTCATCGGCCTGATTCCGGCGGTAGAAAACATGCCATCGGGTTCAAGCTACCGGCCGGGAGACGTTTTAAAAACCATGTCGGGAAAAACAATTGAGGTGTTAAATACCGACGCCGAAGGCCGAGTGATTCTTTCCGACGCCCTTTTCTATGGGGCAAAAAAATATAAGCCGGGGCTTATGGTTAACTTCGCGACCCTTACCGGTGCAGCACACGTAGCACTCGGGAATTACGCATCCGCCCTCTTTACCAACCGCGAAAATCTGCAAAAACCGCTCACTGAAATTGGAACCAATTCCGGCGACTATGTATGGCCGCTCCCTCTTTGGGATGAATATCTACCGGAAATAAGAGGAACTTTTGGCGACATAGCGAATGCCTCGCGGGGGGACCGCTGGGGCGGAGCAATCCACGGAGCAAAATTCTTGGAACAGTTCGTCGAAGAAACGCCATGGGCGCACATTGATATTGCCCCGAAAATGACTACGCTTGAATCGGAATTTTTGGCAAAGGGCGCGTCAGGCGTTGGGGTTCGCTACATTGTCGAACTCGCAGAGACGTATACAAAACTTATATAATATTAAAAACGGGATGTAGTATATGGGTAGTACGCCAGGCTGGGGGTCTGGCAGACCGGGTTCAAGCCCCGGCATCCCGAAAATTTTTGGGTATTTATGGTAAATGAAAATCCCGCTTATGCGCGGGATTTGCGATTTTATGGCTCTATCTTAACTAAGTTTGCTTGCCGCCTACGGTGTAAAGAACGAAACGTCCCTGAAGCACGTCTACGTGAAGTGTTTTATCGCTCCGCTTCAAGTCAACATAGACATAACCTACATGGCTACCGTTTTCATTCACCACCTCAACCGGCTTATTATAGTAAGGAGTGTCGTAACAGTCACCGCTCTTGATAATCTGCAAAGTCTCGTAGGATCTGTTAACACGCCACTTATACTCATCCTTAATGTCAATAAATACGCCGTCAACAGCGATATCAAAGTCTTCCGTATGCCGTGAGGCATAAATCAAGGCCGCGACAGTTTCGGCATATAACCAGTAACGCAATTCATCTGTATCTTTCCAAGCGCCTTGTGCCACTTTAACCTGCGGAACTCTTTGAATAAAACGTGTTATGGCGTAATTGAGCTCACCAAGGAAAGCCCCCTCATAGCCATACTTAGCTCCTGTCTCATAAATAGCCCTCGCCAATCCACAAACCTCGCCTTTGGACAAACCCTCATCAACATCACCCGGATTAGCAAGCATCGTCCACAAGTCCCTGGCAACCATAATAAAAAATTGCCGATAAATCTTTTTCAAGGAAGAGTTCCGAGTTATTACAAGGGCGGCTTTATGAACCACCGGCTCAAGCGCTGCATCAATAACTTTCCTATCTTCCGCCGGAGGAATCGTCTTTTGAGAAGGAACGTAGGGCATGCTTTCCTCCCTATAATTTTTTAAAGATCAAAACCCCCTGCAGGAGCGTACGCATCATAGCATGAATATTTTTTTTGACAAATGACCGGTCAACCCCGCACTAAAGCTCAAAATTACATTTTCCTAATTCGGAATATTTTACCGCGGTATCGCCTTCGGCTTGCATTAACGTTATAGTATGGTTTCTTAAAAGCTTACTGCGGGGTTCTACTGCTGCTTACAAAATTTTCTT
>JACPMF010000013.1 GCA_016186145.1 Candidatus Sungiibacteriota bacterium | reverse complement strand
TTATTCTTAATTCCTCTTCGGGTTCTGCCAGCCCGAAAAGACCGTCTGCCGCCTTTTCAAAAATATCCCTCAAGGCGGTAACAGCCGCTTTCGGTGACGGCGCTTCGGCTTTTTCGAAAATATCCCGAAGGTCCTTTCGAAGATTCTCGGCGAATTGGCGGGGGGTCGGAGGGCGGTAGGAAATTGTCAAATTTCCTAGGCGTTCAGCAATTGATGCAAATTGATACGATTCTTTTAAAGATGTAACGTTAGCGAATATAAGCTCACCAATAGAAGCTAAAATCAAAAAGATCAAAAAAATCGTCTTAGAGCGACTAAGCGGCCATTTTGAAATCTTGGAAAAATTTAATACTGATCTAGCCAAGATTGCCTTATGTTGGATCAGAGTGGCTTCGGCTGGAACCTCTGGAGTAACTTGAATATATTCTGCCCGAGACTTTTTTCGCCTTGTACATTCATGCATCCATGGACGTGTCGTAACCCAGTCTCTTCCGACCTTTACAGCACGAAGTTTTCGTCTGTGAATTAAAAGGCGGAGGTAATCATGGCTGATTCCAAACTCGCTTTCCGCTTGAGGAAGCGATATATATTCGTTAACGTTACGTTTTATTTCCATTTAGAGAAGATGATACGATAACAATCATCAAGATGTGCCGTTCAATAATATTGTACGCGATATATAAAAAAACCTGTGGATAACTTACTAATTTTTCACGCTTTATAATTTATGATATGACGGTTAACCCTTATTTATTTATCGGAAATATGATTGCTAAAAATCAACGAACGTTACCAAAAAATTCTGTAATACATCTGCGGTAGCAAGAAAAATCTATAATTTTCTTCTGCGGTAGAGCCATTATGGTAACAAATAAATCATAATTTGATGCCATTTTGGCCTGTCGACGCAGAAAGATGTAATAATTTGCTGCCGTGATAAAATTATGATGATATGTACAAGCCGATACGAATTCGTCGGTAGGTGGAATACCTATTATTATCTTAAGACCCGAGTCGGCCTTGACAGTTTTTGACCAACTCAAAAAAAATCTCTATCTTGTTAGTATTGGTATGGCGCACCGTGTCCTAGGCACAAAATTTTTTAATCGCCCAACATTGATGGTGGCAAAACAGCTTCTTGGTAAATTTCTTGTTCGTCGGCTTCCGCCGACCGCGGACTCACGCGGACGAAGTAAATCGCGGACTGGCGCGGACATGTTTGCGGGAATGATAACCGAAGTTGAGGCGTACATTGGGTTGGAAGATAAGGCCTCGCATGCATCACGGGGAGAAACGCCGCGGAACCGCGTTATGTTTGGATCGGCCGGAAGGTGGTACATTTATTTTACCTATGGCATGCATTGGATGCTTAATGTCGTTACCGAGCGCGAAGGGTTTCCCGCTGCAGTATTGATTCGGGCGACTGATGTGGTTTCCGGACCGGGACGGCTTACTAAATTTTTTAAAATCGATAAGGGCTTAGACGGGAAACCGTTGAATAAAAAAACCGGTCTTTGGATTGAAGACCGGGAGGTCAGAATAAAAAGCAAACAGGTTCGAGAGGGGAAGCGCATCGGCGTTGATTACGCCGGAAGGTGGAAAAATAAATTATGGAGGTTTTCTCTTTAAATAGGATTCGGGCCCGGCTGTCCGGCCTAGGTGCAACGTTGAAGGCGGGTATTTTGCTTGCCGCGGTTCTTATTGTCGCGTGGATTGTTTTCACGCTTTGGATTTTCCCAAGCGAAATTGACGAGTTGCTCTCCTTGTTTCAAGTGGATAAGGGCTTGCATTTTACCGGAGGTTTTTTTGCTGCCGGGCTTTTATTTGTTTTTCTTGCGGCACGAAGAAAAACCGTCTTTATTTTTGCAATCGTTGTTATTGGCGTTCTTTGGGAAGTTTGGGAGGTGGCCTTTTTAGCCGATCAGTTTTTGCGGTTTAGAAATTATCCGGCCCTTTGGGCCGTCGATACTTTTTTTGATTTGATTTTCGATGTTCTCGGGGCCTACTTTTTCGCGGAGGCGCTCGATCGCGAGTCGGGGGAAATATGAAGCTCCGCGGGCTCACGCCCGCGGTATCTTCTCTCAAAGATTGACCGCGGAGCGGAATCCGCCGTAGCATTCCACCCTCCTTCGCCAAGGCTTCGGAGGGTCCGCCTCGCATTCATCCGCGGGCTAACGCCCGCGGTTTTCTGCGAAGGCGGATAAAAAACGCGCGCGACGCGCGTTTTTTCGATAATATCCCGGTACGTCCGCGTATTAAGGCGTAAGAAAACCCATTTTCTCTTTGACTTCGGCGAGAGTTTTGTTTGCGACAAGCGGTGCTTGTTCTTTGCCGTTATGAAGGATTTTTAAGACATCGCGGTCATCGAGTTTCCGATAGCGGTCCTGGAGCGGTTCCAGCGCCTTTATTGTTACCTCCGCCAAGCTATCTTTGAATTCGGCATATGTTTTCCCCTTGAATTGGATTTCTACTTCGGATGCCGCAATATCTGCCGCTCCGGCATAGATGTTTATTAAGTTTGGAACCGGCCCTTTTGGATCAAAATCAAAATTCTTAGCGGAATCGGTAACCGCTGATTTTATTTTTTCGCGTATTTCGGCGGGCGAATCGAGAATTCCTATGGTGCCGCGCGGGTCGTCTTCGCTTTTTGACATTTTTTGGTCCGGGTGAGCGATGCTCATAATGCGCGAACCTTCTTTTTGCAGTATCGGTTCGGGAATGACGAAGACTTCTCCGTATTTGTTGTTGAAGCGCTCGGCGATTGATCTTGCAAGTTCAATATGCTGAAGCTGGTCGTTTCCTACGGGAACTTTGTTCGTGCGATAGAGAAGAATATCTGCCGCCATCAGGGTTGGATAATTGAAAAGCCCCGCGAGCGCCGGTTTGGCTTTTGCAACGGCGTCTTTGTATTGGGTCATGCGTTGCAATTCTCCCATTGGAGTAAGCGTATTCAATATCCAGCCCAATTCAGCATGAGCCGGAACGTGTGACTGTATAAAGATGGTGGATTTTTGGGGATCCAGCCCCGCCGCGAGGTATATTTTTGCGACTTCCAGGGTTTTTTTTCGTAAGTCCTCCGGTTCCTGGGGTACGGTAATGGCGTGCAGGTCCACAATGCAAAAAAATGCGTCATGGTTTTCCTGGAACTTCAGGAATTGTTTTATTGCTCCGAGGTAGTTTCCGATATGGAGACTGCCCGACGGTTTTATGCCGCTGAACAACACTTGACTTTTCATGATACAAGTATTATAGTGTGTTAGACTATTTGTTATTTAACAATTAACCAGAAGGAGAAAACGCAATGGAGATTTTTGTTCTTGAGGTGACAAAGTTTATCTCCGGCGGTAATGGAGTAAAAAGAGGCTATCGTACATGTATTGTAGCGGCCAGTTCCAAAAAGAAGGTAATTTCAGAAGCTTTTCACAGGGAGTGCGAAGAGTACGAAAAAGGTCGCAGGCCGTGGTTTAAACTTTACAGATTCGATGAAAGAACCGGAAGGTGCCTTGAGGAAGTTTTGAGGTTTAGTGGACTTTTTTAAGCAGTGACTACGGGGATTCGATCCCTGTTTTTATATTACTTCTTTTTATTTTTAAAATGGTACTGCATTTGATGTTTAGTTATAGGCGAGCCGGCATGCTTTTGAGGGCCTCAGGAGATCGAGCGGGCACGGTTCGCCGCAAAGCGGCGAGAGCGAGATCGGATGTGGAGCGAGTTCCGCACGCTGGGCGGAACGAGCGTCCCGAAAAAGTATGCTGGCGAGCCCTACACTTCAATCACCACCGGCAGCACCATGGGCCTCCTCTCCGTCTTATTATACAAAAACTGTCCGATAGATTCACGGAGATTGTCTCTAAGGTGCGTCCAGTTTATCGGGCGGGGTCCGCTTGTCGTTGTCCGTTCAACAACCTCTTTTACTTTTATACGCACCTCCCGAAGCATTTGCTGGCTCTCCCGCAAATAAATGAAACCGCGGGAAATAATGTCCGGTGATGTCCGTATTTTTCCCGTTTTCGAATCAACCAGCGCGATGACCACAAAAATACCGTCTTCGGCAAGGTGTTGGCGGTCTCGCAGCACCACTTCGCGTACATCGCCCACGCCGAGGCCGTCAACCATGACTAAGCTTATCGGCGCCTTTTCCTGCGTGCGCTTTACCTCATGCCGATTCATCATAATAATGTCTCCGTCTTCTGCAATAACCGCGTGTTCGCTTTTAACACCGCTTGCAACGGCAAGGTCGGCATGAAGCCGGAGCATGAAATAGTTCCCGTGTATGGGGATGAAATATTTCGGTCCGACAATTTCTACCATTTGCCGCAGTTCTTCCCGTTTTGCGTGTCCTCCCGCATGGATATCCATGGAGGCCTGATGGTAAATTTTTCCGGCGCGTTTATAGAGGATGTCTTTGAGCCGCTGAACCGTTGCTTCGTTTCCCGGTATGACCGATGACGAAAAAATTATCGAATCATTTTTCTTGAGAGAAATTGCCCGATGTTCGTTATTTGCGATTCGCATGAGCACCGCCCGATCCTCGCCTTGGGCGCCGGTGCATACGATGGTAACGCGGTTTTCGGGGAATCGATCAAGCTCTTGCTGGGTTATAAATGTGCCGCGCTTTATTTTCAAGTAACCGAGTTCCTGCGCTACTGCGACATTTGATTTCATACTTGAACCCTCTATAAGGACTTTTCGATTGTATTTTTCAGAAAGCCAGATGAGTTGTTGGATGCGCGTGAGTAAAGAAGCAAAAGTTGCCGCGATAATGCGGCCCGGTGCTTCTTGAAATGTTTGCTCCAGCGTTTGTTGGACTTCGGTCTCGGAAATCTGATGGCCTTCGATTTCGGCGTCAGTACTGTCTGAAACAAGAAGCATAACGCCTTCTTTGGCAATTTCTCGAAGCCGTGCAATGTCTGCGGGCCGTTCGTTTACCGGCGAATGGTCGAATTTCCAGTCGCCGGTGTGTACCACGTTTCCTGCCGGCGTTTTGAGGAAGACTCCTACGGAGTCGGGAATGTTGTGGTTGACGTGAAAAAATTCTGCAGAAAGGTCGCCGAGTTTTATTTTTGAGCCGGCGTTGATAATTTCAATCTTTGGTTTCTTCACTTCCGGAAAATCTTCCTGCCGTTTCAGGATCATCCCGCGCGTCAGAGCGGTTGCATAAACGGGCGGGTGCCCGAGAGGGTCAAGCAGGTGGGGGATTGCGCCGATGTGGTCATAATGGCCATGAGTTATGATGATACCCCGGATGTTTTTCCTTTTCGGGATAAGCCAGGAGACGTTCGGGATTAAATAGTCGATTCCCGGCATGTCTTCTTCCGGCCATTGAAGTCCGGCATCGATAATGACAATGTCGTCTTTATATTCATAGACATAGCAGCTTCTGGTTACTTCGCCGCATCCGCCGAGCGGCAAGAATCTTAAAAAGCCGTCGTGCAAAGATGCGGTTGCCGTCTGGTGCGGCGCGGTTTGAGTTTGAGGCTTTCGGTAGCGCCGGTGATGCGTTTTTTTGCTTGGAGGCATATTTTTCCTAAATATATCAACCCGGTAGAGTCACAGTCGTGCTGTGATTCTGGGGGTCAACCCCGTATAATTGCACTGAATGTTTTGCGGGGTTTTTAATCTTTTAAATAAATTCAACAGAGACTGCCCGTTTACAATTACCACGAGGCATTTGTGTGCAAAATAATGCGCTGGTATTACCGGGCGTAAATTTGTTTGTATGGGGACGGAGAGACTCGAACTCTCACGAGCTTACGCTCACAGCGCTCTGAACGCTGCGTCTGCCCCGTTAGAAATGCCGCGGGTGGGATTTGAACCCACAAGCGTTGGGCGAGGAGAGATTTGAACTCTCACGAGCTTACGCTCACAGCGCTCTGAACGCTGCGTGTCTGCCAGTTTCACCACTCGCCCATCACATCAAATCTGCCAATTCCTCCGGGGCATAGTACTGCGCGAGCGCCTTCGGCGCTTGCTCGTAATGCCCGCGAAAAGCTATTTAAACGCTTTTCGCCCACCGCGGCATTTCTAACGGGGTGAATCTGCCAATTCCTCCAGGGTGTAGAACTGCGCAGCCGCTTCGCGTCTTGCTCGTTACACCCGCGAAAAGCTATTTAAACGCTTTTCGCCCACGTCCCCATGTTTAAAGCGGGCGTTTTCGGTAGTGACCAATTTGAGACCGTCAGGAACGGTCTATTTAAACTGGTTTTAGATAACTACGAGAAAGATAAGTAATTGCAGTATAGCATGGGTAAGGTTACATTGCAAGCGTTTTATTTTAGCCCTCTTTTTGTTTTTATGTACCATTCTTCGATATGCGAAAACCGTTCGTGAGGGAGGGCGATGCGGCCGATGGTTATCCCGGAAATGCTATTCCTGACACCGTAGAAAGAAATCGGGCTGAAAAGAAAAATAGATGCCGCATCTTCCGCAACGATTTTTTGAAATTCTTGATAGAGATCTTTTCGGGTATTATTATCCGCGGTTCGCCGCGCTTCTTCAAGCAAGGAGTCCACTTTCCGGTTTGAATAGAGGGCGATGTTGAGCCCCGGGTCTTTGATTTGAGAAGTATGCCAAAAGGCAAAGGGGTCGGGGTCATGTCCGAATATCTCGCCAAAAAGAAGCGCCTGGTATGCCCGAGGCCTGATTGCGGAGATTTCAAGATCCGGGGAGTTCATAATTTTAATTTCCGTGTCTACTCCGACGGCGCGCCACATTTCTTTTATCGCCGCTGCGGTTTCGGATAATTCCGGGAAATCAGATGTGGTAATTTCAATTTTTAAGGGCGTTACCGTCCGTTTTTTGTTTTTCAGCTCCGTTTTATCCAAAATTCCGTCCTTATCGCTGTCTTTCCAGCCAGCTTCTGCTAAAAGCATTTTCGCGCGTTCGATGTCGTAGGGAGCAAGCGGGATATTCTCATTGAAGCTTGAGTTTGCCGGAGGAATCGGAGAGGCAATCGGCTCGGCCGCTCCGCCGAGAATTTTTTGAATAATATCTCCGGCGTCAATCGCAAGGGTAAGCGCGGTGCGGACTTTTTTCTCGGCAAAAGCGCTTTGTTGGGAGCTGTTCAGGAAAATGCCGATGACCCTGGGAATGCGGAGCGGCAAAAGGATAATGTCCGTTTTTTCAACCTGCGGGACAGACTTTGCGGATATCGCGGATACGCCGTCAATTTCATTTTTCCGGTACGCCGCAAGCGTCTCCGTTTCCGTGGGGTAGAAAGAAAAGATTATTTTTTTTATGTGCGGTCTGCCGTGGGGCGCGTATTTGAAGGCAGAGAGCGTATATGAAGTGACGGATCCGTCTTCAAGCCGGGTAAACGAGTCGAATCGATACGGTCCCGAGCCGACCGGTTTTAAATTGAGTTCGGTTAGGGCGGCTGATTGGGGGGAGATCCGCGCCCAAAGGTGTTCCGGAATAATGCCGATGGAGAGACTTTCAATGAAAGGGGCATAGGGTTGTTTTAACGAGAAGCGCACGGTTCGCCGATCAAGCTTCTCCACAGTTACCCCTTGCCAGTTTTGCCTCCATGGGCTTTTAAATTCCGGGTTTTGGATGGTTTTAATCGTGAAAAGAACATCATCCGCATCAATCGACTCTCCATCGTGCCAAAGCAGGTTTTCACGGAGCCGGATGGTATAATTTTTTCCGCCCTCGCTTATTTCAAATGTTTCCGCAAGATCCGGTTCCGGATTCCCTTCCGGGGAGTACCGGACAAGGCCCGAAAAAACGAGTTCGGTGATGTCTCGGTCGGTGTCGTTCGAGGCGGCATAAATCGGATTTATGAATCGCGGTCCTTTGAGAAGGCCTTCGCGGTACGTTCCGCCAAAGGCGGGCTTGATAACAGTAAAGCGGAGATAGGTACGAAGAGAAAGGGCGGTTCCGCTTATCAAAGCAACAATGATTAGCCCGTAGAAGATGGTTTTTTCGCGCCCTGAAAAAAGGCGCGGCAGATAAAGCCAGCGCTTCTTTTCAAGTTTAGGTATTGGTATTTTGGGTCGTATGCGAAAGTAGACGGTTTTGAAGAAGCTAAAAAACACAGAGTCGACTTACAATTTATAACCAACCCTTCGACAAACTCAGGGTTCCGAGCGAAGTCGAGGGACAACCGACAACTTTATTTTGGGTTGCTGGTTGGTTGGTCGTTAGTTGTTGGTCAAATACTACTAGTAGACAAAAACATTCACTAGTGCCGCCGCAAAAAATAGAACGGCAAGTATTATGGTGGAGATAAAAATTGTTTTTTCAATTCCGCGCTTGGTTCGGTATATGTTTCCTTCGCCCCCGAATGTCGCAGAAAGGCCGGTGCCGCGTTGCTGCAGCAAAATTGTTCCGGCGAGAAGAACGGAGACAACTATTTGGATTATAATAAGAGTTGTTTTCATTACTCGCTATAGCTCCATCAACGAATAACGAATCTCTTACGAATTTACGAATAATACTTCGAAGCGATTCGTATATTCGCGCAGGATTCGTAATTCGATGATGAATGTATCTTATTTGACAATAGTATTGGTTATCCCGATAATCAATGCGCCCCAGATGAGCGCGGAGAAGCCGGTGATGGTGAGTTCTGTCAGGAAGAAATCCGCAATAAGCAGAAGCACGATAAATATAATAATATAGAAAGCGCCAAGTGTTAAAACAAGAAACGGCAGCGTGATGAATTTAAGAATCGGCCGGACAATCAGGTTAACGGCGGCGAGCACCGCTCCGCCGATAATAAAAGAAGAAATCCCTCCAGTAAGGGCAAACCCTGTTATATATGCGGCCGCGACCCAAAGGGCTGCCGTATTCGCGGCGATTTTTGCAAGAACCCTGAAAAGCATTGTTATTTTTCCAGTATACCCCGGTGGGCGCTTTGTCGCAACCGGGCGATCAAAAACACGCTTTTCCCGTCCGTTTTAACGCGGCGGTTTTTCTTTTGTTTCTCTCGTCGTTCTGATTTTTGCTTCTTCCGATTGTTCATCCCGTTAGAAGCAGACCGCGATCAAATAATCGCCATCTACGTACAGTATTGTTTTGTCAACTTTTAATGTATGAATTCCAGTGAACCAAATAAGCGATCGCGCCTGCCCGCCTGCCTACCGACAGGCAGGCCGACAGGCAGGGCTTCTAACGGGATTCATACAACTCCTTTTGCCGGAGTTTATGGTGGTATTTTTTTGCAAAACGATGGGCTTCGTCCCTAATGCGCTGGAAGAAGTGAAGCGTTTCAGCCGGCTGGTTCTTTAATTGTATCGGATACCTGCGGTTTTGTATATAGAGTTCTTCGTCATGTTTTGCGAGCGCTACAATTGTTGTTGATTGTCGCTCGACTTCGTTCGTGACCCCGAGTTTGTCGAAGGGTTGGTTGTTGGTTGTGAGTACGGCTATGGTGGCATTGAGTTGCGGTTTTCCGCCGTCAATCAGCATGAGATCGGGCTTTTCCCACTCACGGCGTTTAAGCCGCCGCGTTATTACTTCGGCGAGCATGGCGATGTCATTTGGTCCTCGGATTGCCTTGATTTTGAATTTACGATATTCGCTTTTTTGCGGTACGCCGTTTATAAAGACCACCATTGATCCCGTCGCCGAGGTTCCGGAAATATTGGAGATATCATAACCTTCAATTCTTCGGGGTGTGTGCGTAAGTCTGACAAGGGTTGCGATTTTTTTCCCGAGTTCAGGCCAACTATTTTTATCCGGATACCTTGATTCGGAGATTATTTTCCGGTGGTTGAGGATTTGCTGGAGCGAGAAGAGGCGATCGCGGATTTTTGCCGCTTGTTCGTATTTAAGCGAGCCGGCTGCGTCCTCGAGATCCTTTTTTAATTCCGTTATAAGAAGAGAAATTCTTTTTCCCTTGAGGATTGAAACTATCGTCTGGATGTTTTTTGCATATTCCTGTTGTTGGTTGTAAGTTGTTGGTTGTTGGTTACGCTCATAGCAGCAAAAACCAGGGCATTTTCCAAGCTCGGCATTTAAACACTGTTTTTTATGAGGTGTTTTACACGTGCAATAAGGGAAGGTTTTCCGTAAAAGTTTCAGTACTTCTTTTACCGAAGCCGTGTTGGTAAATGGGCCGATTATTTTTGATCCTCGTTTAAATGTTTTTGGCTGATGCGTCAGGAAGGTTTTGGGAAATGCCTCCTTTGTTATTGCCACGAACAGGTAATTTTTATCGTCCTTCATCAAGATGTTGTATTTGGGCTTAAATTTTTTTATAAGTTCCGCCTCTTTTATCAGCGCCTCAATTTCTGATTCCGTTTTGATGAAGTTCAATTGTGATGATTCTTCAAGAAGCTTTCGGGTTCGGGGCATTCCCTTATTTTTTCTGAAATAAAAAGCAAGCCGTTTTTTCAGGTTTCCGGCTTTTCCGACGTAAAGCGGTTTGCCGTTTTTGCCGCTGAATATATAAACGCCTGCTGATAGCGGGATGTTTTTGGAAAGATGAATCATTTTTTGCTTTTGTATGGATTATGGTAATGTATAATCAGTTTTTAAGCCAGTGACGACGGGAGCGAAAGATGAGGCTCCGGAACATTTTTGTTCTCCTTTCGAGGTCTATGCGCTTGCGATAAAAAAATGCAGCGCCGAAAAGTAATTTTTAAGGTCCGTCCGGAGAAACCGGGCGGTTATTAATTTCCTGAACGCTTTTGTTTTGCAAAGCCGCGCTTACGATGTTAGTTTGAAAGAACGCTGTTTTTTTACAATTTAATACCACGGGGGGTAAAAGTGGAATTCCGTCGATTCAGCCTGTCGAACGGTATTCGGGTTGTTGTTGCTCCGATGACGCGTGTTAGCACCGTTGCGCTTCAGGTTTGGCTTTCCTGCGGCAGCCGGGGAGAGCAAGACCATGAAGCGGGACTTGCGCACATGAATGAACATATGTTTTTTCGCGGCGGGAGAGATTTTCCCGATTCCAAACGCGTGGATAGGGAATTATGGCTTTTGGGAGAAAGTTATAACGCGTTTACGGATTATGAACATGTGATTTATTTCATTATCACAAGCCCGCACTTTTTGGCGCGCGCAGCGCACCTTCTTTCCGATATGCTGATTCATGCCCGCTTCGATGCGGAATGTTTTGAAACGGCAATCACCCGCTTGGTCGTACCTCTGAAGAAGAACTCGGCCGGGTAAGGGGTTTTACTGTTGACGAGGCGCGTTCTTTTAAAGATCGATTTTACGGGCCGCCAAATATGGTAATTTCTGTTGCCGGCAGCGTTTCTGTCCGCGAGATCCGGAGTCTTCTGGAAAGGTATTTCGGTGCTATTCCGCAGAAAGAACCGGTAGCGTGGAAAGAATTTAAACAGCAGCCGCAATTGGAGCCGGCAGGCTTTATCAAGAAACACGCTTTAACCCAGGCCTATCTTTGTGTAGGAAGTCCGGCCCCCGCCGCCTTGAGCGGTGACTCGGCTGTTTTGAGAGCATTAAATGAAATTCTTAGGAAACGGCTTTGGTTCAGTATTCGGGATGAAAAAGGGCTTGCTTATAGTATTAGGTCGGGCGTCAGCAGTTTTTCAGACGCCGGCGTTCTGTTGGTGACAACCAGCGTTTCGCCGCAGAAAGAAAATGTAAAAACAGTTCTCGGCCTGATTCTTGGGGAAATGCGGAATCTGTGTGACGGGGGCCTTACTGAAGAGGAGTGCGCGGATGTAAAAATGGCTCTTCGCGCTCAGTTCGATTTGTCGCTTGCATCGTCCGGCAATGTCGGATGGTTTTTAGGTTCAAGCGAGCTTCTTTCCGGAACCGTGAAAAGTGTTGTGGAAAGGCATGAGGAAATTGAAGCCGTCACGAGAGAGCGTATAGTCGCTTTGGCTCAAGCGCTTTGGCGGGAAGAATTCGTGCGAGCACTCTTGCTTTCAGCCAAGTCGTTTCGATTTGAAAAGACCTTTTGCCAACTCCGCTCTGTTTTAAGGTGATCTGTGAAAACGAAGAAAATGCGGAAGGCTGATTCACATTCGCTCTCCGACTGGGTTTTCTGGATGGCGGTAGATATCCTCAAGAGCGGGTACTGGGGAGTTAGAATGCGGTATTGCTATCTCGATACGGAAAATGACTGCCCCGTGGCGTTTAAGAGGGAAGTTACTGGAGCGAGAAGGAAGCGATTTCGCCCTATTGACGCGTGCGTGTTGCCGGCGAAATGGTGTATTTTTATTGACCACGGATCCAGAAACAAGCCGCTTTGCCTTTTTCATGAGGTGATGGAAATACTTTTTGCCGAATGGAAAGATAGATACTTTGTTCCCCGCCGATGGGGCCTCTCGGAACGGAGTGATCCGATTTTGGACTTGGAAGATGCGACATGGAGTAAGCTCTCAAGGGCAGAGAAGGCGCAAATAGCGCGTTTTTTGCCGAAAGAACCTTAAAAAGGTTCTTTTTTCTTGATATAACCTTTATTTTCCTGTATACTTCTTTTATTTCCCCATGGCCGCTCAAGACCAAAAAATAAAAACCCGCAGGCGTGTTCGTTCCTCATTGCCGGCAAGCGCAAACACTCTTATTCGTATTCGCGGAGCGCGGGTGCACAACCTGAAAAATGTAAGCGTAGATATTCCTAAAAATAAACTCGTAGTGGTTACCGGTCTTTCCGGTTCGGGAAAGTCATCTCTTGCGTTTGATACGCTTTACGCCGAGGCAGAGCGGAGGTTTGTCGAGTCGCTCTCGTCATATGCGCGGCAATTTTTGGGCGTTGCCGACAAACCCGATGTTGATTCCATTGACGGTTTGAGTCCGGCGATTTCCATCGATCAGAAATCCGTTTCGAAGAATCCGCGTTCGACCGTTGGGACCATTACGGAGATTTATGATTATATGCGGATTCTTTTTTCAAGGATCGGAAAGCCGCATTGTCCGGTTTGCGGAAAGCCGGTTGGGCGCCAAAGCGTAGAACATATTACCGATAAAATTTTAGCAGAGAAGGGCGAAGAATTGATGATTTTGGGGCCGCTCGTAAGCGGTAAGAAAGGGGAGCATCGCGCAATTCTTGAAGAAGTAAAAAGCGCGGGATATTTGCGCGTTCGCGTTGACGGCGTTCTTTGGCGGCTCGACGATTCGGCTCTTGCCGCCCAGATTGAAAAGAAACAGAAGCATACCATCGAAGTTGTCGTGGATCGTTTTGTAATGAGCAAGGATATTGATCGAAGCCGTATTGCCGATTCGATTGAAACCGCTTTGAAAATCGGTAAAGGTATTGTCGTTGTCGTGGTCGGCAAAGAGAAAGCGCCGGGCAAAAAATCCGAAGACCTTCTTTTTTCTGAAAATTTTGCGTGCGTTGAATGCGGAGTTTCCCTCCCCGAACTGGAACCGCGGCTTTTTTCTTTTAACAGTCCGCACGGAGCCTGTCCTTATTGCACCGGCCTCGGAGAACTCCTCGAGGTTGATCCGGCGCTTGTTTTGCCGAATAAGAATTTGACGCTTGCCGAGGGCGCTATTCGCCCGTGGGCAGGAGCGTCGCATCGCGTCGGCCGGCAGTCATGGTATTGGTGGCTTTTGGAAGATTTGGCCGGACGGCATAATTTTTCTTTGGAGACTCCTGTTGGTAAACTGCCGCAGCGGGTAGTTGATATTCTTCTTTACGGTGAAGAGGAGGTACGGCCTTCGGATCAGAAATCCGAGAATGTGTTTGAGGGGGTTATTCCAAATCTGAAGCGGCGGTGGAAAGAAACAGATTCCGAGTGGACGCGGGCGGAGATTGAAAAATACATGATTATTAAATCGTGCGAAGTGTGCCGGGGAAAACGCTTGAAACGGGAGGCGCTTGGGGTGAAAATTGCCGGGAAAAACATTGCGGATGCGGCGGATCTTTCCGTGAGCGAGGCAAGGATTTTTGTTGACGCCATGCTTCATGGGACAGCGCTCGGTTCTAAAGAAATTTTTATTGCTTCGGGGCTTTTGAAGGAAATCGGGAAGCGCCTCCGTTTTTTGGCTGATGTGGGGCTTGAGTACTTAACTCTTTCCCGGGCATCAACCACGCTTGCCGGCGGCGAGGCCCAGCGGATCCGTCTTGCAACGCAAATCGGATCAGAGCTTTCCGGCATCATGTATATTCTTGACGAGCCGTCTATCGGACTTCATCCCCGAGATCACGGGCGTCTTATTGTCGCGCTCAAACGCCTCCGCGATCTTGGTAACAGCGTGATTGTAGTAGAACATGATGCGGAAACGATGCGTCAGTCTGATTGGATTATTGACCTCGGACCGGGGGCGGGGAAGCATGGCGGTACGGTGATGTTTGCGGGTACGTACCGTGATCTTTTGCGGGCCAAAACGCTTACGGGAGAGTATCTTTCGGGGAGGAAGAAAGTAGTTGTAGCTAAAAACCAACAACCAACAACTAACAACCAACAACAGTCGTCAGTCGTAAGTCGTGAGTTGTTAGTTATCAAAGGGGCGCGGGAGCATAACCTTAAAAACATAGACGTTCGGATTCCTCTTGGAAAATTGATTGCGATGACGGGTGTTTCCGGCTCCGGAAAATCAACGCTCGTTGGAGACATCCTGGCAAAGTCGCTGATGGTGAAGTTGCACCAGGCGCGCGCAATTCCGGGGGCGCACGATAAAATCCTTGGAGCCGAGAATCTTGACAAGGTTGTTGTGGTAGACCAGTCGCCGATCGGGCGCACTCCTCGTTCGAATCCGGCAACGTACACCGGCGCTTTTTCCGTGATTCGCGAGATTTTTAGCGCCACGCTGGAGGCGCGGGCGCGAGGATTCACGCCCGGCCGTTTCAGTTTTAATGTTAAAGGCGGACGGTGTGAAGCGTGCGAGGGGCAGGGGGTTAAAAAAATTGAAATGTATTTTTTGCCGGACGTTTATGTTGAATGTGAGGAATGCAAAGGACGCCGGTATAATCGTGAGGCGCTCACCATAACATATAAAGGACTCGATATCTCGCAAGTGCTTCAGTTGACTATTGAAGAAGCTCTCGAGTTTTTTAAAAACATTCCGGCGGTCTACCAAAAACTAAAGATGCTCTACGAGGTTGGGCTTGGTTATATGAAGCTTGGGCAAGCGTCCACCACGCTCTCCGGCGGAGAGGCGCAAAGAACGAAGCTTGCTGCGGAACTCGCGCGCCGCGATACCGGCAGGACGTTGTATATTCTTGACGAGCCGACTACCGGTCTTCATTTTGAAGATATTCAAAAGTTGCTTTTGATTCTTCGCCTGCTCGTTGATCGCGGCAACACGGTTTTGGTTATCGAGCATAATATAGATGTGATTAAAAATATGGATTGGATTATTGATCTGGGGCCGGAAGGGGGAGACGGCGGCGGTTTTGTGGTTGCCGAAGGCTCGCCGGCTGAAATCGCAAGCCAGAAAAAAAGTTACACTGGACAGTGGTTGAAAAAAAAATGACCCGTGGTATAAAGAGAGAACTTCTTTGATAATTTAAGCCGGTTTGTGGAATGAAAAGGAGGATTTTCATGTCTGTTCCCAATCAGCTTACTCTAATAAGAGTTTTGGGGGTGTTTCCTTTATTTCTGCTTGGGTGGCTCGCGGTTCAGCAATTGAAGACATACCAATACTGGGGGGTCGGAGTGCTGTGTGCCGCGGCGTTTCTCGTATTGTTTGTATTGCTGCTTTGGACCGATTATCTCGATGGATTAGTGGCGCGAAAATACAAGGAAGTGACATTGTTCGGAAAATTTTTTGATCCTGCCGCGGATAAGCTCTTGATTCTTTCTGCGATAATGGCGTTGGCTCCTTTGCATATTTCCCGTGTTCAATTTTTATTCAACATGCTCTTGACAGTTGCTGGTCTGCTGTTTTTTACCGCCCTACTGGCATATCTATTTCCTTCCGGGCTCGGTTCCGCGCTTGGCTCAAATCGCTATGGAAAGGTGAAGGTGGGTATTGAATCGGCACTCGTTGCGGTTCTTCTTTTTCATGAAATATATGAATGGCCGGACTTGGCGTACATAGACGGATTATGGATTTTCGCCATTATTGGTGGTGTGGCAAGTTTAGGCGGACACTGGAAGCCTGTATTTGAAAAACTTTTGAAAAAGTCAGCGCTTCAATAACTAAAAAACCGGCTCTTCATGAGCCCCGTTAGAAAGCGCGGACGTAGACCTTAAAATCAAAGAGTATTTTCAAAAGAAAACACCGATTAATATCGGTGGTTTTTATATTATAGCTTAGTCCGCGTCCTATTTCTAACGGGGTGAGCCGGATTTTATTTTGCGCATTCTTTCGCGGAATTTCTTGACCTGCGTTTCCGAATAGTCGATGGCGTCCCGGATGTTGTATCCGCCGAGAATCAGAAATACCCCAAACGCGCCGGCGATAATTGAGATGAGGGATTCGTGCGGGATTGCATTTATGAATCCGTTGAGAATAAAACTTTGATCAAATGCGGCGGATTCAAAGAGGGTGCCGAAGATTGCAATGCAAAGCGCAACGAATTGGATGCGCCCCCACCAGTCGGTTTGGAGCTCTTCGGTGGCGAAGCCGCTTATGTTGTCTGTTAATGACGCGGCATGGTCATAACACTTTTTGAATCGGGCGGCGTAGATGGCAAAGAGAATCGGAATAATGGCAAGCGCCATTATATAGAGAATCGCCGGAAGGAGAAACGGACCGTGCCATAAGGTGAGGAACATGACCCATGTGATTACGGCCCAGTCGCCGATATGGTCCATATAGGTGCCAAGCTCGGTCACTTCGTTGTTATTACGCGCAAGCGGTCCGTCAAAAAAGTCCGTGGTGATGGCAACAAAAAGGATTTCAACTTGTCGCGCAAGTGCCGCGTCTTCGAAAAACATGAATACTGCTTTTATGAGGAGGGCAACTCTTGCGCCGGTAAGCATGTTCGCCGGCGTGAGTATTTTTTGGTAGAGGAATCTTCGGATTTCCTGCCCAAACATGAGTCCGGCGGCCCACGAAATAAACCAGCGCACGGGGAGCGCTGACCACCAAATTGGCTGGGTTATGGGCAAAAGAACCCAATCCCGAGATTTCTTTTCCCCGCTCGTTAATTGGTTGGTAAGTCCGGCTTCTTCCACTGGGGTTCCTCCTTTTTCAAAGAAACTTGTTCGAGTTTACCCTCCCATTTTTATTGCAAAAATTCAATGGGCGTGGGTATACTGATACGAGGTGCCTTGACAATTAAAGGGCGTGCAGGCAGGGGGAGCGGCGTGGATCGACGGCGGAAAGTTCAGCCGGTAAACTACGGCCCGATTGCAGAGAAAAGGGTGGACCAAGAGCTTGCGAAACTTACAGCTGATGGCGAAATTGATTTTTGGTTTCGCGCGCCGCCGCCTCTTGACGCGGAAGGAATTGATCATATTTTAGGAAAGGGCGGCGCCGACTTTATCGTATGGATAGTGCAGGTTACTTCCAGTAAAAAGAAACGAAGAGCTTATTATCGCCGGTTGAACCCAAAAGCAGCTGTTTCTGCAAAATTGCCGTATCGTCGCCGACAGTACTACCGATATATCCCGCTTTCGGTAGTAACGAGGCAGGTGACGGATTTTAGGGTAAGAAAGAAGCTTGTAAGCATCAGCCGCGGATTCAAATCGGTTTTTGAAAATAAGCATTGCCCGACAAAAGTAAAACGGATGATTGCCGATTTTCTTACGGCGAAAGGCATTGCGGTGCCGAAAGAAATTTTTGAAAATTGCACCCCTCAATAAGGGTGCATTTCATTCCGTCTTTTTTGTTACCACTTGACTGTGGATAAGGTAATAGTAAAATACTAAAATTAGCAGTCATAAGGTCGGACTGCTAAGTAGAAAACTAACAACTTACAATTCACAACGAACGACGGTGTTGTTGGTTGTAGGTGATAGGTTGTAAGTACACATATGAAGGTTATTATACGTCCTCTTGGGGACCGGGTTCTTATTGAGCCGATTTCCGAAGAAGAGGGCAAAACAAAAACCGGCATCTATCTTCCGGAGACCGCGGAAAAGGAGCGGCCGATGAAAGGAACGGTAGTTGCCGTGGGTGATGGCAAATTGCTTGATTCAGGCAAACGCCAGCCGTTATCGGTGCGGAAAGGCAATAAGGTACTTTTTACCAAATATGGCCCCACCGAATTAAAGGTCGAGGGAAAAGAATATCTGATTGCGAGAGAAGAAGACATACTCGCCATTTTAGACTAGAAACTAAGGAAATAAGAAAGTGGGAAATTTAAGCAGTAAAGAAAATTTTTTAATCTCCCAATTTCTTAATTTCTAACAGTATGGCAAAACAAATTTTATTTGACGAACAAGCGCGCCAGGCGTTAAAGAGCGGCGTTGATAAACTGGCGAATGCCGTGAAGGTGACGCTTGGTCCGAAAGGGCGCAATGTTGTGCTTGACCGCGGCTACGGTTCTCCGACGATCACTAATGACGGGGTGACGATTGCCAAAGAGATTGAATTGGAAGATAAGACCGAGAATCTTGGCGCGGAGCTCGTAAAGGAAGTTGCGACAAAGACAAATGATGTAGCCGGCGATGGCACGACCACGGCAACGCTGCTTGCGCAGGTTATTATCACCGAGGGGTTAAAAAATCTCGCCTCCGGCACGAACCCGGTTGGTATGAAGCGCGGCATTGAAACGGCAACAGAGGCCGTGGTTGATGTATTGCGAAAGATGTCCAAGAAGATATCAACGCACGATGAACGCGCGCAAGTGGCGACAATCTCGGCGAAAGATGCGGAAGTCGGAGAATTCCTTGCCAGCATTTTTGATGAAGTCGGCAAAGACGGGGTGATAACCGTTGAAGACGGCCAGACGCTCGGCGTTTCCAAAGAAGTTGTCGATGGTTTGCAATTTGATCGCGGTTACATCTCGCCATATATGATCACGAACTCCGAGCGAATGGAAGCGGTCCATCAGGATGCGCGGATTTTGATAACTGATAAAAAAATATCGAGTATTCAGGAAATTCTGCCGCTTCTTGAAAAACTGGCACGGGCGGGCGACAAGGAACTTGTGATTATTTCCGAAGAAGTCGACGGAGAAGCGCTCGCCACGCTCGTTGTAAACAAGCTGCGGGGCGGCTTTAACGCGCTTGCGGTGAAAGCTCCTGGTTTCGGCGATCGGCGAAAAGAAATGCTGCAGGATATTGCGGCAGTGACCGGCGGCAAGGTGATTAGTGAAGAAGTTGGACTGAAACTGGAAAGCACGGATGTTGAAATGCTGGGCGCTGCGCGGAAAGTGGTTGCAACGAAAGAAACAACGACTATTGTCGGCGGCAAGGGAAAGAAAACGGAAATCGAAAAGCGGATCAAGCAGATTAAAATCGAGCTCGAGAGGGCAACTTCTGAGTTTGACAAAGAGAAATTGCAGGAGCGCCTCGCAAAACTTTCCGGAGGCGTTGCCGTAGTGAAAGTCGGCGCGCCGACGGAAGTCGAACAGAAAGAAAAGAAATTGCGGATCGAAGATGCAATTCAGGCGGCTAAGGCCGCTATGGAAGAGGGGATTGTTCCGGGCGGCGGCGTTGCCCTTATACGCGCTATTTCCACGGTCGGGGATCTTCTAAAGGTAGGAAAGTTGAGCGCTGATGAGCGCGTGGGGATTGAAATCATGCGAAACTCTCTTGATGCGCCGCTTCGGCAGATTGCTTCCAATGCCGGACAAGACGGCGGAATTATTTCCGAAGAGGTTAAGAAATTGAAAGGAAATATGGGATACAATGCCGAATTGGGGAAATACGAGGATTTAATTAAAGTCGGCATTGTGGACCCAACAAAGGTTGTTCGCTCGGCCTTGCAGAATGCCGCGTCAGTCGCTGCCATGCTTCTGACGACGGAAGTGGTTGTTGCTGAAATTCCCAAAAAAGATCCTCCCATGCCTGCGATGCCGCACGGAGGAGATTTCTAGCGTTTATGCAGGCGAGTATGAGAAAATTTGCATTCAAAAACCCGCCCTCGCGGGTTTTTGAATGTATCGGATTAATTCGTCGACCAACGGCAGTGCTATTTTTGAGTGCGGCCTCGATGATTCAGCGAGTTTGCCGTTTAATTCTATTCTCATATTCTTAAGAATATGAGAATAGATAAAGCGTGGTTGATTTCTTCGCTGGGCGTTTTCGCGCAATAACTGTTATGGATTAAAGTAGTTAACAGGAGAGTTGACAGGAGAAATGGCACGCGTTACGAATGGTGATATGCAAAAACCGCGGCAATTGGAGAAAATTGTAAAAGGGTTTTCAAATCACCGCCGCATCGAAATTTTGCAGCTGCTGGATCGCCAATCGGAGCTGTCGCTTTTCGAGATCGCGGAAGTTCTTCGCATCAACATGAAAACGGCTTCGGAACATACGCGGCGCCTTGCAATTGCCGGCCTTGTTTTTAAGCGTTACGAAGGAAATATAGTGCGGCATGCGCTTGCACCGCTCGGTAAATCTATTCTTAAATTCTTAAGAATATTAGAATTGGAGTAGTAGAAGTGGTCTAGCCGGTTGGTTTTCATTTCGCTTTTATATAACAAAATTCTATTCCAATATTCTTAAGAATATTGGAATAGAAGGTGGAGTTGGAAAGGAAAAAATTATGATCAACAAAACTGTTTTTAAATTTTTGGGCGGGGGTGCGGTGTTGATTTTACTGGGGGCCGCGGCCCTGTATGCGCCCGGCTACTGGCAGAAGTATCAGGTTGATAAGGCGATTGCCGAGCTTGAGCGGCCGTATCGCGAGGATGTTTACGGCGGCAAAACGCCGGAGGAAACCTTTGACATGTTTCTTGACGCGCTGAAAAATGGCGATATTGAACTTGCGAGCAAGTATTTTGCTGTTCGGAAGCAGACGGAGTACAAAGAAAAATTTGAGAAAATGCGCGATGACGGCATTTTGGCCGGGCAAATTCAAGAATGGGAGCGCGCGAGAAAAGAGTGGATCAAGGTGGTGGATGAATATAATGATTGGAAGAAACGGGCAACAGTTAGATATGCGAGTTTTCTGGAGGAAAAAATAGTTGACGATCGGCTCGGTATGCCTGTGATTTTTGAACCAGGCGAATATGCCTCGGATATAATTTTTGACCTCAACGAACTGACAAGTATCTGGAAGATAACTTCTCTTTGATTTTTTAATCAAGGTCTATTTATGGCCGCGATTTTTAGAATAATCATTGCGATTGGCGGTATTGTGCTGGCGATTTTTAGCCTTAGCGCTTTTGCGTATTCTCCGCATTATACTCACCCGGATCTTACCGAGGAAATGGTTGAGTTTTACAATTCTGCGGCAGCTGGCAAGAAAATAGACGCGCGATTCTTAACGCTCATGCGCCAAGGCGCCATTGATGAGGACACGAATCCGCGATGGATCAACCATTTTTACGATCCGCAATCGGGCGAAGGCTGGACCGGCGAACATCTCGGGCCGCACGACAAGGAGTTGGTGCAAGAGGCCTCTCAACGGCTGATTGCGAATTTTGTCCCTTTGCCCGCTCCGGTATGGGCAGAGGATCAAGACAGCCAAAATCTTTTTATCAGCTACGGTTGGAATCACACGTGGCAGAAAGCGATTTATGATTATGTGAATGGGGACGAAGAAAAAGCGTTTGAGTCGCTCGGTTATGTTCTTCATTTGATTGAAGATATGTCGGTGCCGGATCACACAAGAAACGATTCGCATCCGCATGTGGCAGGAGATCCGGGAAGTCCTTATGAGGAGTGGGTAAAAGATTTTACAAACAGCAATCGGTTGGATACTGCGGAGAAATTGTTAAAGGAGAAGGCACAAGCTCCAGAGTTTTTTAGCTTGAGAGAAGCGTTTGATTATACGGCAAGATACAGCAATGAGAATTTTTTTAGTGAGGAGACCATAACGGATAAAAAGTATTCAAAGCCGATAATATACAGAGTAGAAAGTAAGATAACTCCTGTTGGGGAGGTTAAGTACATATTTGGGAAAGATGAATCTGAAGTTGAATATCTTTTGGCTTTTGCAAAAAAGTCTTCTGATGAGATTATTTATACACTCATCGGTACTGATCAGGAAGTTTTGTTGATGGAATACTTTTTTCGCCTCTCTCGCCGTTCTGTTCTTGCGGGTGCGGGGGTGATAGATCTCTTTTTCCGTGAAGCGGAAAAGGCAAAACAAAATCCGGAACTGTTAGAACCGCCGCCATCCCCGCCGAATTCTTTAGGGACAATCGGCACGTATTTTTCCACAAGGGTTTTTTCTCCGTACGGCGCCATATCATCGCTTTTTCAACCGCTTACTGCCGCGGCGGCAAAAATAAATGAGTTCAAAACAAACAGCGTAAAGAATTTTAAGGAAACCATTTTTGGCACGGCCGGTCTTTTGTATGGCAGTTCGGTAACGCTTGAAGATTTGGAGGGTACGGAAGCGGCAGACTCGCCGAAAGAGGCGGAGGCGCAACAGTCGAAAGAAAGTGCGGCGGTAGATAGTCAAGTTGATGGCGTAGAGGAAAATTTGTTGGAAAACGAACCGAAAAATGATTCGGTAAGCGCAGGTGAAGCAAATCTCGTTGATGCGGGTTTAGAAAACTCTACACCAGTGTTATTGCCGCCAACGCCGGATTCCGCAATAAAATCAGGCGGGTTGCCATCGGGCGGCGGATCTTCCGGTGGTGTTCCGGCCGGAGCAGGAGCAGCGCCGGCACTCGAAGAATCGTCCTTAGAAGAGCCAGAATCAGGGTTGGATCCGGATACTACTCCTCCTGATGTAGTTTTTCCAATCAGCGAGTGCTCGTATTCAATTTCTACAGACACATGCCTTCTTGTTAATCCAACCCTAAATCTTTTGTGGTCGTCAACAGCAACCGATACTGACCATTTTGAAATAACATGTGAAGCTGCCGGCGTTTCTTGTGCAGGATTTTCCTTTTCACCGACAACCGCGACTGCCACCCGGTTTACGCTTACCGCCGAGAGAACTTCTTATGCGTTCAAAGCAAAAGCGGTTGATGCCGCCGGCAATAAAAGCGGAGAATCAACAAAAACCGTGGAATTTGTTTCTCGTCCTGTCGCGATAAATGAAATCGCATGGATGGGAACCGGTTCAAGCGCTACGGCGAACAAAGACGAGTGGATCGAGCTTTATAATACGACCAACTATGCAATCCAGTTTTCCGGCTGGCCGCTTTCGTTTTTTGCGCCGGGAACGACTACCGCTTCGCATACGATCCAGCTTGCCGGAGCGATTCCCGCTAAAGGTTTTTATCTTATCGAGCGGACAGACGATAATGTTGTTGCCGATATTGCCGCCGATATCGCTTCTTCTTTTGGTTCAAGCGGGCTTTTGAACAGCGGCTTGATCATTAAACTTCAGCGGGGCAGCGCCGAAGTTGATCGTACGCCTGAACTCTGTTTCAACGCATGGTGCGCGGGGTCGGCAATAACCTATTCGTCCATGGAGCGGATCGACCCTTTGGCGGCGGGAGATATTCAATCCAATTGGGGTACGCACCATGACCTCGGTGCGAACATCAAAGCAGGCATCAATGTTGAAAGTGCGGCCATTAACGGAACGCCAAAGGCGCGAAACAGCCGGAACTATTTGATTGCCTCTCCCAGCTGTTCGCTTTCGGAAAACAAAACTCTCAAAAAAGAAAATTCGCCGTTTATTATTCCGGCATCGTCATCGTGCAATATTCCCGCAGGCATCACGCTGACTATAGAGCCGGGCGTTGTGATTAAGATGGGGGCTGATGCGGAATTTATTGTTGCCGGAAAAATCAGCGCAGCAGGAACTACGGCGGACAAGATTATATTTACCAGCATTCACGATGATGGATATGGTGGTGATACGAATTTGAACGGCACGTCAACTACGCCGGCGGCGGGAGATTGGCGGCGTATCAAAATTGCGAATACGAGCGAGGCGAGTGCATTTAACCATGTTTTTATTCGTTACGGGGGGTTGGTCGGCGCCGGCAATCCGATCGAGGATACGGCAATGCTCGCGTTTGTTTCGGCTCCGGTTGATATAAAAAACTCGGTTGTGGAAAATTCGTATACCGACGGCGCGTATCTTTTAAATTCGTCGGGGACAGTGAGCGGCACTGTTTTTCGCAGTAACTGTTCGGCGTCAATCGGCTACTGCTTTGGAGGCTTGCAGGCAAGCGGAGGGGGCGTTACGGTCTCCGGCAATACTTTTGAAATAAACAAAAACGGTTTTTCGGTAAGCGGCAATCACACGGTTTCCGGAAACACGTTTACGGGAAATACGGGCGATGCAATAAAATTTGCAGGCGGCACGCCGGTTTTTTCCGGCAATTCCGTTTCCGGCAACGGGGTTAATGGCATCCAGGTGAATGCTGGCGGCGCCAGCTATACGTATGAAAAAGACCTGCCGTATGTAATGACGAATTCAAATATAACGCTGGTTGAAGCGGGAAATACCGTAACGGTAAGGCCCGGTGCGGTGTTTAAGAGCAAGGGCCAGTTTACCGTTAACATCAATGGTTTGCTTAAAATTGAAGGCAGCGTTTCTTCGCCGGTTGTTTTTAGTTCAATTTATGATGACGCATACGGTGGTGATACGAATAACGACGGCATTTGCGGCGCCGAGGGTTCGGTGGCGACTTGTCCGACTGCCGGAGATTGGGGAACAATTCTTTTTTCATCAGGTGCGGCGTCTTCCACACTGGATAATTTAATTGTCCGTTACGGCGCTTCATACTGCAACGGCCCCTGTGCCGCTATTCAGACAAATAACGCGGCCATAAATATCAGCAACGCGACGATTGAAAAAAATAAATACGGCGGCATTCGTCTTGAAAATTCCGCGACAACGACAATATCGTCATCGGTTGTTCGTGAACACATATCCTCGCCGGGTGTAACTCCTGCGGTTGGATTAGCACTTTTTGGATCAAATGCCGTTATTGACGGAGTAACATTTTCTCAAAACACTCTTGGCGTTTCTGCCGATGGATCGTCGGTTCTGACTGTTGGCAGCGGGGGAGTGGTTTTTGACGGTAATACCACAGATGATTCACCTTCCGACCTGGTTCCTTAGTACAGGTATTCGTCTTCACAATCTATTCTCAAATTCTTAAGAATTTGAGAATAGATTGAGGGAAGGAAAACCAGCGGGCGGTGGAATTAAAATACCGCGCTGCAAGGCAGCGCGGTATTTTAATTGACACAAGCTAATGCGTTTAAAGAAGGTTGAAGTGTTTTTTGAATTCAAATTCGGAATCGACTGATTCGGCGGTGGCGAGGCGGATATTCGGCTTGATGCCAAATCGGGCTGCAAGCGTTTCGATTTCTTTCGTACAGGGAAACGGAAAAATAAACGTGCTTTTATGAAACTCGGTGAAGCCGAGTTTTTTTAGATGGTAGCGAAACGCCTCGCGTGAATTTTTCTTTTCTTCCGGAATATCAAAAAAAACGAGGCGCCACTTTTTGTCCCATCGAGATGGGCGGGGGATTGAGTCGTAGGCGATTTCTTTCTCCGCAACGCTTCGTCCCTCATCCAAAATTGCTATCTCCGTAATTCCGTCAAGGGTCTCAACGATGGAAATAAGTTTTTGCTTATAGAGGGCTGCGAGGGCGGAATAAAGAGATTTTTTGCCGAGCTGTTCCCAAGTTCCGTCGCGTGGTTCCAAAATTCTGAAATATCCCTGTGTAGAGCGGGTGAATTTTAATATGCCGGAGCCGGCAAGATTCAAAAGAACCTTCCGAGAAATTTTTGTGAGAGACTTTTCCATGCGCTTCTCGATTATAACAGTAGTTCCGGCT
>JACPMF010000007.1 GCA_016186145.1 Candidatus Sungiibacteriota bacterium | reverse complement strand
TTAGCGAGCGGCGGCGGGGCGGCTTCCTTTGGTCAGAGATTTTTGATAAAGTAAGTTCGAGCGCAGTCGTAAATATACTTATCGGAAATTAAAATACCCCTCTTACGACGGGTATTTTAATTTGCGATGATTGTGATAATGGGGGAATCGAAGGGTATTCCAAAATCGTAAACTGCTTTACGATTTTGGAAACCCGGGCTCTGGAGGAGAAACTTTGCCTGTGCCGGAGGCACGCGCAAAATTTCGGAGGAAGAGGATTCCCCTTACCCGCTCACTTTTGACAAAATAGCGCTGTAGTGCTATTTTTGTTTGCAGTAAATTAAATTAAAAGAACGAGAGACAAAAATGCGAGACCGTTACGGAAACCTCTTTCGTTGGGAAATTAAATGGCAGCCTTATTTTAGACCTTTTTTTGAAAAAGACTACTTCTTAGATGGCGGAACAAAATTCTGGCACATAGGGCTCATTACCATATATAAGTGGTATATACACGAGGAACAAAGAGATCTTTAAAAAGGGAGGACGCCTCATGACGACAACAAGAGGGCTCACCACTGAAGAAATGGTTAAAGTTGTACTTCAGCATCAGGTTGACGCAGTTACAAGAACTATTTTTTTATTGGCTGAAGCCGGGGTTACATTTGAGGACATAATCAGAAAACTTGCTGAATCTGAAGAAAAAGCTAACTTTGTGTGTGGTTTTGTAGAATTAGAAAAAGCGGAGAAAGAAAAACAAATTCTGAAAAGATACTTGGTGGATCACGGGTTTGTCACGGTAAACGAAGAGGGGCTGATCTCATTAACAGCCAAGGGTGAAGAACGAGCAAAAACAGAACTACCCCAACAGATTGAACAAGCCTTAGTGGACTGAACCTTAGTAGGTGTTTTGATTCGCTTTTAAAACATTCGTGTATTGCTACTATAAACAATCAAGAGAGGAGGATAGGGTATGGCGAAAAAAAATTGGCTGATTCCGGTAAGTGTAGTGATTCAGACCCTCATGACGCAAGGATATAATGCGGCAAAAGCAAGAACTGGGGAGTTTAATCCGGAAACATCCGGGGCGCGGTTCTCTTCCGCGCTTTCGCTTGCAAAAGATTTGGGAGCAAATAAAATCACCGTGGATGCGGTAATCCGCGACTATATTTCACGCTCAAAAAAGACAACCTGGATCACAAGCACACTTGAACTTCCGGCACCGGCCCTTATGGTGCAATTCGCAAGACTCGGCGCATCAAGGTCGACGGTAAATCTTTTGGCGAAAGAGTTTGCCCGCAGGGGAATACTATGGGGGCTTCTCGAGGCGCTAAAAATCTTGCGGCGGGGCCCTGAAGAAACCGAAATCCGCATGCTTGCAAAAGACTACATTAAGGGAGCGACGGAAAGTCGCGCGACTGAAGAAAAAATTGTCGAGCTGGCAAAAGGAGTATCCCGCGCACTCGAAAAAGAAATTTCCGAAAAAATCTCCCATCGCAGGCACCGGCTTGCCCTTTACTGCGACTAAATTCTGACCCGTACTGCGGGTCTTTTTCTTACTTGTTACGCAGCATAAAACTTGTTATAATGCCATTGAAATGCAGCTTGGCAAAGTGCTTGAACAACTTTTTGAATCTCGGTCAAAAATAAGCGCCCTGAAGCTTTTTCTTATGAACCCGGGTGCCGAATTTAGCATTGAAAAAGCTGTGGCAAGCGCTCAGATAAACAAGCAACGCTTCCAAAAAGAAATCAAAAAACTGCTCAAAATAGGCCTTGTCGGCACAAGAATTGCTAAACAAACAATTGAACTGCCCAGAAAAACAAGACGAGGAAAAAAAACCGTAAAGCCAAAACTAAAAACGGTGCGTGAACGGGTATTTTTTGCAAATAAAGAGTTCGTCTTGTATCCGGAGCTTAAAAATCTCGTATCCCGCGCCGCCCCTTCTGTAGGAGGCGGGCTCACGGAAAGAATTCGTTCTCTCGGCGATATAAAAGTTGCGCTCCTTTCCGGCGTTTTTATAAAAAGCGATTCCTCCTTGGCGGACATCATGCTTGTTGGAGACAAACTGAAAAAAGACCGTATCAACTCTTTTCTCAAGAAACTCCGGGCGGATACCGGCAAAGAACTCAATTACTCGGTGATGACAACGCCGGAGTTCCGCTACCGCCTCGACATGAATGATCGCTTTGTGCGGGATGTTCTGGACTCTCCCCACGAAAAAATCATCAATAAACTGGGGATTTAGATGTTAGCTTTCTAGTTGTTAAGGGCACATAGCTCAGTTGGGCGAGAATCCGTTTAAATAGGATTCTCGCGGGCATTACGAGCAGTCTGACTTTAGTCGGACAGCGCAGTACCATGCCCGGGATAGAGCGCTGTCCCGATTTTGCCTCCAGCTTGACGTCGGAGCTGCAAAATCGAGGATCCGCGACGGCGGAGCCGTCGGGACTTTCACCCCGTTACAAATGGATATGGGCGTATGGCTCAGTGGCAGAGCGTTCGCTTTTCACCCGCCTAAATTTCTGGACGGTTAGCTCAGCGGTAGAGCACTGTATTCACATTGCAGGGGCCGCAGGTTCGAATCCTGCACCGTCCATTGTTCAGAAATTTGGGCGGGCAAGCATGCGAAAGGTCGTAGGTTCGATCCCTACTACGCCCATTTGTAACGGGGCAGGCATTGCAGAGGGCGAGAAGCAAATGTCTTTGCTTCGAGCGGGCATAACGAGCACGCCGAAAGCGGCGCAGTTCTACGCCCGGGAACGCTGGTTCGAGTCCAGATGTGCCCATTTATATTCATCGTAAATCGAACCGTCCTTTTAAAAAAAGGGTTGTCGCACAGACAACCAGACCGATCTAAAATTTTTTGATTTTATTGCTTTCGGCGCTCCGAAAACAAGTCAAAATAGTTAATAATGGCCTTTCTAAACCTCTGCAAAACACCTAAAAGGACGGCCATCAATAAAAGAACAAACAATCCAATCAAAACAGTGCTGTCATTCATGATTTCTCCTTTCTTCCGTTAAGGCTACCCTTATTATTGTTAACTAACATAATAACGAAATTCCTGCAAGGGTTTGTTTTGAAACACAATACAAATGCTGCAAAGTCAATATTGCGCTTTATTGAAAAATGGTGCTAGCTATATAAACTGGCTGGCGTTCGTTCAATAATGCCTTTTGTTTTTCTAAGATGCCAAAAAAGCGAACAGAATACCTTGGCTTTGAAGAAAACGCCGAGGGGGAACAGGAACAATTTACCGATGAAGACGTCCTTGAGGCCGCAAAGCACCGCCCGGGGCTTTTTGAAATTTTAGTGGACCGCTACCAAGCCTCTTTTCTGCGCGTAGCACAACGCGTCGTAAAAAACCGGGAGGCGGCCGAGGATGTCGTTCAAGAGGCCTTTATTAAGATTTACAGATTTGCGAAACACTTTGATAAAAACAAGGCGAAATTCAAATCATGGGCGTATAAGATCGTCATGAATGTCGCCATCACCCACTATAATAGAAAGAAGAACGACGCCATGCTCATTCCCGAAGAATATGACCCTACCGTAACCGAATCACAACGAGTCCATGCCGGTTTTGTGCACGAAAGAGGGATTGAAAGCGTTATCAGCTCCGCCCTCGAAGAAATCCCCGAAGACCTCCGGTCGCTTTTACAGGCCTACTATCTCGAAGACAAATCGTATCGAAACATAGCAAAAGAGGGGGGTCTTTCCATGGGCGCCCTGAAGATGAAACTTTTCAGAGCAAGAAAAAGTATCAAAAAGGTGTTAGAACAAAGAGGTGAGGTATAGCACGCTGATATGTTTTTTCGGGACGCTCGTTCCACCCAGCGAGTGGAACTCGCTCCGCATCCGACCTCGCTCTCGCCGCTTTGCGGCGAACCATGCCCGCTCGGTCTCCTGAGGCCCTCAAAAACATACCAGCGAGCTATAAAAATAAAAATTATGATGGAAAAAGAACTAAAAAAAAGAATCATGCGGAGGGTTTACACGATTTGGTTTGTCCGGAAAGCCGCACCGCTTGCTACAGAAACCGCCGGCCTTGTTGCCCTCTTTACCTGGGCACTCCAGTACATCTCGCCCGCAAATATCGTGGCGAATGCCATTTCCGCATCTGACGGGTTCTATGCTTTTTTCCTATTCTTCGGCAGAAGCTTTACGATCCTGACACCCGCACTGCAATTCTCCTTTGTTGCAACGACTGTACTGGTTGCCATCATCGCCCGCGACATATGGTCGCACGGACAAGAGCTTGCCGCAATGCGAAACAAATTATCGACTGGTTAGCTAATAAACAACGACGATTTAAAAGAAAAGAGTGCTTAAGCACTCTTTTTTGATCTTTTTGTTGTACTCTTCTTAAAATGTCTTGATCTATTGAATTCGCGTAAAAGTTTGTGGGCAACAGAGAGGGATTGTTTATTACCGATCTCAACTCCGTATTTTTCTTCGAGCCTAATAACATCTTTCAGGCACAAGGCCTTTTTCAATGATTCCTCCTTTTTTAAAGAATATTAAAACATAGACTTTAATACACTTTTCTTTAGGTATTTGTTGCATAAGCAGTTTAAGGTGTCAAGGATGATGATTGTTACGTGTATGATATGATGGACAAAAAAACCGGCTCGTGCTACATTCGGTAATGTAAGTTAGAATCAGAAAAATAACTGGAGCGGAAACGCAGCCTCCATCGGCAAAATAGTCAGGTATAGAGGCAAGAAAGTACATTCTTTGTATATGGCGTTAAATCCTATCAACCGAAACCATTTCAAAGTTTTAAGCCGCCGGACATTCATAATAAGCCGCGATTCAGAGAAAATAGCCGGTAATAACAATCTGACGGCAACAATCTTTAATCTCTAATCCTTTTCCGAGGAGCTTTTTTTCCGCTGTTTGAATATGACAACAGCGAATTTTGTTTTTGTAGCACTCGCCGCCCTAGCCGGAATCGGCATAGGGTATTTCACTCGTCAGCTTATTGCACAAAGGAGAAAAAGCTCCATTGAGGCAAAACTCAAAAAGCTTGTAGAAGACGCGAAGCGCGAGGCGCAAGAAATAACATTTGAGTCAAAAAATCGCGCCGTTAAGATTATTGAAGAATCACAGCGGGATATAAAATCGCGGACAGAGGACATAAGAAAAGCCGAGGACCGTCTAAGAGGCCGAGAGGAAACGCTCGACAAAAAGCTCTTTGAGCTCGACGAGCGCCAGCGCGAACTTGATTCAAAGATCGAACGGGTTAAGGTCGTAAAGACCGAGATTGAGTCGCTGAAACAGGAGATAACCAAAAAGCTCGAACAGGTGGCGGGAATGACCCGTGAAGATGCGATAAAAATGCTCACCGAGCAAGTAGAGAAGGAGTCGGGAGAAGACGTCATGGTAAGAATAAGAAAGCTTGAAAACGCGGGAATGGAAGAGCTTGAACGAAAAGCAAAAAACATCCTTGCGGCAATCATTCAGCGGCTTGCCTCCGCAACAACATCGGAGGTCACCACGACAACTGTTCCGATTACTTCGGACGATATCAAAGGAAAGGTCATCGGCCGTGAAGGAAGGAATATCCGGGCATTCGAGCGCGCAGCGGGAGTGGAAGTGATCGTCGACGACACGCCGGGAGCAATCGTGATTTCCGGCTTTGACCCGGTACGCCGCCACATCGCCAAGCTTGCGCTCGAAAATCTCATTGCAGACGGAAGAATACAGCCCGCGCGAATAGAAGAATTCGTTGAAAAATCGAAAGCAGAAATAGAAAAACAAATCCGCGAAGCGGGGAAGGCCGCGGCATACGAAATAGGGGCCTTCGACATCGACGAGCGCCTTCTTCATCTTCTCGGGCGCCTTAAATTCAGAACAAGCTTCGGACAAAATGTCCTGACTCACTCTATCGAAATGGCCCACATGGCAGGGATGCTGGCCGAAGAACTCGGCGGAGACAAAGCCATAGCGCAAAAGGGGGCCCTCGTCCACGACATCGGAAAAGCAGTTGACCACGAAGTTCAAGGCACCCATGTTGAAATCGGACGGCGCATTTTGCAAAAGTTCGGGGTGGACAACCGCATAGTTCAAGCGATGCAGTCGCACCACGAGGAGTACCCCTACGAAACGCTGGAATCAATAATCGTTCAAACCGCAGACGCAATCTCGGCGGGTCGCCCCGGAGCGCGAAGGGATTCGGTAGAAAATTACTTGAAACGCCTCCAAGACCTTGAAGCAATAGCGAACTCCTTTGACGGGGTCGAAAAAACATACGCCATCCAGGCCGGAAGAGAAATTCGTATTTTCGTTTCACCGGAAAAAATCAGCGACCTTGAAGCGCGAAACCTCGCGCGCCAAATCGCCCTCCGCGTCGAAAACGAATTAAAGTACCCGGGTGAAATAAAAGTGCACGTGATACGAGAAACAAGGGTGATTGACTTTGCCAGGTAAATAACGCGAACAATGCGAATACAAATGCTAATTATACGAATTATCGGCATTATTCGCATAGATAACTTGGGCGTTTCGCACTATAGCCGTGGAACAATTACGCTGAAAAGCACAAAACCCTTTTGGGCGTGCCTCTTGTTTTATACAAATACCCGGGGGTGTTAATAAAAAAATTGAGCAAATACTAACATTTTGCTATGCTTTAAAAAGTGTGGAAAACCTGCATTTGTTAGGTTTCCATCCCGGCGAGCCCGGGTAAAGGTCGAAATGAAAACAAGCAATCACAAAAAAATAGTACGATGAAATACGACAAAAAATGGCTTGCGGAGTGGCTGATGAATAAACTCGGCACAACAAAAAAGGCGGCACAAGAAGCGGTTGATGGAATGTTCGATGAAGTTACCAAAGCAATGGTGAAAGGAGAACAAGTGAAAGTCGCCGGTTTCGGCGTTTTCAAAGTTTCCCGCCGTGCGGCTCGCGAAGGAATCAACCCGCGAACCGGCGAAAAAATACAGATCGCCGCAAAAACTGCGCCGAAGTTCCGCGCCGCAAAGCAGCTGAAAGAAATGGTTCAATAATTATTTTCGCGCGAAAATAATTCCAAAGCGGCCCTCCGGCCGCTTTTGGTTTTTTATCCGCTAACCAACCGCCGACTGAAGAGACCACAAATCTTTAAAGACTAACCAAAACCCTGGCGTTTTTAAGGTAAAATAGGTATGCTTCTTGGTGTAGCGATGGACCGCTTTGCAAACAACAGGGTCTCTGGAGTAATTATTTTTTCAACTATCGCCGCGGTTAGTTTTTTTGTTTACCCGGCTTTTTGGGGAGAAAACTCGACTGACAAAAAAATCAGCGCGGAACAGCAACCAAAAGTTCCGGTGCCGTCGCAAAACGCCGCAGTTTTACCAGAAAAACTCTTACTTGATGTCCCTTTCTCTTCGCAGGCTCCGTATGGAAATTGGGACCAACCATGGCAGGACGCATGCGAAGAAACTTCCGTATTAATGGCTGTCGCCTGGGCGCGCGGATTTGAACTCACTCCGGCATTCGCCGCAGAAGAAATTTTAAAGCAAGTGCAGTTTGAAGAGCGGGTTTTTGGATACCACCGAGACACAAACCTGGAAGACACCGGACGGCTCATCAATGGATTTTACCGTTACCAAAACTTTGAAATCAGATACGACAACGTCACCGTTGAGAATATAAAAAAGGAGTTAACTCTCGGCAATTTAGTCATCGTGCCGCTCGCCGGCGAGCTTCTCGAAAACCCCTACTTTACGAGTCCGCCCCACTACCATATGGCGGTTATCCGGGGTTATGACGAGGCAACAAGTGAATTCATTGTAAACGAGCCAGGAACTAAATTCGGCAACGCATTCCGATACGGCTATAACAATATAATGGAAGCAACCCACGACTGGACCGGGTCGCCAGCAAGCGTCGAACAGGGCAGAAAGGGCATGATTATTGTGCATCCTATCTTAAAAAGGTGAACCCAATAAGAATAAGAATTCTTTTGTTTTTAAGCATCGCGACCGCCGTGATTGTGTTTTTTGCATTCCGCTTCACTAAAAACCTTATCCCCGAAAGCCTCCCAGCGGCAGTATCAGAATTAACTGCGTCGGATGCGATAGAAGAAAAAAGCGTAGAAGAGCTAATCAGAGAGGCTCGGGAGCGCTCCGAGAACATAAAGGGAGTGTATATGACAACAACAGTCGCAAACGATCCAGGAAGAGCGGCAACACGCCTTAGAAATGACGTCATCGAACTCCTGGAGACAACCGAACTAAACGGCGTAGTGATTGATATAAAAGAAACGGATGGAATATTTTTACCGGAGTCTCTACGAAGCTTGATACAAAAATTCCACCAAAAAGGTATCTGGGTTATTGCCCGGCTTGTTGTCTTCAACGACACGGTCAAAGCAAAAGCAAGTCCGGAGCTTGCCCTGAAACGAGCAGATGGACGATTGTGGCTCGACCAGCGTGGAAATGCATGGCTCGACCCGGCATCTCAAGGCGCATGGGAATATACCGCCGCGGTCGCAAAACAAGCAATTAACTACGGTTTCGACGAGATCCAATTTGACTACATCCGTTTCCCATCAGACGGGGATACTTCGAACATTGTTTATCCCACGTTTGATCAAAAGACCAAAAAACGGCACGAGGTACTCCGAGACTTTTTCCAGTACCTAAAAAACGAATTAAAAACAGAAAAACCGCAAATCATTCTTTCGGCAGACCTTTTCGGTTATGTAGCGATCCAAAAAAGCGATCTCGGTATCGGCCAACGGCTTGAAGACTTGGGCGACTCCTTTGATTACATATCCTTTATGACTTATCCAAGCCACTACTACAGCGGCTTTCAGGTCCCCGCCGACGCCGAACGGGGTCTCCCGGCGCTCTACTATCCCTACCGGGCAGAAGTTGCCGAAAACGTCGTTTCCAGCCACCCATATGAGGTCGTATACCGTTCACTCGTCATCGCTTCCGACTTCCTCGCAGGAAAAGACGTATTTGCAACTTCGGCACCGGCCACCATTTTAGCAGAGAACACGAGCGCCGTATCGGGCAAAGAGCCGCCAATTATTAACAAGGCAAACACGAAGAAGAAGTCCGAAACAAAGCTGCGGCCGTGGATTCAAGATTTCGACTTAAAGGTTGATACGGTGCGCGGGATCTATTATGATGCCGAAAAGGTTAGGCAGCAAATCAGAGCGGCAGAAGACGCGAGAGCAAGTGGCTGGCTCTTGTGGAATCCAGGAAATACGTATACTGAGGGGGCGTTGAAAAAAGAATAGCGTGCCGAAGTAGTTCAATGGTAGAGTCCCGATTCGCCCGCGCGGAGCGCGGTTGGCGAATCGAGGATCCTCGATTTTGTTCAAACTTTTGCAGCCAGGGTAGCTCAATGGCAGAGCAATGCTTTCGTAAAGCAGAGGTTGTGGGTTCGACTCCCACCCCTGGCTTCAAAAGTTTGAACAAAATCGGGACATTACTTTCGTAAAGTAGAAATGTGGGTTCGATTCCCATCTTCGGCTATCAAAAACAAAACCACCTATAAAAAGTGGTTTTGTTTTTGATGGTTGAGGTGAAGATGGGAATCGAAGGGTATTCCAAAATCGTAAACTGCTTTACGATTTTGGAAACCCGGGCTCTGGGGGAGAAATTTTGCCTGTCCCGAGTTATATCGAGGGGCGCGCAAAATTTCAGAGGAAGAGGATTCCCACCTTCGGCTTTCTTGAAAAATATTAGCATTTGTCGTAAGGTATAATTACGATCTTTAAAATACTAAAGGGGGGCCAAATGGCACTTCGCACAATGCCGGTGGACGAATTTTTAAAGAAGGTTTTAACCGAGTCCTTTGCGCTCGGCGAATCGCGGTTTGCCCAAGTGAGTGAACCGAGAAAGAAAAAGATTATGCTGTCTACATTCACTCAGCTTGGCAGCGTAGTGCCGGAGCAATTCCTTAGCTTTGTAGAAACATTAAAGGATCCGAGGGCCTTGGTTGAAAGAGTGTTTACGAAAATGAACGGCCTCCCGCCGCCATACCAAATTTTGCTGGAATCCGGCGATCTCGACAGAGAACACTTCTTGGAAGAAGTCGCGGTACAAACCGTCCTGCACATTATCGCTCAAATATTCCTTGCACCGCCCGAAACGAACGAGTATTCCCCGTTTATGCAGGATCTCAAAGAACTCCACACTTATTTAAAGATACGAATGGCAGAAACCGCTACTCAGAAACAAAATCCTTCAAACGAAGAAAACGGGAACGGAGAATATAGTCGAAAGGTTGACCTTGGACCGGACGACAAAGAACAGCTCGTCCAACGGTTCTCACAATCTCTCATTTCTGTTTCCGCGCTTTTCAGAAAAAATGCGGACCCAGCCATCAATACGGGCCAATATCTGTAAAAACACCCTGCCCCGCAACGCGGGGTTTTTGTTTTCCGCCGCTGTTGTAAAAAGGGCAAAAGTATGCTATAAAGGGCTTGGCCTGCGATTTCAAGCTGTAGGCGCAGAAATCGCAGTTGGCAAACCTTTACCCTGTTAAATCTTTTGCCTGCGGCAAAAGAAAACCGAAGGTTTTATTTAACAGGGTGCTGAATTTTATAGTTTCATTTACTCGCTTCGCTCATAAATTCAAACAAAATTCGCATGCTCACCTCAAAAGAAAAAGCTAAGATAATGGACAAATTCAAAGACCACCCGACCGACACCGGTTCTGTTGAAGTTCAAACCGCACTGCTCACCACGGAGATAAAGCAACTCACTGACCACCTCAAGAAACATCCAAAGGACAACCATTCCCGCAGGGGGCTTTTGGGCATGGTCGCGCGCCGCAAAAAACTTCTTGACTACCTCAGGCGCGAAAATACAAGAAGTTACAACTCATTGATTAAAAAGCTGGGATTGAGAAAATAAAGGGCTTGCTCCAAATTTTGGAGTCCGCAGGACGAACAAAATTTAGTTAGCAAACCTTTACCCTGTTAAATCCTCTAACAAATAAAGCAAAAGGTTTATTTGTTAGAGGAATTTCGCCAGAGGCGAAATTATTTAACAGGGTGCTCAATGTTGTAGTTAAATTTGCTGCACATTGGGCTTGCAAATTTAGACAACATTGGCATGAAACACAAAGAACAACGCGTCGCCGTCTTCATTGATGTCCAAAACATGTACCACTCGGCGAGAAACCTGCTCAACGCAAGAGTAAATTTCCGTGAAGTGGTAAAGGAGGCGGTTGCCGGGAGAAAATTAATCAGGGCTTTTGCCTATGTAGTACGCACTAAAACCGGAGAGGAAAAAGCTTTTTTTGAAGCACTAGAGAAATCGGGGATCGAGATTCGGGTGAAAGACCTGCAAGAATTTTTCGGCGGAGCCAAAAAGGCGGACTGGGACGTTGGGATGGCGCTTGACGCCGTTCGCACGTCGGAAATCGTGGATACGCTCGTGATCGTTTCCGGGGACGGAGATTTCATTCCGCTCGTAGAATACTTGAAAGGAAGAGGGCGGCGGGTAGAAGTTATGGCTTTTGACCGCACCGCTTCGCAAAAAATAAAGGAGGCCGCTGATGATTTTACCGACCTTGGTTCTGAACCCAAATTTCTTCTGCGAACACGCTAACAAATTAATTTAATGCCACGCGGCAGTGACAGGAGCGAAAAAGTTTGCGGAGTAATCACGATTGCGCACTAGCAGCTAGTGAATGGTCGCGATTACTCAACCGCTCTGGCACGACGCGCGGCTTTCAGGTCGTATGCAGTCTAAAAAATTCTCTGTTGAAGTCGGCGGAAAAACACTATCCGCCGAACTTACTAACCTTGCCGGTCAAGCGGCAGGAAGCATTGTTACGCGCATAGGAGACACGATGGTGCTGGTAACCGCCGTGATGGCGAAAGACCCCCGCGAAGGAGGGGATTTCTTTCCGTTGACCGTTGAATACGAAGAAAAATTCTATGCGGCCGGGAAAATTTTTGGGAGCCGCTTTGTAAAACGGGAAACCCGCCCTTCGGAAGAGGCCGTACTTTCAGGACGGCTTATTGACCGTACAATCCGCCCGCGATTTGACCTGAGAATGCGGAATGAGGTACAGGTCATCGCAACCGTCCTTTCTTTCGACGACCAAAACGACTCGGATATTCCGGCGCTTATCGGCGCATCGCTTGCGCTTTCAACTTCTAACATCCCGTGGGACGGCCCGGTTGCAGGAGTTCGAGTCGGAAAGGTCAACGGCAACTTTGTCATCAACCCAACCTTTGAAGAACGAGCCGCCTCAACGCTCGATCTTGTGGTATCCGGGACCGAATCAAAAATAAACATGCTCGAAGCGGGGGCCTCCGAAGAACCCGAACAAGAAGTGCTGAAAGCGATAACCCTCGGACACGAAGAAATCAAAAAAATAATAGCTTTCGAAAAAGAAGTCATCTCTTTTGTTTCGCCGGCAAAACGGCCAGTAAAACTTATGGATACTACCGGGCCGCTTGCTGATGCGCTTGTCGGCGCTTTCTCGAAACCGCTTGAAGAGGCGCTCTGGGAAAAAGAAAAGACGGCCAGGAACGCAAAAATCGAAGCACTGAAACAAAAATGGATCGAGCATGCAAAAACGAACTTCCCGGAGCAGGGCACAGGAAATACTATAAACTATCTCTGGGAAGAAGAAATCGATAAGATCGTCCACAAAAGAATTATCGAGAACGGAGAACGGCCGGACGGAAGAAGGCTTGACGAAATCCGCCCTCTCTCGGCCGACGCGGGAATATTGCCGAGAGTCCATGGCTCCGGGCTTTTCATTCGCGGAGAAACCCAAGCGCTTTCAACCCTTACTCTCGGCGCGCCGGGTGATCAACTCATTATCGAAGGCATGGATGTACGGAAGAAAAAACGTTTCATCCATCACTACAACTTTCCGCCATATTCCGTCGGTGAAATAAAGCCGATGCGCGGTCCGGGAAGACGCGAGATCGGCCACGGCGCCCTTGCCGAACGCGCGCTCACGCCGCTTATTCCAAAAGAAGAGGAATTCCCGTACACCATGCGTATCGTCTCTGAAATCCTCTCCTCGAACGGTTCGTCCTCAATGGCATCCGTTTGCGGCTCAATACTTGCCCTGATGGACGCGGGGGTCCCGCTGAAAAAACATGCCGCGGGGGTAGCGATGGGGCTTATGATTGACCAAAATCCAATAACAGACAACAAACAACAGCGGTATGCGATTTTGACTGACATACAAGGGCCGGAAGATCACTACGGCGACATGGATCTTAAAGTAGCGGGCACCAAAGACGGGGTAACCGCAATTCAGATGGATGTAAAAATAGACGGGGTAAATATGGAAATCCTGGAAAAGACGCTCGAACAGGCGCGGCAAGGACGAACACAGGTTCTCGATGTGCTCGAAAAAACATTGCCGCACCCGCGGCCTGAACTGTCTCCATACGCCCCGCGAATACTCGCGCTTCAGATAAACCCGGAAAAAATTGGCGCACTCATTGGACCGGGCGGCAAAACCATAAATGAGATAATCGCTCAAACAGGCGCCCAGATTGACATTGAAGACGACGGACGCGTTTTCGTCACCGCTGACAGCAAAGAGGCCCTCGACAAAGCCGTTGGTCTTATTAAAAACATCACCAGAGAAATACGGCCGGGAGAGCTTTTAGAGGGAAAAGTGACACGCCTCTTTGAATTCGGAGCAATGGTGGAAATAGGCCCGCGCCAGGAAGGACTGGTCCATATATCCGAACTTGCGCCGTGGAGAGTGGAACGCGTGTCTGATATAGTAAAACCGGGAGACATCGTCCCGGTGCTCGTTAAAGACGTAGACGAACAGGGCAGAGTCAACCTGTCATTGAAACGAGTACCCGACCGCTACACCGCGGAGGAAATAGAGCGCCATGCCGCAGACGGAGGGCGGCCTGAACACCGTAACGACGGCGGTCCGAGCCGCGGATCAGGGCATCGTCCAGAACGATATCACCGGCGCTAGAAAAGAAACGCTCATAATTTCATCTTCCCCCCCCCTCAATGCAAGCATCATGGTATCAATATCAGGTGGTAATCCTTCGACTTCGCTCAGGATATTTTAGCTTCTACTCTATTTTATCCGCGCGGCAAGCCGCGAGGTATTGTAGCTAAAATAAAAATGCCAACCCCAGAACAACAAAATCGTCCCGAGGACGAATCAAAAAATGCTGCGGTAACAGGAACATCGCGACAAGAGGCAAAAATACGGACCATGAAGTCCGACATCGCAGAATACATGAAAGGAGGAAAAACCTCCCTCCTTGACATCATGACAAAACAGCAAGGGGCCCTTCCGGAAACCGCCGAACGAAAACCGCGAATCCCACCCCTTGCCGTAATAGCTATTTCTGTCGCGGCGCTATTATTTGTTGCAATCGGCGGATGGTTTGTTTACCAATCCCTCACCCCAGCAACAACACCCGCGCAACCGGCGGAAGAAAAAATTCCAACATCTCCCATCTCTGTTGAAAAAACACAGGCACTGGAGATTGCAGGCAACCTTACCCAATTACGACAAGCCCTTTCTTCGGCTGCGGCGGCGCGAGAACGCACGGGCTCTTTCAAACGGCTTTACTTCAAAATAAAAGGCGCCGGAGAAATAAGGCAGCCCGCTACTACGCAGAACTTCCTCAGCATCCTCAACACAAATCTGCAAGAAACTTGGAGTTCCCTCTCGAATGAATTTTTTTTCTATATCTACTACGGAGCAAGCGGGCCGAAAACGGTCTTCATTACCGCAAGTCGCGACACCGCGCGCACTTTTACAGGAATGCTCGGTCGAGAAAACTCCCTTCAGCGAGACCTTGAGGCTTTCCTTCTGGAAGAAACCTTGGAACCGATCATTGCCCCGTTTGTCGACAAAACACTTAAGAATGTCGATTATCGGTTTCTCTCTTTAAAACAAGACGTTGGGATCGGCTATTTCATTTTTCCGGCAAGAAGCTATTTGGTGATAACAACCTCGGAAGAGGCGTTGGAGGTAACAATTAATAGATTATTTGAAGCACGGTAAAGGGCTTTGTCCAAAATTTGGAGAAATGTCGAACAAATTTTGGTTACAAAACCTTTACCCTGTTAAATCCTCTGCCCAATAAATCTATGATTTTTTGGGCAGAGGAATTTCGCCTTCAGCGAAATTATTTAACAGGGTGCTGAATTTTATAGTTATTCGCTAAGGCTCATAAATAAAATTCGCATGGCTCTTGACCCAAAAATTTTATCCGAACTGAAAAATAAACTCCTCGCGGAAAAACAAAACTTGGAGAAATTGCTTGCGTCCTTTGCAACCAAAGATCCAAAAATGAAAGGGGACTGGGACGCCCGTTTTCCGTCAATGGGAGAAAAATCGAGCTTTTCTTCGGGCGCCCTTGAAGAACGGCAGGACGAAATCGAAGAATACGGAGCAGAGCTTTCCGAAGAGTTTGCGTTGGAGGACCGCCTTAAAGAAGTAAATGAAGCTCTTGAACGAATGGAAAAGGGCATTTATGGGGTTTGCGCAAAGTGCAGCGGCGAAATCCCTTTTGAGCGGCTTCAGGCAAATCCGGCGGCGCTGGCTGACATAGAACACGCTTCGCATTAACAAAAATTTTTCAGCTGCGGCATAGACAAACCTTTCTCGCGAACCGCACAAAATGATTAACGGAAATTCGAAGTAAGCGAATTTTCGTTATTTTGTTTTGTTCGCTCGTTGGTTTGTTGCTATACCTCCGCAATGAAAAATTTTTGTCAATGCTCCGCCAGAGAACAATACCGATTATTACCAACGTGATATAATAGGAACGTAGAAAATTTCAACAAAATGGAGATAAAAGGTGGGCCAAAAATTGAAAATGTTCCGCAGACAGAAACTCCGTCTACGGAGCCAGAAGAAAAAATTGTAGAAAAAGAATCTGGGTTAGAAACCGCCGCAGAAACCCAGCGCGGCTATTTAGAAATTATGTTGGATGCAAAAGACGAACTACCGGAACGGATGCAGAGGGTTTTGATGGCAATCATACTTCACGAGCGAGACCTAACTTCTGAAGAACAGTCCTTTTTCGATAAGGCACGAAACGTATGGTGGAAAGAAAGGTTCGGAGTTTCTTTTGAGAGGCGACCCAGACAAAGAATAGGAGGTGGAGAGAAGGTGCGGGTTAAAGAGAAAAAGCGTCTTTTGGGAAAGATAGAATACACGGCGAAAAAGAAAAACCGCGTTAAACAACTTTCTCGGTCGCTTCGGGCACTAGACGAAGAAAAACAAATAGAAGAATTTAACTCGGAGGAAAGGCAAACTTTATTTTATGACGACGACAAAAAGAGCTTCTACGTCATTGATAATAGCGGGCAAAAAAGAGTACTCGGGATCGGAGATGTTGTTTCAGACTACGCGTGGGGTATAACATATACCCCTGATGGTGAAATGCCGTATTCTGTTTTTCGCGCTATCGCAAAGCGAATTTTAATAAATGAAGCGCGCCGTGACGTTGAAAAACTGTACGATGAGGAGCTCTTTGCAACGCAAGGAATTTCGGCAGTAGGTTCACGAGTTGGAGAAAAAGACCTTGAGGTTTTGTTGTTGAGCGAAATGCAACATGGTAACGTTCGCGGGATAGTGTCTGAGCGAGCATGCCGCGAACTCTTAACAAGGATATCTTTTAACCACCCGAGTGTAGGTTTTGGTGTAGAAAGATCAACTGCGTTTGAAGACGTAGAACTTAAATATGATTTTAAATTGAGGAAAAAAAGATGGCTCAGGGGGGTTGCGGTAGCTGATAACGGCATGTCGGTAAAAGATTACGAGGATAACAAAAGAAAGCGGATTGGAATTCAACTAACAATCAATATTGCGAGAAAACCACGTGCTAAAAAAAGGAAGGATTTTGAAGCAATGCGCGAGGAAATTAGAGAAAGAAGCAGCGTGACACGACAACCAGTTGACGATACCAAATTTGTTTATGTTCCTATGCGCGAGATCCTCACTTACTATAAGTAATGGCTCGCGGATGGAAAACCGTCGGGCGGACCGGAACAGTATTTCGACCCGGAAATCAAAAAACAACTCCTTTTGAAATCAACAGAAGGTTTAATAAAAATAGCGCCGGAAACGCTGGAAAAAATTTTTCCGGAAGAAAAAACAGAAAATATAGAATTTTTATTACTTAACTTCCCTGATAGCGATTTAGACACGCTCTAGTTCTAGTGTTGTAATTAACGGCGCTCTTTTTAAGAGATGCTGTTTTGATTTTGGCTTACCTTTTAAGTAAAGCCCAACCGCGATGCTAATAACCTTGAAAGCACCTTTAAAAAACAACCTCATCCAATGAGGTTATTTTTTCGCTAAGCACACACTTTTACAGCTATGAGCATTTCCACAAGCACTTAAAAATTTTGTACCAAGCCACTCCGCCGCACGCGATGATACAACCTCCGCACACCGGGGGCTTTGCAATACAAAGGGCTGTACATCCGGCAATACAATTCTTAACTGCCTCATTCTCTACGCCAAGACATTCTACAAAGCAGTCCCACCAACTTTGCTTTTGACGTGCCGATAATCCCTTTAATCGCATTGCGACGATCTCATTGAAAAGCTTCAAAGATTCAGCGTGGGTCATCAGCGCAGGGAGTTTTTTAATTTTTTTTCTTTGCATATTGCGACGATCTCGTTAATAACAAGTTCGACCTTTTCGGTTTAATTATATGCTGCGGAGTTAAGTTTTGACAGACCTAACCTTTGTTTGCTACGAATATGCTCATGGTGAAACTCTATTCAGCACAACTTACGGGGCTTGATGCGACAATCATAACGGTTGAAGTTGACCTCTCTCCGGGTCTTCACATTTTTTCCATCGTGGGGCTTGCCGATAAAGAAATCCAGGAGTCGCGGGAGCGCATCGGGGCGGCAATAAAAAACATCGGCGGGAGAGCTCCGCACAAAAAACCGCATCGCGTTATCGTAAACCTTGCGCCGGCCGACATCAAAAAAGAGGGGCCGGCGTTTGATTTGCCGATCGCGCTCGGGTACCTTCTCGCATCTGACCAAACAAAATTTAATCCGGAAAAGAAAATATTCTTAGGAGAACTGGGACTCGACGGATCGGTAAAACCGGTCCGTGGAGTGCTTGCCGCGGCAATCGCGGCGAAAAATGCCGGCTTTGCAACACTCTACGTGCCGGAAGGAAACGGAAGTGAAGCCTCCCTCGTCTCCGGCATTGAGATAAAAGAAACTAAAAATATCCTTGAACTGCTCGATGACCTCGAAAACAAAAAAACGATTGCCGCATATCTTGCGGAAAAAACGGAAAAGGCGGAAAAGGACAACCGATCCGATTTCTCCCTTATAAAAGGACAAGGGCACGCAAAACGCGCCTTAGAAATCACCGCGGCCGGCGGCCACAATCTCCTTATGCAGGGTCCGCCGGGAACAGGAAAAACAATTCTTGCGCGGACATTACCGTCTATTCTTCCGGAGCTTGCGGAAGAAGAATTGATTGAAGTTGCAAAAATTTATAGCGCCGGAGGATTTTTAAAAAACGGGGAAGTGAACACCGAACGCCCCTTTCGCTCGCCGCACCACACCTCCTCGCAGGTCGCCATTGCCGGCGGGGGAAACCCGATCAGGCCGGGCGAGATAACTCTCGCGCACCGCGGAGTTCTTTTTCTTGACGAACTGCCGGAATTTCAATCGTATGTATTGAATTCACTCCGTGAACCCATGGAAGACCGCGTCATCACGGTCTCGCGGGCGCAAGGAACCGTTGCTTTTCCAGCGCATGTTATCCTTGTTGCGGCAATGAACCCATGCCCGTGCGGGCACCTAAACAACCCGCCGCATGAATGCGTCTGTACGCCCGGTCAAATCACAAAATATCAAAGAAAAATTTCCGGGCCCCTTCTTGACCGGATTGACCTTTTTATTGATGTTCCAAAGGTTGAAATAAAAAAGATTGACGAAGAAACGCCTGACGAAGCCGACAATACCGCTGTTGCCGAGGCCCGCAAAAATGTCGAGCGGGCGCGAAGAATAGAGAAAGAGAGATTCATCGGCCAAAAAATCTTTACGAATTCGGAAATGGGACTTCGGGAAATAAAAAAACACTGCCCGCTTACGGAAAGTGTCAAAGCGCTCCTCCTCGAAGCGTATGAAAAACACTCGATGTCTCCGCGCTCATATTACCGAACAATCAAAGTTGCGCGTACCATTGCCGACCTTGCAGAGTCGGAAAGCATTAAAGAAAATCATATGTTGGAAGCGCTGCAATATCGGAGCCGACAAGAAAACTAACCCCGCCGTAAATGACTAAACCCGGTAGTGACACCGGGCTTCATTAACACTAGATTACTGGCAAGGCCACTCTTGCCTCTCCGTCGTTACTCTGACGGAGACTCTGCGGCACCACCGGTCCCGCTGAACCGGTACTCCGCGAGGTGCGGCGGGAGTTCCGTCGCGTCGCTCGCGACCATGGCCACCTGATCGGCGCTCCATTCCGACGCGAGCACCATCGCGTACTCCTCGCCGAATGACGGGAGCACCTTCATGACCACGGGCTCGAAAACCCACCCTTCCTTCATGCTCGGCCGGTAGTCGACCAGCGGGCCCGCGAGGTCAGCATGCGGCTTGAAGTTCGGCTTCCGCGGGTGCGGACGGCCGAATCCCCAGACCGCGTCCTCGGACGCCCGGGCGCAAACCGCGCGGGCATTCCGCCGCATGAAGGTCCACTCGACGTACGCCTCCACGGCGCCGAGTTGGATCATCTGAGCCGCGAGGTCGGCGAACCGGAAGCTCGCCATGACGGACTCGATGTCCGTCATCCCGAAAAGGTAGACCTTCGTGGTCGCGTCCAGCCGCTTGTCGCCGCGCATGCGCGGCTCCTCGTGGTGCACATGGGTTGCCGGCCACTTGATTTGCCGCGTCTTCTCGGCGTTCTCACCGATGAAGACGAAGGCGGCCTGAGCCGCCATCCGTGGGGTGATGTCGACGAATCGGTCCGTCCAGCTCTTTTTCTGCATCTCTCGTTCCTCCTGTTGGTTGGGGGTTCGGGGTAACGAATTCTTCAGTTTTCAAAGATGCTTTGATTATACACCATAGAAAGAAAAAAGTCAAGAAAAATTGCGATATACTGATATAAGTTGTAGGTTATGTAACATGAGCGGACACTCAAAATGGGCACAGATAAAACACAAAAAAGCCCTTACCGACGCCAAAAAAGGAAAGATTTTCTCGAAAATGGCGCGGCTCATCAGCATTGCCGCAAAAGAAAAAGGGGCGGACCCGGCAATGAACCCAAAGCTCCGCATGGCAGTGGAGACGGCGCGGTCCGCAGGAATGCCGAAAGAAAACGTAACGAGGGCCATAGAACGAGCCGCGGGAGCAGGAGCCAAGGAAAACCTTGAAGAAGTGCGTTACGAGGCCTATGGCCCGGAAGGCACTGCGCTTTTAATTTTCGGCGTTACCGACAGCAGAAACAGGACCACGAACGAGATAAAACATCTCCTTTCCGAAAACGACGGGAAGCTCGCCGCAGAAGGTAGTGTAAGCTGGATGTTTAAAAAAACCGGTGCAGTTGACTTCCCAAAGGAAACAATCGCGCGGCCCTTAGATGACTTTGTGCTAAAACTCATTGAGGCCGGCGCAGAAGATGTCCGTGAGTTCGCCGAAGGATACACGGCGTATGTTGATCCGGCAGCCCTTGATACGTTCAAAGCGCGGCTTGCTGAAAAGAAAATACCGGCTGGGGAGCCGCACATCGACTATGTGCCCCAAAACCCAATCTCTGTTCCGCCGGAAGCGAAGGCAAAACTTGAAAAACTTGAAGAGCAACTCGACGAACACGACGACATACAGGAAGTGTTTACGAACATGAATGATGAATAACGAACTATGAACCGGGAACAAAAACCTCTTTTTGTATCATTCATCTCCACGATTCTTAATTCCTGATTCCTAATTCGGATTTAACACTTAATATATGATATGACTATCCTTGGCATTGATCCCGGAACCGCCATCGTCGGGTATGCGGTGGTTGCAAAAAACGAACGAACCGGCGACCCAATCCTCATAGACGCGGGGTCAATACAGCCGGAGGCGCGGGAACAAGGAGAACGTCTCAAATCCGTGAGGAAACACCTTCTTCAACTGTTAGATATCCACAGCCCTAACATTATCGCGCTTGAAAAAATTTTCTTTTCGAAGAATATAAGAACAGCGCTCGCGGTCGCCGAAGCGCGGGGGGTATTTCTCTTGACGGCCGCAGAACGTTCCATTAAGGTATGCGAGTATACGCCGGGTGAGGTAAAAATGGCTGTCACCGGATATGGAAAAGCCGACAAACGTCAGGTTAAAGACATGGCTCGCCTGATTCTCAAACAGGCAGCCCTTCCTGCGCTTGATGACATCACTGACGCAATTGCGATAGCCCTCACGGCCCTGCAGGCAAACAAAGACGGAAAGTAAGAAATCGAGAAAGTTGATTCTCGTTTCTTTTCAAGAAAAAGGTCGACTAACAACAAAAAGCAAAATATCGAAAAATACGTTCATAACGCGTATGTTAGATACTTTTGAGCGAGTCAGTCCGATTTTTGTCATAAACCAGGACGACGAAGAAGACGACGAATACTACGACGACGACTCATACGAAGACGAGGACGAAGACGAGAAAGAAGACGACGGCGAAGCGGGAGGAGAGGACGGCAACGAAGAATAATAAAACGCCCCGGCACGCCGGGGTGTTTTATTGCGGCACGGTTTTAAAGAACCCTTTTTTGCCGATTCGGAAACGATGTGCCTTCGAAAAGTCGATACGGTTTTTAGGGTCTTTTATAACAACTCCGTCAACTTCAACAGCCCCCCCCGAAATAAGCCGCCGCGCTTCAGAGTTGGAACGCGCGCCGCCGAGAAGCAAAACTACGTCGTTTAAATTTGAAAACCCGCTGAAACCCGTCCTTTCTTCATAGGCGCCGCCCCCTTTCCCATGCCGGCTAAATCGCGCTTCGAACGCACGCCTCGCCTCTGTTGCCGCGCCTTCTCCCCAGTAAAGCCCAACAATACGACTAGCGACATCTTGCTTTGCCGCTAAGGGCGCCTTCTTAACAAGTGATGCGGCCTCTTTGAGCCCTTTCTCATCAAAAAAAGCGGCAAGTTCGGCGTATTGGAAAATCAACGAGTCTGGAACAGACATAACTTTCCCAAACATTTCACGCGGGTTGTCAGTAAGAGCGATATAATTCTTGAGAGATTTTGACATCTTCTGTTTTCCGTCAAGACCAACCAAAAGCGGCGCGATAACTATATCCTGTGGCGGCTGGCCGACTTTCTTTTGGAGCTCGCGCCCGGCAAGCATATTTACCAGCTGATCCCGACCGCCAAGCTCCACGTCGGCTTTCACCACGACTGAATCATACGCCTGAAATACCTGATAAAACCCCTCGTGGAGACCAACCTCCCCGCCAGCCCTGATTCTTTTTTGAAAATCCTCGCGATCCATTATCCGCCGCAATGAAAAATTCGCCGCAATCGGCAAAAACGCGGCAAGGTCCATTTTTGAAAACCACTCGCTGTTATAGCGGACCTCCGCTTTTTCCAGATCAACAATCTTCCCGACCTGATCAAAATAAGTCTCCGCGTTTGCGCGCGCTTCTTCACGGGTCAGCGGCTCGCGGCTATCGGCCTTTCCTGAAGGGTCGCCGATCATTGCGGTAAAATCACCAATGATAAAAACCGCCCTATGGCCGAGATCTTGAAACTCTCTCAACTTCCGGAGCACCAACGCATGACCCAAATGTAAGTCAGGACGGGATGGGTCTGCTCCAAGTTTTACCACGAGCCTTTTCCCGGAAAAGAGCTTCTTCTGAAGCGATTCGCGCTCAATAACATCCTCGACCCGCTCCGTCAGTATCCGGCCAGCCGCTTTTTTATCAACTTTCGATTCCATGTTTTTCATTGTACGGTGCTACTGCTTTTTCGCAACTCTCCGTTGCAGATTCCGCAATAAACCAGTATATTTCGAGCATGCGCAAGAAAAATTTTGCCCGCCGAACAGCCGTCCTTTTCCTTTCCCTCCTTGCCGTCGGCACGGTCTTTGGAGCTATTGCGCTCGCATTACTCCTCCGCGACCTGCCCAATCCCGCAAAATTTGAGGAACGGAAGGTTGCGGAATCAACAAGGATCTACGACAGAACCGGGGAAGTACTCCTTTACGAAATTCATGGAGAAGAAAAACGAACGATAATACCCTTCGAATCGATACCGCCAGCGGTAAAAAACGCAACGATCGTCCTTGAAGACTCCGGTTTTTATAAACACGGGGGCATCGATTTCCGCGGTATTACCCGCGCCTTCGTTGTCGACATATTTTCCAGAAACTTCCGGCAGGGCGGTTCAACCATAACGCAACAGCTTATCAAAAACTCCATACTCGGCCGCGAGCGAACGATACAGAGAAAAATAAAAGAAGCGCTTCTTGCCATCCTTCTTGAATCACGCTACTCAAAAAATGAGATTCTCCACCTTTATTTGAACCAGATTCCGTACGGATCAAACGCATATGGCATTGAAGCGGCAAGCCAAACGTATTTCGGCACCTCAACGCCAAATCTCAGCATTGCCCAAGCCGCCACCCTCGCCGCACTCCCGAAGGCCCCAACATACTATTTAAACCACACCAACGAGCTCATGGAGCGTAAAAACGGGGCCCTTGCTAAAATGGCCGAGTTTGGCTACCTCACCGAGAACGCGGCCGAAGAAGCAAAGAAGGAAAAAATAAACATCCGGGTCGGTGCTACGGGTATTCGCGCCCCTCACTTCGTAATGTACGTGAAAGAACTTTTGGCTGAGAAGTACGGGGAAGAGGCGCTTGAGGAGGGCGGGCTCGTGATTCGCACGACGCTTGATTGGCGGCTGCAAGAAGAAGCGGAAAAAATTATAAAGGAAGGAGCGGAATTCAATGAGAAGGCGATCAAGGCATACAACGCGGCGCTCACTGCAGTAGACCCCAAAACCGGGGACATCCTCGTAATGGTCGGCTCTCGCGACTGGTACCAGGCAGAACCGCTCCCCGCCGGCTGCGCTCCCGGGATTAATTGTTTTTTTGATCCGAAGGTCAATGTCGCAACAAGCCTTCGCCAGCCGGGTTCTGCGTTCAAGCCGTTTATCTACCTAACCGCGTTCAAAAAGGGGTACACACCGGAAACCATGCTTTTCGACATTCCCACCGAATTCAATCCGCTCTGTTCCTTAGACGGTGGACCACAAGATCCGCGCGTGAAAACAGAAGACTGTTACCACCCGGGAAACTACGATGAAACATTCCGTGGTCCGGTAACACTCCGCAAGGCCCTTGCCCAGTCACTAAACGTTCCATCAGTTAAAACATTGTATCTTGCAGGCATCGAAGGCTCTATTCAAAACGCCGAACAGGCCGGAATTACCACCCTAAAAGACCGCTCACGATTCGGACTTTCGTTGGTTTTAGGCGGGGCGGAGGTACGACTCCTTGAAATGACATCGGCATATGGAGCGCTCGCAACCGATGGCCTTCTTGCCCCACACCGCGCAATCCTCAAGGTTGAGGCGGAAGGACGTGTTTTAGAAGAGACAAAAACCGAGCCGCGGCAAGTTTTCGACACCGAGGCCGCGCGAATCGTAAATGACGTTCTTTCCGACGACGACGCACGAGTTGGGATATTCCAACCACGGGGATCGCTCTGGCTTCCCGACCGGCAAGCCGCCGCAAAAACCGGAACGACGCAGGAATACCGAGACGCATGGACAGTGGGCTACACACCGTCCCTCGTAGTCGGCGTATGGGCAGGAAATAACTACCCGGAGTCCATCCAACAAAAAGGATCCGGCGTTCTTGCTGCAGCACCCATGTGGAACAAATTCATGCGGTTTGCGCTCAAAGATACGCTCCCGGAGTTTTTTACAAAGCCCGACTACAAAAAATCGCCAAAACCGGTCATAAACGGCCTTTGGCAGGGCGGGGCAGTGTTTCGCATCGACCGCATTTCAGGAAAACTCGCGACCGCCCTTACCCCGGAAGATACGATCGTCGAGGTTGCGTACGGAGAGCCGCACGACCCGCTTTTTTGGATTGACCGAAACGACCCGCTTGGTACGCCACCGGGAAACCCAATGCAAGACCCGCAACTTGTAAACTGGGAACGCTCGTTTCAACAATGGTTGAAGACGTCTGGCTTCGTAGCGCGCCCTGCGATACAGGCCCCAACAGAATATGACGACATTCACACCGAAAAAAACAAACCCAAAATACAGCTTGCCGGCCTTGCTGACGAAGGAGAACAATACCGTTTTACTCTTTCTGTTTCCGGAAACTATCCGATAAAAGAAGTCAACGCAATTATTCTTGACTCTCTTCTTGCCTCAACAAAGCCGGATACCTCCGGCATCGTATCTTTCACGGTAGAAAAAACGGCGCTTGGCGAGGTACTGCCAAATATTGTTGTTAAAGCATACGACAATGTAGGTAACGTCGGCGAGACGGTTATTCCATTTAACCAACCGGCCGCACCAAATTAACAACCGCCGACAAACAACCAACAACAAAAATCAGACGCTCCGGATCGGCATAAGGATATACCTGAAGGACTGGTCCTGGGAACTGGAAACGAGCGCCGGTGACGAGTCGCCATTCAACGAAATAAGCGCTTCTTCCCCGTCTATTGCCTCAAGCCCGTCTGAAAGGTAACGAAAGTTGAACGAAACTTTTGTTTCCTTTCCTCTTCCCTTGGTCAAAAGCCGAATACGGCTCTTTCCTAACTCAGAGTTCGCGGTTTCAATAAACACCTCGTCCTCGGACGAGCTCAACACGATATCGTTCAGTTTCGACGAGAGAACGCTTGCCGCTCTCACCCTTTTTACAAGATCTTCCCTCGGAACAGCGAGATGAGAAGAAAAATCTTTAGGGATGATCGACACATAGTCAGGGTATGTTCCGTCGATAAGACGCGACACCATATGAACCTCTGAAAAATCAAACATAACCTGGTTCTCTCCTTGGCGAACGGTAACATATTCCTCTCCGTCCTCCGGAAGTATCCTTGATAACTCCTGGCATGTCTTCCAAGGGATTATGCAAGAAACAGCATCGCCGGGTGTTTGCAACTGAAAAAGTTTTTCAGCAAGACGAAAAGAGTCGGTGGCGGCGAGTGTAACCGCCCGCGCATCACGCTTCAAATAAACCCCAGAAAGCTCCGGCTTAAAGTCAGAAACAGACACGGCGGGAAGAACCTGGACAAGCCCTTTCTTAAGAATGTTAGCTGGAATACTGAATTCGTGCTCCCTTTTGATCTTTGGAAGCGGCGGGAAATCCTTTGGAGACAACCCCTGAAGAGTAAAACTTGAAGAGTCCGTTTTTATAGTGATCGCTCCGTCTTTTTCTTCTAATAAAACATTCTCCTCGTCCAAGGACTGAACAAGAGTGTTCGCGATTCTTCCGGGTATGGCAACGGATCCGCCTCTGATAACCTTCCCGGGCATAACAACCTCAATACCAACCTCAAGGTTTGTCGCCACGCACCGTATTTTTTTCTCGTCGGCCTCAAAAAATATACTACCAAGAATAGGAAGGGTAAGGCTCTTTCCGGTAAAACGCTCTACGAGCTGGAAGGTATTGCGAAGGTTGTTTCTCGTACAGATTATTTTCATAGGTAACTATAATAATATATTTAATTTAAATTTATTATTGTTATTAGAAAGAAAAACTGGTGGATAACGTTGTAGTACGGCGCTTTAAGGAAATATTTTTTATTTTCTCTTTATGGAAAAGATGTGGAGATTCTTGGGAAATAGCGCGGACAAAAAACATATCTTTTTAAAAAACAAAAAAAGCATTTTTTTTCAACACGATACGCATCTAGTTATTAACAAAGAAACACACAAGTACGCCCACACCTTATTGAACAGCTTGTTAGACGGAGTAGATTTTTTCTTTGATTAGTTTTATCGAGTTTTGTAAATCGAGGTCTGTTTTTAGTTCCCCGTCTATTTTTTTGCACGCGTGGATTGCTGTCGTGTGGTCTTTTTTTCCGAGTTTTTCACCAATGAAAGGGTATGAGCACTTTAGCTCCTCACGGAGAATATACATCGCAATTTGGCGCGGTTTCACGATTTCTTTTCTTCTACTTGGGTTGACGAGATCTTTTTCCATGATCTCGTAGAAGTCGGCGACAACCTTGATTACTTTTTTAGGAGAAGTGAATTTTTTTGGCGCTTGGGCTACTTGTTCGAGTATTTTCTTTGTCTCTTCGAGGGTTGGTGTTGCGGAAGATGTCCGGGCGCTGAGCGCGAGACGGGTAAGGGCCCCTTCAAGCTCCCGGATGTTATTTTTGATGACCGACGCAATGTGAAGAAATACGTCTTCCGGAAGGGCAATCCCTTTTTCACCGGCTTTTGCTTTTAGTATGGTCAGGCGTGTTTCAAGATCCGGCTCCCCAACGTCAATAAGACACCCTCCTTCAAAACGCGAGCGGAGGCGGTTCTCTAACGTCGGGATTGCGGACGGCGGACGGTCGGAGGATATTACAATTTGTTTATTTTGCTGGTATAGGACGTTGAATGTATGGAAGAATTCTTCCTGCATTTTCTCTGTTCTTGCGATGAATTGGATGTCGTCCATAATGAGAAGGTCGACTTTCCGGTAGCGTTCCTTCAGCTGATTGATTGTCTGGTTTGAAAGCGCCTCGACGATCTCCCCCATATATTTTTCGGATGTAACATATCTGACTTTTGCGCCGTGGCTCCCGGCAATCTCGTTTCCTATTGCCTGTATGAGGTGGGTTTTTCCCAAACCAACACCCCCGAAGATAAAAAGGGGGTTATAGGCCGAACCGAGGTTTTGGACAACGGCGCGCGCAGCACCATGCGCGAGTTCGTTGAAAGACCCGACGATAAAGTTTTCAAATGTATAGCGCGGGTTAAGGCCGGTTTCCGGGTCAATATGCAGATCTTTTAGCTGCATTTCATCGCTTACGGTTGGGATAAGCCTTACTTTCTGACGCTCCTTGGTTTTTACACCGGTTCCGTCTACCGAGGCCCTTCCAACCACAAAAGCAACATCTCGGACACTATCGTCCGCCACATTTCTCAAGGCACGGATAATGAATTTGTTGTATTTCGATTGCAACCACTCCTTTGCAAAACCGTTTGGGACCGATATTGTTACGATTCCATCAGAAATCTCAAAAACAGCCGTTTCTTTGAACCATGTAATAAAACTCGGTCTTGGGATCGCAAGTTCTATTTCCCCAAGCGCTGCTTTCCAAAGTTCGCGGTAATCCATAGTGCCTCCTGTTTATATGGATTTATTTTAGAACCAAGACTTGTAATTATTTCTCCGTCGTCAGTCTTGACGCTCTGTTATCAAGTATACCAATACTATCGTTAAACAAACCACAATAAGAAAACCTTCCTTTTCTGAACAAACTGTTTATATGTTGTTAATTGCGAGAATCAGTAAACGAAAAAAGGAGGCGGTGGACTACTGCGTGTTGGTAGGTCTTGTTCCCTGTTCATCGTTCACTGTTTACGGTAGTATTTAAAATATGTCGGTTACCTATCAGCCCAAAAAAAGAAAACGGAAGCGCACCCATGGTTTTTTGGTGCGATCCCGCACCGCAGGAGGGCGGAGGGTCCTTACCCGCCGCAGAAAGAAAAGGAGAGCGCGTCTTGCCGTTTCTTAATTACCGGCAAACGGTAATTGGTTATTTGACTCTTATGGCTCTCCCTCGAGTGAACCGTTTGCGGGCATCTTCTGAGGTGGGTGCGGCGGTCCGCCGCGGCAGGATTGTTTCAAATGAGTTGGCTACCATGCGGTACTTCGCGCGGTCTACAGAAAAAGGAAGCCGTTTTGTTTTTATCGTGCCCAAAAAGATAGCGAAGAGGAGTGTTTTACGGAACAAGATCCGGCGTCGTGCCGCTGAATGGGTCCGCAAACATCAATCTGTCATTGCGGGCGGGCATGATGTTGCCGTTATTTTCCGAAAGCCGTCCACGGAAGCTACCAGAAGCAACTTCTATTGTCTTCTCGCGCAACTTTTTGTAAGAGCAAATCTTATATCATGACAACCATTGTTTTAACACTCATCCGAATTTGGCAGCGCACATTTTCTTCCGACCACAGCGATTGGTTTATATCCTTCGGTGGCAGGTGTCGTTTTTTTCCTTCTTGTTCAGAATACGCACATCAAGCTGTTAGTCAATATGGACTGATACAAGGGAGCATGTTGTCGCTTTACAGAGTTATACGCTGCACCCCGTTTTCTAGAGGAGGATATGACCCGGTGGAAGGGAAATATCGAATCATGAATCATGAATAATGAATTAGGAATAAAGACCGCCCTTCGTATTCATAATTCTTAATTCTTGATTCCTGATTCTATTATCATTTGAGCTTTGAAATTCGTATCTAGAACATGCCCGAGATGCTTTATAGCGCATACCATGAAATATTATACCGTCCGCTCTTTAACGGGCTTATTTTTATATATTCACTTCTTCCCTTTCCGGACCTTGGCCTTGCGATTATTTCTCTCACCGTTCTCGTGCGGATCTTGCTTTTCCCGGCCACAGCCAAGATGTTTAAAAGCCAGGCGGCGATGCGCTCACTTGGCCCGAAGATAAAGGAAATACAGGAAAAGTATAAAGAGAAGAAAGATGAACAAGCGCGCCGTCTTATGGAGCTTTATGCGCAAGAAAAAGTGAATCCGTTTTCCGGGTGCCTGCCTATTCTTGTCCAACTCCCGCTTCTTATAGCGCTCTACAATGTATTCTGGCGGGGGCTTTCGCCGCTAGATGTTTCCGCGCTTTACTCCGTCGTTGCAGTACCGGAATTTTTTAGCGCCACCATGTTTGGCATAGTGAGCCTGACCGAAAAAAACTACATCATTGGATTTCTCGCGGGCGCGTCGCAATTTCTGCAGGCGCGCCTTGTTCCGCAGCCGGAATCGCTGACACTAAGGAGCGCGAAACCGCATGAGCCGGATCTTTCAAAAATTCTTTCGTTGCAGATGAAGTATTTTTTTCCGGTACTTATTACTATCTGGTCATTCTCGTTGCCGGCGGCTTTGCCGCTCTACTGGACAATAATGAATCTCCTTGCTATAGTGGAGCAAATTTGGTTAAGAAAAAAGTTTAAAGAGCCAGGGATTAAGAATCAGGTGCAGAACGGTTAGTTGAACTATTAGCAAGTTCCCAGCCCTTCTTTTCTAACTCAACGCCCACCTCGCGGCTCTCGCTCTACAACGAAGTGAATCATACGGAACTTATCGCTAAAAAAATCGCAGAAGTTTTAGAGAGGGCGGGTATTGAGGCGGCCGTCGAGGAGGGCGGACGTCCGGAAGACGTCTCCTCTTATTTTAATGTTGTGACCCCGGACGGCCGGCTTCTCATTGGTTCCAGGGCGGAGAATCTTTTCGCGTTTGAATATCTTATTAAACGGCTTGTCGAAAAAGAAACCGGGGAGTTGGGGGTTAAGTTTCTGGTTGATATCAATGGATACCGTCTCCACCGTCTTGAGGAGTTGAAGGAAGAGGTAAAGCGTGTTGCGAAGAAGGTTCGTTTGTATCGCAAAGAAATTGTTTTAAAACCAATGTCTCCGTTCGAGCGGCGTACAGTCCATACTGTTCTTTCCGAATACCCGGACATAACCACCGAATCAATTGGAGAGGGAGAAGGAAGAAGGGTTGTGATTAAGCCATACCCTTGAGAAAAATTTGAAGCACGAAATTCTAAATCCGAAACAAATCACAATGACCCAAATTCAAAAATCCAAACAATTTGGAGTTTGGAACATTCGAATTTAGAATTTGTTTCGAATTTCGATATTCGTATTTCGGATTTAGTCTAGCAACAGGCTGTATAAAAAGCTTGTTTTTTTATCCGTAAAGAACAAAAACTTCTTATCGGCCGATGTTGCGAGATATACCGCGTCATAGCCACTTTCGCTCAAAATCTGTTCCGCTTTGCTTGTGTTCAAGTCGATGCGGAAGAATGCGTCCGAAAAAGAGACTTGTCCTTTATACCAGACTTCCGGCATGCCGCGTGCGGGTATTTCTTTGGGTACTGCGCAAAAGAGCGCTGTGCCGTCTTTTGCGAAAACGCATTTTTCCGGCAAGGTCTTTATCGGCCAGCTTGTATCTTTCCCGGATTGAAGGTCCGCAGCATGAATGTCTTGCATGGCGCCAAGACGGTTCGTTGAGTTGTAGAGAACAAGCTGGCTTTTTGGGTCAGTATCGTTAATTGCGGTCAGGCCGAAGGTAAAGAGCGCGGTGTTTTGGGCGAGGGTTTTGAGGTTGAGCACAAAAAGCGGCGTTTCGTAAAAAGAAGCGGTTTTTGGAATGAGGGCAACTATGTCTGGGGTAAGCGCTATGGGTTGGAGGTCGGGAATGGGTGTTGTAAACCCGCGGCCACGCGGATTTTGACCGTTTCGGGAGGCGCTCGTAAGGGTGCGATTTTCTCCTTGCCGGGTCATCCAAAAAATCGTGTTGTTGTCAGGCGACCACGCGGGGTTCTCGCTTTCTTGCGGCAGGAACGTTACTTTCGGGGTTGAGGTCGCTTCTGTTATAAACCTCTTTATTATCTCGCCGTCTTGGTAGGTTACGACTGCATTTTTTCTGTCCGGCGACCACAAAACCTCAAGGATGTTTAAAATAGTCAGGTTGGAAATTGTCTCTTCTTGTCCTCCGGTGAAGTTGTTGCTGACAAGGTGTCCATCTCGTTTACGGTAATAGAAAATTTTTTCTCCGCTCTCGCTGATCGCCGGGCCAATTATTGGCTCATCGGTGATTTGAATCAGGCGTCGCTGTTCGGCCGCACCGGGTGTTGCCCCCGGGACAGGTTGTTGTGTGGCCGGAGGGGCCTCGGTTACTTTCGAGCCAACCCTCCCGCCAATAATAGGGAGACGCCCGAAAAAGGAAGTTGGTTCGCCGTCCGCTGTCGGTGCTGTTGGTAGCAATAACCCAAAAAAGAAAAAACCTACTCCGGCAATGACCGTGGTAACGATGACGATTATGAAGATTTTTCTTCTGCTGGTTTTAGTGTCCATGTTGTCGATATTTTTTTATTGCTCTCTTGTTTTTTCACAGACCGCCCTATCTTCCGCGGTTTTTGCTGCTTTCATGCAGTATTTATAAATGATCTCTCCAACACCGAATTTTTTTACAAGTTCCGGATTGATGGTATTGAGAATAAGCCATGATGTGGCGGCAAGAAGCAGGCCCCACAAGGCGTTTGTCATCCATCGTTTCGCTTCAGAGGTTGACTCAATTGCTCCGGAAAAAATATAAAGAACGCCGCCGTAAATAAGGGCGAACAAACTTGCAAGACCGACAATGCCGAGCATCCATACATAGAGATTGCTCAAATAGTCGCTTGCGGTTGCCGCGGCAAGCTGTTGTTGGACCGCTTCGTTTTGGCCGGCAATTTCGACGGTCACGGCATAAACGAAATCGGCGCCAAGCAGTATGGCTATTGCAATGAAAAAGAATGTTATGATGGGCGTTTTGGACATTTAAAATCGGGAATCAGGAATTATGAATAATGAATTATGAATGCGGATGAACGCGAAAAGTAGTTTTTATTTCTGATTTCTAATTCATTATTCATGATTCAGCTTCACCGGAAGCGCGCTCTAAATAAATATTCTGCCTCTTGTTTCTCAATTCCTTTGCCGGCCGATGCGCTTATCGAGACAGCGCTTTCGGAAGATTCTCCGGAGTTGGTTTTAATGCTTAAGATATTTGGTTTATCACCGCTCGGAGAGGCCTGTCCGCTGACAGACCATACGAAGACGGGTGGAAAGGCGAGGTCTTGGCGAAAATAGAACGGGGTGGCGATGAAGTCAAAAATCCCGCCAGCCGTGCCACCGAATTCGGATATTGTTTTTGAGAAGTCGGTGAGTCCGGCGGGGGTAAGTCTATATACCAGAAGCTCTGTACTGCGGGTCGGCAGGATAAGGGTTGCTTCTTGTGCTATTGTCTGGTTCGCGTTTGAGATTCGGACGATAATCTGCTGGCTGACGTCGGGGACCAGCGATGTTTTGAGCGTGAATTTGTTTTTTCCGATGCCGGAGACTTCCGGATGCGGTTCGAGGTTGATGTTCCATGAGTAGAAGAGCTCCGACGCGGACTCTCCGAATCCGGCGCCGGGAAGCGCCATAATCGTTACGGTTGACCCGGGGCTTGGTAGGGGTTTGCCCTTGTACCAAAGCGGAACCGAAGTATTTGCCGACCATATTATAACCGGACGTTCTCTGGTGATTGCCCGCGTTGCAGACAGACGGTTCCCGTCAGGGGTCATGACGACGGCGTCAATAATTGTTCTTGGCCCGTTTCCAACTTTGAATATAAAAACATTTTTGCCTTTTCCTGATGCTGATTTGTCCTGCTTGCCGTCTTTGTACCATTCAAAAGACGAAAGGTCTTGATCGGCTCCGACAAGAATTGCCTTCGCCTGTACCTCCTCTTCCGCTTTTGGAAAGGGCGGGTTGATCGCCAAGGTCAGGTTTTGAAGCGTTTGGGTGAGTGCTGCGTGCGGGGAAAGAGCGGCAAGTAATAATATGAGAACGAAAAATTGTGAAATGGATTTATTCATTTTCGCTGTCGGTTTTGGACGATAGACTTTTGAGTTTAAGTTTGGATGTTGGCTCCAGCGCTTTTTCTATTCCACCCGCGGTCCGAAGGATGGCTTCGGTGCGCTGTCTAAAAATCAATGTTGCGATGGCTGCGGTCCAGGCCGGGAGCGCGTTGATGATGGGTATAAATTCAATACCGAACGCGAGCGCGATAATGACAAACGGCTCTTTCCCCAAACCGCCTCCACTAGCCCCACCCTTCTTTATCATACTCAATCCAAGCGAATGCAGCCATAAAAAGAATGTAAGCCATGCCCAAATATCAACAACCCATCCGACCGCAATGCCGAGCGGGAGGAGAAATACGGTAAGTCCGGCAAGCGCCCCGATTACAAACTGGGCCCCGTCAAAAAGCAGGGCTACGCCGATCATAAGTCCGGCTTGCGCGGTTGATATTTTTGAATCGCTCTTAGCGTCGGCGTTCTTTTCTCCTTGTTGTTCGCCCTCTTCTACCTGTTTTGCTTCCGGCGCGTCCTCGATTGTTTGTGTTGCGGCTTCAGGCATGCGAATTTTATTTGAATTTACGAGCAAAGCGAGTAAATGAAACTATAAAATTCAGCACCCTGTTAAATGCCGCTCTGCGGCAATTTCGCCAAAGGCGAAATTATTTAACAGGGTAAAGGTTTTGTAACCAAAATTTGTTCGCCCGCCTCCAAATTTTGGACAAAGCCTTTTATTGTCCCGCCTTCTGAAACTCTTCTTTTGCTTTTCTGATAACCATAAGCTGCGCGGGGTCGGTAGTGATGATTTGGTCCTCGGTATAGGAGGCGATAACCTTGATGGCGACATGCTTTAAGCCGGCAAAAAAGATGCCCTCCCCGACTTCTGTTTCCAAGAGCAGAAATTTTTCTTCCTCGGTAAGATTGAATGCTTCGACTACGGTTTTTATCGTCGCCGGAGACTGTTTGAGGAGGAGTTGCATTGAAGAGTTTGTAACAATAGGGCGGCCATAGGGCGAACCCAAAAAGTCGGCTACGTCCTGGGTAATGGTGGCAAGGCCGAGATAATATTTCCGTGCCCGCTTTGCGATGCCGAAAAGGAACGATGCGCCGTCTTCTTGGCGCATAAGCCACCACGCTTCGTCTACCACCAACAGGCGCTGTTTGAGTTCTGACCGGACGATATTCCAAATGTAATGGAGAACGATATACATGGCGACGGGCCGGAGTTCTTCTTCCATGTCCCGTACCGAAAACGCCACAAGGCGGTTTTGCACATTAATGTTGGTTGGCTGGTTTATGAACCCGGCCCATGTTCCTTCGGTGTACTTTTTCAGTTTCACCGCAAGTTCATCTCCGCCCTCGGTGTTTGCAAGGACTAGGGCAAGGTCGGAGAGGGTGGGGGTGCTTGTTTTTGTGAAATCCGATTCAGGGGTGATGTCTCTCGCCGCGTACGTTTCGGTAATTGCCCGGTCGAGGATGGCGTCCTCGGTCGGCGTGAGTCCGCCGAGCATGATGCGGAAAAGCCCAATGAGGTTTACGATGTTTGAGCGAAGGACATCTGCCGGCGATTCATCCTCGCGGGGGAGCGGGAGGTCGAACGGATTTATGTGATGGGGCGAGGCGAGTGAGATATTGAAGTAAGCACCCCCAACGGTCTCGGTTAAATACTTGTACTCGCGTTCCGGGTCGATGACAATGACTTCTCCGCCGAACATGAGCGAGCGGAGAATTTCGAGTTTTGTTGCATATGATTTCCCCGCCCCCGAGACGGCAAAGGTGACCGAGTTTGCGTTTGGGAGGGACCAGCGGTCAAAGAGAATTAAGGAGTTGTTGTGCCGGTTGATGCCGTAGAGCACGCCTTTGTTGGAGGTAAGATCGAAAGAGACGAACGGAAAAGTTGAGGATACCGGGCCCGAGTTCAGGTAATTATGGATAAGCAAATGGTCGGTGTTTAACGGAAGGGTTGCATTGAATCCCTCTTCTTGTTGGAAGAGCGCGGGTTTTATGTAGACGAGCTTCGATTCCATCATTGACCGAATTTCGTTTTCCGCCTTATCAAGTTCTTGTTCGTTTGATCCGTAGACCGTTATGTAGAGGCCGACGTTAAAAAGTCGTTCCTGCGCCTGCTGGAGGCGGTCGCGCAGCACCTCAAGGTCTCGATACGCCGTATCAAGCATCGGGTCTCGAACGAGGCCTTTTTCTTCGCGGAGGGAAATTTGCGACTGTACCCGCGCCACCTGCTTTCTTAGCTCGCGAAGTATTACCGCAGTGTCTACCGGGTGAATAAAGATAGAAATATCAAAGATTTTATCGAGATTAATGATCGGCGAGAACCAGTTCGTGTGCAGAAACCGGGGATATGAAAATACAAAAAGAGTGCGCGCGAGACGCTCTCCAAGACGCAGAAAATTCGGACTGATTTCAAGGGCTGACGGCGCGATGACGTCTTTGAGCGTTATTTCCGCCGCGCGATAAATTTCTTCCGGAAAAACCGGGAGTATTTCTTCTGTTTGTCTTTGTTTTTTTCCGAAACCAAGAATGGCCATATCCGCTTCGCTCCACCAGCGAATTACGAATCCAGTACGAATATACGAATAATATTTCACGCGACAGCAACGAGTATTCGTAGATTCGCAAAAGATTCGTAATTCGTTGATTATTCTTTAAGCTTCTGTCTCTCTGCCTCTGCGGGGTTGTAGAGTCCGTAGAAAAGCTCGACGAGTTCTTCTGTATTCAGCGCAGCGCTTCGTATGCCGAACCGTCTCAATCCGGCGGATACCGCGTCTGCTCGCTGTAAAAGCTGGTTTTTGTGCTCTGTGAAAGAATTTCCGTTATCGGTTCCGCCGGCGTCCTTCTTGTTTTTGAAAAACGCCGGTAAAAACGAGGCAACACCCGCCTTCTCCGCGATTGTCGGTGTAAACGGCACGATTACATAAAAAGTTTTTGTGACGATGTTAGTCAGTTCGACGAAAGAACGCACAAATTCGATGTATTCGCCGACCTGGATTTTTAACAGCTCGTTCGTTTCTTCTTTTTCCCGCTCTTTGAGGGTTTCAAGGTATGGAGTTATGTTGAGTCTTCTGGAGTGGATTACGAACTGGATTGGAAAGTCCAAAGAATTTAAAAAGTTTTCGTATTGCATGATGGTCGCGTCTTGTTCTTCAGAGGACTTGAGGGCAAAGTTGAAAGAGGACGCCATTAGGACCATTCGTAGTCCCTGGGTGCCTCTAAGGGAAATAACGCCGTCTCGGATAAAGTCGACTGCGAGGAAATCCTGTGCCGCCTTTGCCTTCGCGGCCTTTTGCGATTCGGTCTGCTGCATATTAGAAGCGGATAAATACGGATAGCTACGCGGATTCATGCGGATCCGCGTTTTTTCCGCGTTGTCATCCGCATAGATCCGCTTCTATCAACGGTTAAGTTTCTCCTTAATGTCTAAGCTCCAGGAAAGGTCATTTAGTCTTGACTCGGTGAGTGTCGGAAGTTTGATTTTTGTTTGTTTTTCCGCGTCTTCTTTTGGAAGCATGCCGGCCGTCCTTGCTGGGGCGGCCCGTTTCCACAAGTAGAGCCGGGGTTTTAGGTAGAAGTTTAAACTATTCATAAAGACCGTTGGAAATGTTTGGTCGTTAATTTTTAAGAAAGCAAGCGCAAGAGAAAGGGCTGTTGTCGGCGCCGAAACGAGAACAAAAAAGAATGTGTTGAGACCAAACCACGCGAGGAGGACGGCAGCCCCTCCGCCGACAAGATAGAGAAATTGTTTTAGCGTGAGCGGCCCGATAATTTTGTCTTCGATGTTTATAAATTGGGGAACTTGGAATTGACGCATGCCTTAGAAGCGGATAAATACGGATAGCTACGCGGATTCATGCGGATCCGCGTTTTTTCCGCGTTGTCATCCGCGTAAATCTGCTTCTATTCAAGTGGTTCTCTATATGGGTCAAACCCGGGTTGTGAAGGCGTCGATGGGGGGATTTGAACGGACGGTTTAACTTCTTTGTCTTCCCTAACACCCCAGGGTCTTTCCGCAGGGACAGGGGATGGTTTCAGGTCCTTCGCGCGAGGTTCAATGCTTTTTAAGGAAGAGGGTTGGCCTAACGGTTCCGGAGGAGTTAGTAATGCCGGTTTTTCAAATATCGGAATTTTCGGCGGCACCGGGGGCGGTGGTGGGGGTGTTGGGGTCTGTATTTTTTTTATTTCAGATTTTGTATCAGGGGCCGCGACTCGAACTTGGGGTGGCTGGATTATTGGCGGGGGCGGGGGGACCGGCTTTCTTTCCGCAGGTATTAGAGAAGGCGGCCTTATTTCGTTTTTAAATACTCCGCGATCAGGAGCGGGTCTTGTTATTGCCGATGCGCCACCCATTGGCTGAATAATGAGGGGCTCTTTTGGGGTTGAGGGGGTTGTCGGTTGTAAAGAAATCTTTTCAATTGGCGCTGCCAGTGGCGGCGGCATCACAGGTTTTTTGATTTCCGGTTTTGCTTGTGACGGAGACGCCGGTTCTTTTTGAAAGGCGGGAGGCAATGAGAAAGCGGGCGCCTTTTTTCCTTCATCAAAAGCGCTTCTTGGTCTTTCGGCTGTGACTGGGAGCTTTGTGATGCCCTCGCTCCATGAAGCGCCATGCAGGCGCTTGAGTGATTCGCGTATCGGAAGAAAGATGCGTGTGTTGACCTCTGATGCGACCTCTTCGGCTTTTTCCTGGGGCACCTCGAGCATTTGTTTTAAGTCCGAGATGAAGTTTTGGGAAGGGGTGAGTCCTAAAATTATTAATCCGACTTCTTCAGCGAGGCGGCCAATCTTTTCAACGCTTAAGTTTGCATTTTTACCTATTTTATAGAGCTCTCCGGCGGTCTCAACACCCATGAGAGCTTGCTTTAAGTCTTCGGGCAGGGACTCGTAGCGTGTAAGGATTGTTTCCTCGGTTATGTTGCTGCTTGAGTTGTTTATGGCCATGTTATTGAAGGTGGTTTTAACTCTAACTTAGCCTGCGGTTTTTTACATTATATCATAAAATGCCTTGAGAATCTCGTTTTTAGCGGCTTGTGGATAACATGTTGTAGTACCGCATGCCGCAATATTAAAAGCCCCGCTAGACTTGCGCTTCGCGCTTTGTCTTGCGGGGCCTCCGATGCGGCGGCCCGGGCTATCCGCTGACGACTCTGGTGATGCCCGTCAGCAGGGCAACCAAGGCGTTCGCGACAGCCGTGAACATCCCGTACGCCGTGAACCAGCGAATGGGTGCCGAGTGCGCTGGCGGCTGCGGTTTTACGAAAATCTGGTTCGCCGCGAGCCCAAGCGATAAGAACATCGGGCCTTCGAAAAAGAGCCAGATCGGAATGAGCGCCCCCGGGCGTTCTTGAGCCGTGATAATGGTTATTACGGCCGCGCCGATCGTGCCAAGAACTGCTATCAGTCCGAACAGAGAAATGTCCGTTGCCGGCGACTCCGTGGTTGGCTTCGGCGGCTTTCCCGATGTTGCGGCGATCCTGTCCCGCTCAACGGCTTTTTCGTCGATTACCCGAAAGAGGTACTGCCGATAGGCCTCTTCCGCCGCCGGGTCAATAGGTTCTCTGTGCCTTCTTTTCGCCATTTTCTCCTCCAGCTTTGTTTTTTTAGATTTTGAACACCCGGTGCCTGTGCATCGGGGGCGCCCGGTTGTTGTTTCGACGTTCAACGCATAGGCAAGCGGGTGCCTAAAATATTTTTTAAGAACTCCTCATTACAGTCGTCGTTGCTATAAATTATACATCTTATTATAGATTGTGTCAAATTACGGAACTTAAAAACCAAGCTTTAGCTTGGTTTTTAATGTAATAACAACGCGAATTGTTTTTACTAACTCGGAAGAAGACCGCGTTTCCTTGCAAGCGCGAGACGGGTTTGGCTGCTCGCGTCGTGAAGGCCCCTAAGCAGCGATGCTGTTTCTTTATTAGCATCTTCGTCTGATGCGGCGACAGATTCAGCAATGCTTCTGCTTGTTTCCTCGATTCTTCGGATGCGCGCCATAATTTTTGTCAGCGTTTCCCTGCTGTCGTTCTGTACTGCCCCGCGCGGCCGCATGTCTTTGATTTCCTGCGTGAGGGTTTTTATGGCTCGTCGCGCGTTTTCTGAGTTTAGCGTTCCCTGACCGATTTCTTGTGAAATTGTTGCGACCGCCGCATTGATCCTGTCCATGTTTTCTACAAGGGGGGTGAGTTGGTTAGCCACGCGCTCGTTTAGCGCGGCGGCAAGATTGCGGGAAAACGCCGCAAGATCATTCGGGTCTGCCTTTGCGGGAACTCCGGTTGTTTTTTGTCGCGGCGTTCTTGTTGTTGGCGTGGTTGGAGGAATAACGGTCCCCGCGGGAGGTGTTGGCGTTGGTGGTGTGGGTGACGGAGTTATGGGCGCCGATGGTGTGGTTGGCGATGTTTGAGGAAGGGGGCTTAAGCCACGGCGTTTCATTGCGGCCTCCAGTATTGATGGAAGCCCTCCCCCGGCCGGCGGAGGTGTTGTTGGAGGAGGTAGCGCTGGTGGAGCAGGGAGTGGTGGTAAGCCGCGACGGCTTAATCCGGCTGTTGCTGCTGACGGAAGCGCTCCTCCGCTTGGAGGTGCTGGCGGGGTTGGTGGTGTTGGCCCTCTTGGTGTTGTCGGTGGTGTTGTTGGGGGCGGTGGAGTTCTTGGCGGGGTTCTAGGCGGCGGTGCTGGTGGAGTTGGTGGTGGAGGTCCTCCCGGAGGTGGTGGTCCGGGTTGCGGCGGCGGAGGTGGTGGCGGTGTTGTTGGCGAACAAAGTCCGGGCGTGCATGGAACCCCAATGCCCATGAAGCTGCCCCCCTGCGTCCTGCAATCAACAGAGGTTGTTATAACGCAGTTTCCAGTTGGCAAGCAACAGGCGCCGATTGGGGGTTGGTAATCTTCACGGGTGAATTTACGAACGCCGGCGCCGGCCAGCACTTCTAGAATTGGTGTAGTTGCAAGCGCTGTCGCGCCATCGTGGTTGCCAGCGTTTTCCATGGCGGTTGATGCATATTCAATTTCTTTTTTGCTTCGTTCATCGGGCGGCAAGAAAGGCAATGTAAGGCCGTGGTCTACTTCTTCGGCCAGTTTGCTTATCAGTTTTTTGAAAGCTGTTATTTTTTCCGGTGTGCCCAAAACGGCGTTGCCAATGCGGCGTTCGTCTTTGAAGTTTCTTACAATGTAATTTTGCGCGTATGGGTTTTCCTCAATAGTTTTCGCTGTCATCGTTTGAGCAAACTCTCTGTCGTCCAAACCGGCAAGGTAGCTGTTAACTTTTTGTTGGAAATTTGGGTCGCTGGTGCTGGCGCCGGTTTTCGCTACAGTTCGGAGGGTAAGACCGCGCGGGTCTTTTGCCATTGCCTCGCCAACTTTCTTGTCGAGGTCCTCAATGCGGTAGCGATCCGCATTTTCATTCATCTGGCGCACATATTCTTCTTGTGCGTCGTAGTTATTGCTTCCATCAGGGTTCTTTGTGGTCATTCCTCCTAAAATTTTTCTCATCGCTTCAGGGCTTGCCGATTTGGCATAAGCGGCTTTCACCGCCATGCTTTCGCCCTGAAGCCGTTCGGCGGCGGCAACCGGAGAAACCTGGGCAAGTTCGGCAACGCGTTTTGCGCGGTCTGCGTCAATAGCTTCGCGCTGCTTTTGGATTGCAACAGCCGGTGTAAGAAGCGCACGAAATCCTGGAGTGCGCGCCATTGCCCTGCCAAGAGCGCTTTCTGTAACTCCGCGTGCAGCTCCTGTTCCGGCTCGTATTGCTTGGCGGTATGCAGCACCGCGGACTTTTCTTCCGCCCCAGCGCGTCGCGCGACTACCCCATCCCGTTACGGTTCCGGCAAACTTAATTCCCATCTGTTGGGCGACCATCAGGTTCATGATCATGAGTGCTACAAAAAGCACCATTTCGAAACCGAGTGTAAAAAAGTCGTTTGATTTTGGCTTCGGTGCCGGTGATGTGACTTCAGCAAGCGCCTCTTGCGTTCGCAGGCCAGTTCCAAGTCCGCCGATCGCCGCGTTTTTCAAAAGAGGCGGTTCCTTGTTTTCTGCTAACGGGCTTACGCTTGTTACCGCGGCAGTGGTTGTGCCCGAAGAAACAATAGTCCTGCCGCTCCACTGATTAAAAGTTGTTATTGTCAAAAAGAGTAGGAAAAGATAAGCCGGGGCAAAGAAGGACTGCTTGATGAGCCGGTTCCACCAGTCGCTCCAGATATGTTTTGTGTCAGGGAGAATCCAGAAAAGAAAAACAATCGGCGAAAATACGAGAAGAATTGCCAGTTGTAGATAGCGAATTAAGAAGAATACGGCCCCTGCAAGAAACACAAAAATAAGAATAGGTATGAGGATGATGAGCCAAAGCGCTATGTTTATTGCCTCTTTAACTTTTAGGTCGATCACCTCGTTCTCTAATATTTTATCCGTTGTCGGGTCGTTTGCGCATGTCTTGTATGCCTCGTTATAGCGTGTGTCCCATGTCGCGGCATTCTGGTCCGTCCTTTTTATAGCGGCCATAATTGCCTCTGCAAATTGTTTACAACGCGCATCTTTTCTTTGCGGCGTTGGCGGTGTTGTAGGAGTTTGTTGTGCTGACGGTGTTCCTGCCGGAGCTGGGGGGGTGCCAAGGGTGAATTTTTGAATATTTGTGAAGTCCAACAATTGCAAAGTAACACTCCCGCGTGCGCGTATCGCATCATGAAAAGTCAGGGCCAGGGCGTTTGAGAATTTAATAAAGAATCCACCTATGGCCAGGCTGAAGTTAATTAAGAGCGCTGAGATAATAAGCGTCGCCAAAAGGTCTTTCGCGCCGTATCGCGGGATGTTAAAAATCGTGGCAAGGGCAATCCAAAGAAGGATAAAGATAAAAAACAGGTTGGTGATATCGCGGACGATTCCCCAGCCGGTGGTAACGAATGCGTTGTCGGTAATATCGGTTAGGTTTTTTTCGACCGACCAATTAAAAAGCTCCGATGCGAGGTCAAGAAGCCATCCTAATAAAAAGTTATCTACGGCCCAAATAACATTAAGAATAATGCAGTCTAAATTTATCCAGTTCAGTGGGTTCCAACCGCTACACCCCCTTGCGTTCTCAAATGCATTCTTGATAGATGCCGCCCCCGTACTTGATACGCCAACATCTGCTGCGTAAGCTTCGTGCGGCAAAATAAGCGTTGCCGAAAACAGCGGTAAAAGGAAACCGAAAAGGAGAAGCCCGCAAATCAAGTTTTTTAAAATGTTTTTCATTAAACCAGGTTCCAAGCCCCGGATAATAGTCGAGTTAAGAATTACGAACCTGAAAGGCGATCTTTTATTCCCGACTCATGATTCAAACCTAAAAGGTCGTTATCGTAAATATTCCCGTTCCTGTGGGATTGCAGTTGTTCGCTTCGTTGGTTTCTCTGATCGTGTCGAATGGAGTATCCGCGCAGAGAATCACGCGGTGCGTGCCGGCGACGGCGGTCCACTGGTTAGAAAGTACCTGTTGAGTTGTGCCGGGCGTGAGGTTTGCAATGGTTGGGCTTGGGGTGAGTTGAACGTCTATACTGCCATTGTTGTCGAAGTCAATCTGGAATGTATTTTCAAATGTGGAAGTTGCCGTATTCCCACCTTGGTTTCCGACGATGCCGCCGAATGTGATTTTCGATCCGGATACCGGTACGCCGGAAAACATTGATGGGTTTTGAGAGATGAAGAGGTCGGGTCGTGAGCCGACGGCGAAGGTTCCCGAGCTTCCGCCGTTGCAGTTGTCGGTTTCGAGGGATTCGGCAACAACCGAAATCGGCTGGTCGGCGCAAAGTATGATGCGGTGGACGCCTTCCGTTGCTATCCATGGTCCTGAAGTTATGTCAATGGAGCCGTTGTCGAGCAGGCCGTCAACCGGCGTATCAGGGGAAAGGATCGCGTCAACGGAGGCGTCGGCGTTAACATCGATTTCAAAACGCGCGTTGAAAAGCTCATCGGTTCTCCCACCGTTATTTTGGATCGTGCCGCGGAATCTGACAGTATCTCCGGCAAGGATGGTGGTTGTAGCGGTCGGCACCGGTCCTGTTGGTATAAAGAGGTTCGGTAAGGGCCGCGGCAGCGGCGCCGATGTTCCAAAGCCGGGATCGTAAATTCCGCTTTCTTCGTCGCCGGATGCAAGACCGGCTTGTGCCGAAGAGATGAGCTGCTGTACGAGTGCTACAATAATTGCATCAATTGCCTCCCCGATTTCGTCGGCGTCAACCGCCTGGTCCCAGCCGGAACTGAAAGTTTTTTTGAGCTGGTCAGAAACAAGAGTTCCCGGTGTTGTATTTATGTATTGCGTAGTGCAACTTGCTGCGGGTTCCCCGTCGTCGTCAATGATGTCTTCGCAAAGCTCTTTTTTTATTCTGACACCAACAAATCCTTGCCCCGCTTGGTATTGACTTTCAAGTATAGCAACCTGCCGTGATTCACGGCGAAGTTTTTCATCGTACGTATTGATAAGAACATCGATGTAGTTATTTTGGGGGAGCATTGCGGTTTGGAATGCAATCCACCCCCCGTTGGTAAAATTATTGAGGAAGTTCTCATACGAAGTTTCCAGATTTCTAAAAATGTCCGTTGCGGTGCAGGTGAGCTTATCCCGCAGGGTTGGTATCTGGAAGATGAGTTTGATGTCGAACGAGAATGGCTGGCAGAGGTTTGTGCCGGCAAGCTGATTAAGGAATTCACCCGCGGCTTCATCCGCAACCCTTGCTGTTGCCGCTTGCAGATTCGAGATGAAATTTGTGTTTCCACCGCTTTGGATCCAGCCGATGACTGCCCGGGTCAGGGTTTGGATCATGAATGAAACAAGAAGCTTTGCCGCCGGATCCAGAACATACTCTTTTAGAACCAGGGCGTATTCTTGCGCCGATTGAAATACCAGCTCGGCAAGTTGAAGAACCGCCTTGCCTATCAGGATTGGTACATTAACGACTTCCGCGGTCGGCACCGTCGCCTTAACTGATAACGGGGCAATGATAAGACCGCAGGCGAATATGGCAAGCACCAATAGAGCAATGTATTCTTTATAAACGGCGGCAGTGCTCATTTTGTTTTATTATTGCAAAAGCCAAGACGCCAACTCGTCTTTTTCAAAGGCGATTCCGGCGGCAGCTAAGTTTTTTTTGGTGTCAAGATATAAATTTTTCATGTCTTCCACTAGTTGAATACGGTCTCGCAAGATAAGAAGTGATGAAACAGGGTCATTCTCGCTATTTTTAAGAATTTTCACGGCAGCAAGTGTTTTAGACAAGTACCAGATATCGTCTTTGGCGAATTTGGTCCACTTTGAGGGCACTGTTGTTTTTTTTATTTCTGCTATGGCGTTTTCAAGCGCTTTTACATTGGCGTCAAGCCGCCTGAAAGCCTTCGGGTTGTTGCCCGCCGCGGCAAGATACAGGATATTTATGTCGCTATCAATTGGCGAGAAATTTTTATCGTAAATATCCGCGATGCGGTTGAAGTACTTTTTAACCGTCTCCGGCGAGTTGTCGTCCGACAGGGCAAGCTCTCGCGTTTCCGGCGGTATGACTTTGTCGAGGGGGCGCTCCTCGCCGAGTTTTTGCGTATAGGTGTTAAGGGCGGGCACGCCCGAGAGATCGGTTGGTAATTCTCCTCCTGTTACGCTCTCGGCAAGGATTTGGGTGAGCGAGCGGCCGATGAATTCGTTTGCCAAAGCCTCTGTCTTGTTGCCGTTTGTTGGCGGGGGGAGCGGGATAGAGAGTTCGTCTCCCGGCCCGGGGCGGAGCGGGTTTCTTGAAAGTTTTATTTCTTCGCCGTCGGGAGTTCCGTCGCCGTCAGTATCGGCATTTTCCGGGTCAGTTCCGTATATTTTCTCTTCCCAATCTTTCAGGCCGTCGTTGTCAGTATCGCGGTTTAATAGCTCAATTACCTCTTCTTTTGTTTTGGGCGGGCCTGAATAACGTTTATTTTCTTTGGGTGAGAAGGGTACAAAGAAGAAAATGGCGGTAACCGCTAAAGTCAATACCCCGCCGAAAACCAAAAACCACCTCCGGTGTTTTCCAAGAGTTTTCCGTAAATGCTCGTTATTTCTCATTGATTTAATTATACTCCCCTGTGGAAAAAATGCGTAGAAAGTGTAGTTTTTCTGTGGATAACGTCGCTCACCGCCGCGAGAATTTTCCAGAACTGCGATTTTGACAAATGGGTGCGGAAGCGTTTGAATAGCTTCCGCACGGGTGTAACGAGCATGCCGCGAAGCGGCACGCGCAGTTCTACACCCTGGACACGCGTCGTCGAGGGGAACCCGTTCCCGGGCATCCTGCTGCGGGAGCTCGCTTCGCTCGCTTCCTCGCAATGCCCGCGAAAAGCTATTTAAACGCTTTTCGCCCTTACGCTGCGGCTCGGGTTTCCCTTTTCGCCGCTTTCACCATTTGCGACCAAAATCTCCGTAATGGAAAATTCTCGCGGCGGTTCGCTTTGGGGATAGCTGTTAGCCGGCCCCGCCAATGAAAATTTTAGGATGGCTCGCTTTGGTGTTAAGATGTTAAGTATGAACCGACAGGCAGTTATTATAGTTTCAGCCATTTCCGCGGCTGTTATAGCAACTGCGGGGCTTTTATTTGTTTTTACGCCGGAAAAGCCGCCTGTGGCTCCCCGCCCGTTAGTTTCCGGAGGGGTCCCGCCGGTAGCTCTCGAGCCAACCGGAGAGCAAGCTTTAAAAAAAGTCCGGCAAGAGGCAACAATCTCTGCAAGAGGTTCGGAGATCGAAAGGGAAGCAAAAATAGAGTTTTTTGGATCAACTTTTCAGTTGCCGCCGCTTGCGGTTGAGATTCTTAAGCCAGTTTCTTCTTTGGTTCCAGGAGTATTTACTGGAAAAAAAGAAGCAGCTTCTGAAAAAACGTCAACAGATCAACCGGTTTTTTCATCGCCACCGGCCGTTTTTCAGTATCAACAGCTGTCGGAGAAAGAGATTTTTGAAATAATTTGGCCCAAGCACTACCGTGACTATCTTTTTGATATGAGAGGTTTGATGGTTAACGACGGCTTCATAAGTTCGAGCCAGCATGTTGCCTTTGCCTCCGATGCCGATATTTACAACTTTGTAAAAGCTCTTGACGCCTATGCCCTTTTTAAGGGCTGGATTACCGCGGAGGATTATAATAATTTTATACGCGGAATAGACGAGGTTTTGCCGGAACTGGTTGACGGAGAAAAAGGCAACATTCGTTCAGGAAGAAAGGCGTCGGTAGTCCTTCCCGGCGGCCAGCGGTTTGTAAACAAATCGAAGCCCGCGATTTTGCAGGACATCTTGGACGGCTTTGCCTACGTCTTTATGCGGTCAAAACCGGCATATGCCGCTTGGGTTACAAAAGGGGACTGTTACAAAGACGACAATCCCGCGGATCAGACGCCGGGATCAAACTTGGCTACAATATGTTGTAATTGCGGCTTCTTTTGTACAACCGGCTGCGCTTTCGTGGAAGACTGCGGTCCGTACGGCGCGGCGTGCAATGTACAGGTAGGGTGTCTTAACAGCGTATGCGAAGGGTACCAAAATGCGATTTTTGATCAAACCACCGGAATCTGCGGTTGCGGCTAGCTCGCGGCCGCCCCAAGGTCTTTTTGTCAAAAAATATGCTATAGCATATTTTTTGACACACTTATGTTTTAAGAAGTTTTAGCCAGTGTGTGAGCGCAAGCTCTTGTGGGCGTGAGGTGGGCGAGAGGGCGGCTTTTTTTATTTGTGCCGCTGCTAAATTTTTACTGCCGTAAAATTTTTCCAAGCTGTTTATTATCTGTTTTCTCTTTTGCGAAAACGCCGTCTTTGCGAGGATGAAAAATTCTTTTTCCGAAATTTTATTTTTTGTGAAGAAATCTTTTGAGATGCCCGAAATTTTTATGATCGCCGAGTCAACTTCCGGTTGGGGCAAGAACTCCTTTTTGGATACGCGGGCGATCAATTTTGGTTTTCCGTACGCTTGGATGGAAAGTGAAAGAAGAGTCATCTGCGGGGGTTCTGCGACGATTCTTTCCGCAACTTCTTTTTGTACCATTAAAACCATATATGACGGTTGGCGGTCGGCTTCGAGGAAAACGCGGATAAGACGGGATGTTAAGTAGTAGGGTATGTTTGCGATGAGAGCGTAAGATTTTCCAGAAACGAGCTTCGGCCAATCAATTTTCAAAATATCAGCGGTAATAATTTCACAATTTCTTCCGCCAGGGGCGCCATGCCGGCCAGCAGGCGGGGATCCGCCCGTGGCGGAAAATTTCTCAACTTCTAAATTTCTTTTCAGCCATTCTGCGAGCTGACGGTCTTTTTCAACAGCAATGACAGCGGGAAAGGTTTTGGCAAGTTCTTGGGTTAGCGCGCCCTGGCCCGGGCCTACTTCTAATATCAAATCTACCGCCGGTTCTTCCTTGGCGGACTTCAACATAAGTTCAATAGGAGCGCGCGTTTTGAGAAAATGCTGGCCGAGAAGATTGCGCATGTTTGGGAACCGGTTTCTAGTTCCTAGTTCTATATAATAAGTTCTTCGTCTTCATCTTCATATTCTTCATCTTCTAAAATATTCATCTCCTCGTTCATTTCCAGATATTCTTTGGGAATTTCTTTGAGGAATCGAGAGGGGGTATTTGCGATACGGTCTCCAAAGATTGTGCGGCTTAATGCCCACGTGAGGTAAAGCTTTTTTTGCGCTCTCGTGATGCCGACATAACAGAGTCGCCGTTCTTCTTCAATGGCCGAAGGCTCTTTTGTCGCTTTTGCGTGCGGGAGTATGCCTTCTTCCATTCCGGCAAGGAACACGACCGGAAACTCAAGCCCTTTTGCCGCGTGGAGCGTCATAAGAGACACTCTTCCGCCGGCCGTCTTGTTGTGATTATTATGGTCGTCGAGGGCAACCAAGCTTACTTCTTCAAGAAGTTTTGTCATGCCGTTTTCCGGGCCGAGCTGGTCGAAGCGGGTCGACCAGCTTACCAGCTCTTGGACATTTTCCCACCGTTCGTCCGCTCTGTCGGAGCTTTCGTTCAGATACTCTCGGTAATTGATTTTTTTGAGCAGTGTTTTTATGCATTGCGACGGGGCCGATTTTTTGAAATCTTGGGTAAGCGCGCCGCAAAGCCCACGGAATTTTTGAAAAGATGGAGATCCTTTTACCATTCCGGCCACCCCAACGCCGCGGGGCGGCACGTTGATAATTCGTTGCAGGCTTATGGAGTCGGATGGGTTTGTAAGGAAACGAAGGTAGCATACGATATCTTTTATTTCTTTCCGCTGAAAAAATCGGATGCCGCCGTAGATCGCGTATGGCAAGGAGCAGTCGAGCAGCGCTTCTTCAAGCGCGCGCGACTGGGCGTTGGTGCGGTAGAGAATTGCCATATCCTGCGGGCGCATGAGTCCTCCGTCAACGAGACGTGCGATTTCTTCCGCAATGAAGCCCGCTTCGTGCCGCTCACTTAACGTCGATGTGGCCGTTACGGTGTCGCCTGTTCCATTTTCTGTCCAGAGGTTCTTCTCTTTTTGGAGGACGTTGTGGCGGATAAGATGATTCGCGGCTTCGAGGATATTCTGGGTTGATCGATAGTTTTGTTCAAGGAAAATAATTTTTGCTTCGGGCCAGTCTCGTTCAAAGTTAAAGATGTTGCGCCAGTCGGCTCCCCGCCAGCCATAAATTGCCTGTCCGTCATCCCCGATTGCGAAAATATTGCGGTGTTCTTCGGAGAGAATTTGGACAAGGAGATATTGCGGGAGGTTGGTGTCTTGAAACTCGTCAACATGGATATGAGTGAAGCGTTTTTGCCAAGATGCGCGGACCTCCGGCTTTTCGCGAAATAGCCGAACCGTTTTCATCAGCAAGTCGTCAAAATCAAGCGCGTTCGCCTGCGAAAGCCGTTTTTGATATTCGGTGTAAACCCCGGCTATTATTTTTGTATAGGGTTCCTGACCATAGTTTTCTTGATATTCCTCCGGTGAAAGAAGCTGTGTCTTGGTTCCGGAGATTATGGCGTTGATCTGATTTGGCGGGTATTGTTTGGGCGATATGTTGAGTTCTTTCATTATCTCTTTGATAAGCCCGAGGGAGTCGTCTTCGTCAAAGATGGTGAAGTTTTTGTTGAAGCCGATGTTTGCGTATTCTTGGCGCAGGACATGTGCGCAAAAAGCGTGGAAGGTGTCTATGAACGGTCGGTTGTTGGTTGTTTGTTGTAGGTTGTAGGTTAACGCGCGAATGCGTTCGCGCATTTCTTCCGCGGCTTTGTTGGTAAATGTGACCGCGAGAATCTTTGACGGGGTAGCACCGCTTGCAATAAGGTAAGCGACCCGGTGGGTGAGGGCTTTTGTTTTTCCGGATCCTGCGCCGGCAATGATAAGAACCGGGCCTTCGGTTGCGGTCACGGCTTCTCGCTGCTTGTCGTTTAACTCGGAGAGAATTTTCTCTTTAAGAGGATAGCTCATCGCGGGTTATAGTAACAAAAATCCCGATGAAGAACTAGGAGCTAGGAATCAAGAAGAACTTAGGTTTTGGAACTCGGTTCTCCAAGTTCCAAGATCTAAGCTCCAAGCTCATGTTCTTAGTTCCTAGCCCTGTTTGGCCTGGGTGTGGATACCCCGCTTGCCTGGCCCTTGTAGGCGGGTTACCCTATAGATGAACCCTAGGCGGGGTTATTATTTTGGCTAAAAAGCGGCTTAAAATGTTATTTTTCCTGCATAGCTCTTAGAAACGCCGCTGGAACTGTCTATTAGTACTAGTACACAGTTAAAGTCCGGCTTTGTCCACTTCCGTTACGACTTAAAGCCGGAAAAAGTGAAAACAACAGAACGATGGGATTATAAGGCCGCGGCGGTGGCGGTTCTTGTTGGTTTTGTTATGTTTTTCAGCTACCCGGTTAAGGCAAACGCCGGTTTTTTTTCTGACTTCCTTGGGTTCTTTGGGTACTCGTCTCGGCAGCAGGTTGTCGAGGAGCAGTCTTCCGGTTTCTTTATAAGAGAGACTCAGGCATCCATCGGCTCTGCTGCGGTTCCGGCTCTTGAGTCGACTCTTGCCGGTTTGTCCGGCAGGCAGCTGAAGGCGGCGGATGATTCCGGTCTTACCTTTGTGCAGGATAGTGCCGTGGTGGCTCCGTTGAATCCTCTTGGTACTGTTTCGTGGGAGAATTCCGCGGGGCAGATTTTTATCTACACGGTTAAGCGCGGGGACAATCCGTCGGTCATCGCAAAGTCTTTTGGTATCAGTTTAAATACTCTTCTCTGGGCGAATAATCTTACTAACCCGCGCGCCATACAGCCCGGCGATCAGTTGGTCATTTTGCCGATTTCCGGCGTCCAAATCGAAGTGAAAAAGGGAGACACAATTGACTCAATAGCGAAAAAATACAGAGGAAACATCGGGGATATTCTTAGTTATAATGGTCTTTCTTTTGACGGGCTGTTGGAGATCGGATCGACTCTCGTTATTCCTGATGGCGAATTTGATTGGCGGCCGGTTGAGACAAGCGGGCCATCGCGTTTTACTTCGGAAATCAGCCGGTATCCCTCGTATGACAGTTATTATATTCGTCCAATCTCCGGAGGAAGAAAGAGCCGCGGGATACACGGATTGAATGGCGTTGACTTGGCAAATTCATGCGGTCTTCCGGTTTTCGCATCGGCCGGCGGTACGGTAATTCTTGCGCGGTCCGATGGGTGGAATGGGGGGTATGGGAGGTATATCGTGATTAGCCATCCAAACGGAACACAGACGCTCTATTCTCACCTTAAAGACGTTTCGGTGAGTGTTGGTCAGGCGGTTAGCCAGGGTTTGCAGATTGGCACTATAGGTTCTACCGGAAATTCGACCGGGTGCCATGTGCACTTTGAAGTAAGAGGGGCTAGAAATCCTTTTTAAGCAGTAATCGCGAATATACGAATAGTTCTAAAAATAAGGCCGGTAGATACCGGCTTTTTTAGTGCCATAGCCTGTCCTCGTTTTTAGCTCCTGGTTCTTAGTTCCGCTTGTTCACTGCTTTGATGCGCATATTTCAGAATCAGCCCTTTTGCTTTATACATATGCGGGGCGTCACGGATGACGAATGTTGATCGCGATGCGGTTTCAACCTTCAAGTTACCGAAATGAAGGATTGTTGCCATAAGGCCGTGAATTTCCAGCGTCACATTTTGTATTTTTTCCATCGGCAGTTCCGATATGGTTCTTGAAAAAAGGCCGTGCTGTTCAACATCGATAAGCCGCCTGTTGGTTATGATCCAGACATCGAGGTAATAGTCTGCCCACACCGTAAATGCGTAAAGGGTCAGGCCGAGCGCGTACAGACTGAAAAAGAAATTTATGGCCGGTCCCAAATCACGGTCGGAGATTCTGGAAAGCGTATCAGCTTCTCCGTTCAGAATATAGAATATTGCCGGCAGTACGGCCAGGGTAGTGATTACCGCGGCGTGCCGAAAAAGCGCGTACCAATGCCTGCGGATAACCATGAGAATTTGTTCGTTTGGTTCTAGAGTTAGCATAAATCTAGAAGCGGATAGATGCTGATTCTATCCCGCTGACGTACTGAAAAGGAAATATGCGGCGAGGATAAAGAAAAATGTCGAAATAACCAGGAATGTCGGAACAACAAATCTTGCCGCGGTCCAGCCAGGGAGGGTGTAGTGCCATAGATGATAAAGGACTGCGCCGGCAATGAGTGCGTAAACAAGCGCGAAGAGAGAAAAAATTGAGGCGAGAATTAAAATCATGTTCGCTCCGCTCTATCAGCGAATAACGAATTTATTACGAATTTACGAATAATTTATCGCGCGCGATTCGTATATTCGCAACAGATTTGTATTTCGTTGATTACTGCCTTAGATTAGGTTGTTTTGCCTTGGTAAACTAACTCCCAGATGTTCATAAGCGCGAGCGGCTGCAACTCTGCCGCGCGGAGTCCGTTCAATGAAACCAAGCTGCATGAGGTATGGTTCGTATACTTCCTCGATTGTTTCTTCTTCTTCAAACGTTGCGGCGGCGAGTGTTTGGATCCCGACGGGCCCGCCGCTAAATTTGTTGATGATGGTTTCGAGGATCCGCCGGTCTGCCGGTTCGAGGCCGAGCTCGTCTATTTGCAGGAGTTTTAGGGCGGCTGCGGCCTCTTTTTCTGTGATAATGCCGTTTGCGTGCACTTCCGCATAGTCGCGGACTCGTTTTAAGAGCCGGTTTGCAACTCTTGGTGTTGAGCGGGAGGCAGCGGCGATTATTTGGAGGGCCGGCTCGTTGATCTCTGTTTTTAAAAGGTTTGCCGATCGGCGGAGAATTTTATTTATTTCTTCTTTACTATAAAAATCCAGTCGGAAAGTGACGCCGAAGCGCGAGCGGAGGGGCGAAGAAAGAAGGCCGATTCTGGTTGTTGCGGCAATAAGGGTGAACGGGGGGAGCTCTATTTGGATCGTTCTTGCAGAAGGGCCCTTGCCGATGATGATGTCTATGGTTCTTGTTTCCATCGCCGGGTAAAGGACTTCCTCAATGAGCTTATTCAACCGATGGGCTTCGTCGATAAAAAGGATGTCGTGCGGGAGGAGGTTTGTAAGAATTGACGCAAGGTCGCCGACTCGCTCAATTGCCGGACCCGATGTAACGCGGATATTCGTGTTCATTTCCCGTGCGATAAGGTGAGATAAACTGGTTTTGCCGAGCCCGGCGGGACCGTAGAGAAGAACGTGCTCCACGGGATCCCCGCGTTTTTTGGCGGCTCCGAGCAGTATTTTCAAATTTTCTTTGGTTCGTTCCTGGCCGATGTATTCATCCCAGCGCTGGGGCCGTAATGAGGCGTCGAGAGATCCGTCTTCTTTTTTTATCTTTTGGGGGTCAGTTGACATTTTTTACATCATCTGCTATAATAAGACCAATGAAAGGAGGGCGTTCCTCCTTTTGATAATGTATACTTTTTAGTTCTTGCGCGGTAGGGCGCCAGCCATCTCTGGGCAATTAAGGTTCTCGAAGGGCCTTAATGGGGATTTTTTACCGTCAGGGTACTTTGGTTGTCCTTGTGGCGTACTGAGGTATACCACGAGGAAATCCTGGCCTCCGTGTTCCCAAACCGGAGTATTGCCCAGAGGTGAGTGGCGCCCGCCCCGTTAGAAAATTTATATAGTGCGGTGAAAAGTAAACCAATAGTAGTTGCAATGGCAATGGTTGTTGTAATTCGGCGAATGTAAATTTTCTAACAGGACTCGCTATCTCGTTGGCTGACAACGAACAACATACAACTTATAACAATGCACATCGTGTCGTTGGTTGTAAGTTGTCGGTTGTGAGTTACATTGTTGCACCGCCGACTACTCGTTCTAGCTCAGCGAGGTCTGTGACGCCGGCTACGATTTTTAGTATTCCGTCTTGGCGCATAGTGATCTGCCCCTGTTCAAAGGCGGCTTTTTTTATTGTTGCTTCAGACGGGTCCTTGAAGATGAGGGCTTCCATGGCATCGTCGATGAGGATTATTTCGTAAACGCCGGTTCTGCCTTTGTAACCGGTGAGATTGCATGCCTGGCACCCTGTGGCTCGGGAAAGTTCCAGTTCGCGGATGTCCGGTTTTTTAATTTTAGGAGGAAACAGAGCAAATTCCGCTGCTATTGTTTTGCGTTCTTCTGCGGTTGCCGGCCCTTTTACGCTGCATGCCGTGCAGAGCCGGCGGAGAAGCCGTTGCGCCATGGCGATATTTACGGCCGGGGCAATGATGGTCGGTTTGACGCCGATGTCTAAAAGGCGCGGGATTGTCCCTGCGGCACTGTTGGTATGCAGGGTGGAGAAGACAAGATGGCCGGTGAGGGAGGCGTGCATTGCCGTTTCTGCTGTTTCCAGGTCGCGAATCTCGCCGACAAGGATGACATCGGGATCCTGGCGGATGATGGAGCGAAGCCCTGAAGCAAAATCGTATCCGTGTTCCGGTTCTACCTGTGTTTGTTCAATGCCGGTTAAATGGTATTCGATAGGGTCTTCAATCGTGACGATTTTGATGTCCGGTGAGTGGATTTTTTTCAGAAAGCCGTAGAGTGTTGTTGTTTTCCCCGATCCGGTCGGCCCCGTTGCAAGGATCATACCGTTTGGTTTTTTCAGCTCGCGCTCCATTTGTTCTCTTGCCCACGATTGCATGCCGAGATCTTCAAATTTCATCGCGATCGCTTTTGGGGAGAGGATTCGCATTACAATGTTTTCTCCGTAGGGACCCGGGAGGGTGGAGGTTCTGACTTCTGTTTCTGTTCCGGCGCTTTTTATGGTAAATCTCCCGTCTTGTCCTTTGGCGGTTATGTTGAGTTTTAGTTCGGAGATGAGTTTGATTCGGGAGCGAAGCGGTTTGTAAACGGCGGTAGGGATGTCTGCCGCGTCATGCAACACTCCGTCCAGGCGGTATCGAATCCTGGCAATTTCTTCTTGCGGCTCTATGTGTATGTCCGAGGCGTCTGTTTTCAGGGCGCCCGCGATGATCAATTCCAGGGTGTCGGTGGTGCGTTTTGTCCCAATTTCGTGGAGGAGCCCCTGAAGGTCTTTGAGCGTTGCAAGGCTTTTTTGAAATTCTTCGAGGCGAGCGTCAGAGATTTGGATGTGGCCGGTAATGGCATCCCCGCGTTCCGCGATCTGTTTAAAAAAACCCCACGCGTGCTCAAGACTGGTTTTTGAGACAAGATGGAGGGTATAGGCATATCCGTCGTTGGCGAGTTTTTTGAGGGCGGCGACAGTTTCCGATCTGTCTGGTCCGCCGACGGCAATCTCAAGCCGTTTCCCGATTTTTTGGAAGACCGCAAGTCCTGCCCGGCGCGACTCTTCTTCAGGCACGATTTTCAATGCTTCGGTGTTTATGGGCGTTATTGCGAGGTTCAAATAGGAGACTTTATATTTTTCAGAAAGCAGTTTTGTTGTTTCCTCTTCCTCTTGGCGCCAGAGGCCCGCAATTTTCTTTTTTTGTTTTTCCTCTTCAAAAATAGGCATAGGCTTATTATACGGCCTTGCGGCAAAAATATGAACGGGCGGTTGTTTCTAAACTATTTGTATAGTATTTTTGTTTATACTTACCGTTGTTTGAAAATAAACTGAATACAGGAGGGCTTTATGTCCCACATAGACACAGCGGGTGTTTTCAAAGTCCGCGAGGGCTTCTCGGAGATAGTAACTTTTGGTTTCGGCCTTCCTGGCGAGGTTACGGCGTGGCTTAGTAAAGATGTGCCATCCGAAAGAAAGCAGGGAATTGCCGCAGCCCTAAAGAAGTATGAATTCAACACAGGAAGTTTTATCTTCCCCGTGGTTGAGGTAAGTTTTTATGGAAACAAAGAGCCGACTACTGGCGAAAAGAGAAAAATTGCTGAAGCACTTCGCGGGTTGGCGCGCGTTATGCATGATTGCGGAATACATTTCTCCGAGACAAAGCTGGCTTTTTCTGTAGGAGACGCATAGAAGAAGCGATTTGGTTCTCAGTGCGACACTGCCCGTGCCGCATTTATATTAGTACGGTTGTTGATTTGACACAGGTTGCGTAGCGCTTATAATTGTAATATAAATTATTACAGTTAATAAACTAAAAATATGAGAAATATCATAAATCTTTCTTTGCCTGAAAAAATGGTGAAGGCGGTAGAAGAAAACGTTAAAAGCGGCAATTTTTCCAGTAAAAGTGAGTTCTTTCGCATGCTCATCCGCCTCTGGATGGAGGGTAAGCTTGCCGAAGAGCTTGAAGAAAGCCGTAAAGAACTAAGAAGGGGCGATGGGAAACTATTGAAGTCGCTTAGAAACCTAAGATGACTTGTTAGATGCAGATTTACTATTCCTCAAAGTTTGAACGCGAATATAGGAGGCTTTCAAAGGGAATTAAGATGCTGGCCGAAGAAAAAGAAAAGGCGTTCAGAAAGAACCCTTTTCATCCGATGCTCAATACTCACAAATTACAAGGCCGACTCAAAGAGTATTGGGCTTTTTCTATTGATGCTAAACACAGGATTGTTTTTGAGTTTGAAAGGAAAAGCATAGTTTGGTTTCATTCAGTAGGCGACCACTCAATTTATCGCTGAGCCAACCAAAGCAGATGGCGCGGTAAAACATTAGACGTTGTAAGCAAAGAGCGCCGTAACAGTTTTTTCGGCTTCTTGGAACGAGGCAAAAGTTTTTAAGAATTCAAGGTATCCTTCTTTTGCCGGTGATCGGGTAAGCCCTTTTTTCTCGTGGTCGTGGAGGGGATTTTTAATTAAGCAGTTAACTGTTTCATCGCGCGGGTTTTGCCAAAGAAGCGCGAAGTTTTTCGGAAGGAGAAAGTGTTCCTCAAGGTGTTCAAGGACAAACGGCAGGCCGTTCTCCGGCGTCGTGTTCGTTTTTAGAAAATCGTCTTTGGTGAGGACGGCGATAAGGGATTTTTTTCCTTCGTCGTATCGCGAACGGACTGCGGCTCTGCCCCAAAGTTGAAGGAGCGGCAGCGGCTTTGTTTTCCAAAGGATTCTGACAATTTCGTCGAGCAGAGCGCCGCGCTCAATGAGCCGCGCGGCGGCGGCAAAGGTTTTCGGTCGTACGCGCCCGCTCCTGAAGTTTTTTGTTTTATAGACGATTCCAAGAAGAAAAAGGGTTGCGGCGTCTTTGTCGATTTGTTCCGGGAAGGCCTCAAAAAAGAATTCGCCTGAAATTTCCGAGATTGAACTGCGGGCAGGATCGGCAAGGCTGACTTCACTCACTGTTTCTGTCTCGGGAGATAAACTGAATGCGATGAGCGGCTTTTCATAGAAAAGTTCCGGCGAGTTTTCAAAAGCCGGCCCGATTTCAGAAAGCTCGTTCACTCCGAAGGCGATGAGAAGATCGCATTTCTTTTTTCCCGACTTCAAAACGATGTCCTCCTTTTTTATTGGCCGGTCTTTTGGCGAGATAATTATCGAAAGCGTTGATTCTGTCTTTTGATAACGGAGTTCTCCGATCGGCGACGAGGTTTTGTTTATTTCAATAACGAAATCCGAAAGGACGTCTGCTCCGTTTTGCAGGAGGGTGTTGGCGGGAAAGAGTTTTTCAAAAACTACAGGGACGGTTCCCGAGAAAAAAATGCCGGTGTTTTTCCCGAGTTTTGTGAGAATTTTTAGCGCGGCCGCAGCGGAACAAATTTCATCCACTCCGGCTTTTTCCGGAAGCGCTACGGCAACCGCATTACTCTTTTTTATAAGCGCAAGCGCTTGATCATTTGGGGACATGCAAATTTTACTCGCGAGCGTAAGTATTTTGCGCAGCGCGAGCGACTGTAAAATTCAGCACCCTGTTAAATCCCCTGTTAAATAAAACCCTTGGTTTTCTTTTGCCGAAGGCAAAAGATTTAACAGGGGAATTTTGCCTGCGGCAAAATTATTTAACAGGGTAATGTTTTGTAACCAAAATTTGTTCGCCACCGGCTCTAAATTTTGGATAAAGCCCTTTAATTGGTAGCGCACTTTTGTTTATTTGTCCAAACTTTTATGCGGCTCCAGTTTGGTAAACCGCCACGCCATATTGCAATTTTTATTTTTTGTTGTATAGTAATGGGCAAATCGTTTGTGGTGTTCTTTCAAAGCGGAGGACAGCAATGACAAAGCCCTTTTTCGGTTATCTTGCTGACGAGGCGGCTCTTTCGGCGAAATTGGGCAGCCCCATTGGACATCCCGTGCGCATGTTTGATCTGGGAGGTCTGGGGGTTAACCGGGAGCGGTTCATCAGTGAACTCGCTCCAACATTCAGCTTGTTGTCATGGGATGAGTATGATGTAAAAAGAGATCAGGTGGCGTATCTCACACAGCGCTTCTTCCATGAGAAGTCCCGACTCGATGCGCTTCTTCCCGAATATTATGCCGGTAGAAAAGGGCTAGAGGACGTCGGCGATCTCATTGTTCGGCTTTCACAAGGAGAGCGGTGGGTTTTGGAGCGCATTCGTCCGCGGAGAAAGCGCGCTATCGCCAGGCTTCTTTTCGACCGCGAGCCGTCTATGCCGGCGGGTTGGAGAATTACGCGGCGTCCGGCAGACAGTTTTTCTCAAAATGTGGAGAGCGGCGACGCGCGGTCTTTCACCCGCGCTTTTAAGGAGATTTCGGAAATGGTTACGGGCCACCCTGACTTCCAGCACCTTCTCGGATGCGTTGCGGAAATGATTCGGGAAGTGCGACCTGCAGTTAAGACGCTTTCGGCCGCAGTTCACCAGGTAAGCATTTTTGCAGACGCCGATGGCGAAGGTACGAATGCGCCTGAAGGCATTCACCAGGACGGTGCGGACTATATCATTTCCGCCTTGGTCGTTGAACGCGACGGAGTTATTGGCGGTGAGAGCATTGTGTACGGGCCTGATAAAAAAACAGAATACCTGCGGGCATGTTTACAGCCCGGGCAAGGGCTTTTCCAGCAAGATCGCAATTCTCCTCTTTGGCATGACGTGACGTCGGTTCAAGATGACCCAAAAACGCCTCCGACATACGGCAAGCGAAGTATTTTCGGGTTCGACATCGACGTAAAGGAGTAGCACAAAAAGAAAACACCTCATCAGTACGATGAGGTTTTTGATTTTTTGGTTTACACGCGCGCTTGCACGCGTTTCAGCGGGATTCCTCCGCCATGCTCGCGCCGGAATTCTTCAAGTTCGTCGTCGTGGTTCATGTCGAAGTTTTCACGGAATGCGGAATCAATAGCGGCTGTAATATCTTCTTTCGTAATGCCCGTTGCCGTCTTGTTGCCGGCTTTTCTGTCGCGGTTGAGCGCAATAGAAGTTGCCTTGTCGACGGCTCCTTTAATCATTGCGCCGTTTACCAGCTCGCGAAGCGCGAAAACGGCTTTTTTCTCTTGGTCCGCCGGATTGAGCAGAAGGTCGTAGAGCACTCGTTCGTCGGAGAAGAGCGCGTCTGCGGCGAATTGCGAGACGAGTTCGTGCGTGATGTCTTTGTTCGCAAACGGCACGCCTTTCAGATGCAGTTCGAAGATGACAACCGAGACTTCTTTGGTTGGCCTCGGGATTTTCACTTTTCGGTCGATCCGTCCCTCCCGGATGACCGCGGGATCCAGAACGTCAGGCCGGTTCGTCGCAAGAAGCACGATGGCGCCGGCTTTTTGCAAGCCGTCCATTTCGGAAAGGAACATCGGTACGATGGTTCGTTCCATATCCGAGCTTATGCCGGAGCCGCGCTTTGAAAGAAGCGCGTCGGCTTCGTCAAAAAAGATAACCGGCTGGTAGCCGTACTTTGCTTCATGCCGGCGCGCGAGGTCGAACACCTCTCTTATTTTTGCTTCGGTGGCACCCACGTATTTATCAAGAAGTTCAGGCCCCTTGATAAAGAAGAATCCGGAAGGAATATTCCCGGCCGGGCCGTCTTTCTTCCGGTGGGTTTCGGCAAGCGCCGTTGCGGCCGCTTTGGCAAGCATTGTTTTTCCGCAACCCGGAGGCCCGTAGAGAAGAATTCCTTTCGGGGGCTTCTTGTTGTATGCGCTGAAAAGCTCCGGGAACTCGTGAGGAAGCTCGATTGCCTCGATAAGCAGTTCTTTTGCGTCGTCGCATCCGCCGATGTCGCTCCACTGCACGTGGGTTTCCTCGGAAAAGCGGTAGCGCTCTTCTTCTCTTTCGAGTTTTGCGGTGATGACGAATCCGTGCTGGTCGAGTCGTACTCGGTCGCCGGTCTCAAGAGAGCCGGCGCATTTTCCATTGAGAACAACTTTGGTGACACCCTGATAATCGATTTCACTTGCCTCGGTTCCCACGCGCCGTAAAATTCCCACATTACCGGCGGGAATCTGCGCGGCCTGGGCGATGATTTGCATTGTGGCGCTTGAAATTTTAACCGTGTCACCGGGCAAAATGTTTTTGCCGGTTGGTAAAGCTACTTCGCGTACGCGTCCTTCATGGATAATAACTGCCGACAGTTCTCCCGGGTTTACGGTGATAACTGTTGCGTAGTCGAATGGGTGCGAAGAGAGCCGTTGCAGCTCTATTCCCTGCTCGCGGATTTTTTTTCTTGCCGCTTCGAGCGCTTCTTCGTAGCCCCTCGATGTTGCAGGATTCATTTCGGAAGCTTGCCCTCGCCTGCGCCCGAGAACTGATTTGAGGTGCGACAACCCAAGCGCGTCAAGGAAGTTATCAGACCCCCAGCGGCCTTCTATGTCATCGGCCATGGCTTCACCTCGGGTTTTTAAGGTACCGAAACATTTAAATGACTTTACTATGTTTTCTATAAAATGTCAATTGCTTGTTTCCCAATAATAAGTAAAAAGCTTCCTTTCCGGGGAAGCTGCCTGTCTTTATAACGAGACAAATGAATGAAGAATGTTGTAGTCCTGCCGCTGGTTGAATTTTTCAAGCCGCTCAACAAGCGGGTCATCGCCTTCACGAATGAACGACCCGCCAGGGACAGCCAGCCCCTCGTCGTTTAATCCAATGAAAACGGTCAGCGGAAGATTTTCTGCAAAGAGCGCCGCGCGGGCGACATCGCGCAGGTTCGGCGGTGTATAGCCGCCCTCCAAAAATGCTTTTTCCAAGATCGTCCCCTTAGCGACATACGTCGGGTTCAAGTGTACGTTGATTTGCACGCGGGGTCCTGCGTCTTTGCCGCCGTGTGCTGCGGAGAGGGTTCCGAAGTAGGCGATGGCATTCTGAATATCGCGGATTCCTTCTTCGTCCGTCATGCCTGGCATCGGCTTTTGCATCAGATAGCACTTGAGGCGAAAGCGGTGTTCGGCCATATCGCCGATGAGCTCTTCGAAAACTTTCTTCGTCAGCCCTTTTTTCATCAGATTATTTCGGATCTTGTCGTCAAATGCCTCAAAACCGATCGCGAGCTCAAGTTCCGTCGGGGTCTCGCCCTCTTTGATTGCGCGCGCAAGAAACTCCAGTTCCGCCGGTTCGACATACTCGGCGCGCGTTTCAAGGCACAGGACGGAAAGATTGGAGAAATTCAGTTGCGCTTGGAGCACCAGATGCATTAAGGCGGTTGAAGGGAATGTGATTTGGTCGAGCACCGAACCATTATTGCTCACGATAAGCCGGCGGATTTCACTGCGCCTCTTTTGGACCGCGGGGTTTGCAAAAACGCGGTCGACCTGCGTCAAGACATTTTTGAAACCGACCGGGAATTGGGAGCAGAGTGATGGAAGGTTGCAGCCGAGGCATCGAGACCAGCGGCACGCTTGCGTATAGAAAATTACGAACAAGCCCAACCCTTCTCCTGTATCCTGGAACCACATCGTAATCGGTTCTGTCGGATCGTGGTTTTCGTCAAATGCGAATGTTTTGCGGCCGGTCTTATGCCCGCTGGCAATCTGCCTGGCGACGGTGTTTTCATCAAACACGGAATCCTCCTGGTCCAAGTGCGTTTTCTGTTTGGCAACGAGCTTAAAAATTATAACATTAAAATATTTTATTGTCCACCGAGCCCTTTACAAATAGTTAAAAATAGTGTACTAGTGTATATTGTGTACATTAACATTTTTCTTTTTTAGAGGAAGCCAAAAAGGAGGTGGATAGAGAACTTTTGGCCGATAATGGATTCCAAGAAACACAAGAAAAACAAAAACGGAGAAAAGGAGGACCACGAGATGCGAAGAATGAGCACGCTGTTCGTTGCTGTTCTACTTGTTGTCGTCTCTTCTGGGGTTAGCGAAGCGGTCCCGCAGTACATTCAATCGCCGCCCTTGAGCCAGGTCGTGACTGCAAAGGCGGGCGATGTCGGTTCAGGTTCGGTTAAGGTTCCTCTGATCACGTGGGGGGGCGATATCGCAACGGTTTATGCAAACGGCAATCAGAAGAGTACGCAGCGAGGAAGCTTTTTCGACCAGGAGGGCTTGAATTTTGTTCTTTTCCGTGAAGATGATTTCAGGAAGCAGTGTGAAATGTATATTCGCGGCGAGACGCCATACCTTCGCGGAACGCTGGGAATGATCAATATGTGCATCGGGGCCGCTTCTCGCGATCCGAAAACCAAGCCGGTTGTCGTTTATCAACTTACGTGGTCGAACGGCGGAGATGCTCTCGTAGTAAAGTCCGGAATCAAGACGCCGAAGGAACTTCGCGGGAAGACCATCGCCGTTCAGGCATACGGGCCGCATGTTGATTATCTGGCGAAGATCCTTGCTGACGCAGGGCTTTCCATTAAGGATGTGAACATTAAATGGACGAAGGATCTTACCGGCAATGACAATACGCCGGCCGCGGCTCTTCGCACTGATCCGTCGGTGCATGCCGCGCTCGTTATTATTCCTGACGCCCTGGCGCTTACTTCCGGCGGAAACACCGGGAGCGGCGCAGAGGATTCGGTAAAGGGCGCGCGCATCATGCTTTCCACAAAGACGGCAAACCGCGTCATCGCGGACGTCTATGCGGTGCGTGTTGACTATCTGCAGGCGCATCGCGCCGAAGTTCAGAAGTTCACCCGCGCTCTCATGCGCGCTGAAGAGATGCTTCGTGACCTGGTGAAGAACAAGACTGCTCGTCAGGCCGAGTACCGGCAGATGATTTCAGCTGCCGCCACCATTCTGATGGACAGTCCGAGCGCTGTTGCCGATACCGAGGGGATGTACGGAGATGCGGAGTTCGTCGGGTACCGCGGTAATGTGAAGTTTTTCGGGGACCCGGCGTATCCAAGGAACCTCGATAAGCTGACGGGCGAGATCCAGACATCCTTTATTCCGCTCGGGCTTTTGTCCGGTCGCGTCGCGCTTGATCACGCTCGCTGGGACTACAAAGTTCTTGCGCAGGGTCTTCGCGATGTTCAGGGAGTTGAAGCGCCGAAGTTCGACACTGGCGAGGTTGCCAAGGTTGTTACGAGGAAGCAGCAACAGGGCACGCTTGCCGAAGGCGAGCTTTTCTCTCTCGAAGTCTACTTCGAGCCGAATCAGAATGCTTTTCCTGCTGACTTGTATCGGGACTCATTCGCGAAAGTCGTTGAACTCGTTTCTACCTACGGCGGAGCGGTGATTACCGTCGAGGGCCATAGCGATCCGCTTGGGTACCTCCGGCAGAAGAAGCAGGGTATTCCGGAAGCGGCCCTTCGGCAGGTAGAGCAGGCGGCAAAAAACTTGAGTCTTACGCGCGCGAACGCCGTTCGCGATAGCATCATTGCATACGCGAAGGGCAAGAGCGTGCGTCTCGATCCGAGCCAGTTTGCAACGGTCGGACACGGGATCGTCAAGGCGAAGACCGGTATGTGCGGGGTTGACCCGTGCGCTCCGAAGACCGAGCAGGAGTGGAGAAACAATATGCGGGTTGAGTTCCGTATCATTCAGGTCGAGGCCGAGGCCTCGGTCTTCAAGCCGCTTCAGTAAGGAGGGGAAGCTATGAAGCGACCAACGATTTTCGTGGTCGGCCTTTCCCTTCTTTCCGTCGTCGCGCTTAGTGCGTGTGACGGCAGCGCTCCTTTATCGTCGGGATCGACGAACGCCGCTGGTTCTCAAAGCAACGGCACGGCGCAAAGTATTCCCGGATTTGCCGTTCGAGCCAATTGGCCGCCTTCGCCCGCAAAGGGTGAGGAGGTTCTGTTGGTTGAAAACCTTTTGGCCAATAATTATTACTTCATTGCTGATTTCTCCGGGAGCATGAGAGAGAATGCATGCAACAGTAGAGAGCCAAAGGCAGATGTCGCTAAGCGAGTTTTGAGCGAGGTTGCCGCAGAGGTTCCCGTCGGGGCGAACCTCGGACTACTTGTGTTTAATAGCGACCATGGCGTTAAGGAGCTTGTGCCGCTTGGCGTCGGGCAGGAACACCGGCGTGCGTTCAAGGGTGCGGTTGGGGCTCTGCGTGCCGATGGCGGTACGCCGCTTTCGACCGCAATCAAGGCGGGGTATGAAAAGCTTATGATTCAGGCGCGGCGCCAGCGTGGTTATGGCGAATATCATCTTGTTGTCGTGACTGATGGAGAAGCAAATTTTGGTTACGACCCTACCGATGCCGTTAACGAAATTATTGCAACATCGCCAGTGGTTGTCGACGTCGCGGGATTCTGTATTGGGTTAAAGCATTCGTTAAACCAGGTCGGGCGCACCAACTATCGGGAAGCAAGCAGTCCGGAGTCGCTTCGCGAGGCGCTGCTCGCAGCAGTGCTTGCCGAATCACCCGTATTCGACGTGAAAGCGTTTGTGCAGCAGTAGTCGAGAAATAACAACACCAAGAGGAGCATCGCTCCTCTTTTTTCTTGACAAATTTTGTTTTTTAGGTAATCTACGATAAAGCGAAACGTCACGACTTAATTGAACACCGGAGGCGTTGTAATGGAATTTGAAGATTTTATCGTGACGGGAGAACGACCGATTCGCCTTCAGGATTATAATTCGGCCTCGACCGGTTCTTTGCAAAATAAACCGCAAGCGCTCGGACGTTTGGAAAAGGCAGTTGAACAGTTAAGGAAGCTTCAGGAAATTCTTTGGGCGCAGAATAGCTATGGAGTCTTGCTTGTGTTGCAGGGCATGGATACGGCCGGGAAGGACGGCGTCATCAAACATGTGCTTTCCGGAATCAAACCGACCGCTTTTCAGACGACCAACTTCCGTGCGCCCTCCGACGAGGAGCTTGATCACGATTTTTTGTGGCGCGCGGCGCGGGCCCTTCCTGAACGGGGACGAATCGGGGTCTTCAACCGTTCGCACTATGAAGAAGTTCTTGTGGTACGGGTTCACCCCGAACTTCTCTTGAGGCAGCGCCTCCCTCGCGAATGTTCCGGCGAGGACATCTGGAAGCAGCGCTTCGAAGACATCAGAAACTGGGAACAGTATCTGACTCGGAACGGTATTGTGGTTCTGAAGTTCTTTCTGCACATATCGCGAGCCGAACAGAAACAGCGTTTCTTGCGGCGCATCAGAAGGCCGGAGAAGCATTGGAAATTTTCTTTGGGAGATATCCGCGAGCGCGCACACTGGGAAGAATACATGCGCGCATACGAGGACGCGATCAATAATACGGCAACAGCCCGCGCGCCGTGGTATGTCATCCCGGCTGACAAAAAGTGGTCCGCGCGCACAACGGTTGCCGAAATTGTTGCGGCTCGTCTGAAGCAATTGAGTCCGCACTATCCGATTTTAGACGAGGGGCAAATGCGCGATATGCTTGCTGCAAAGCAGGCGCTGAAAAGCGAAAAAAGGTAAGAGGGCAAAGCCCTCTTTTTTCTTGACAGAATGTAGAGTTTATGCTACAGATTAATGCAGTAATTTTGTCAATTTAATAAGGGAAATAAGGAATGAGGGGGTTCGCACATGCGGAAGGTTGCGATACTGATTTTCGTGTTGGGTGTTTTGATCGTTGTCGGGGTTCGTTTCGGAAAGCCGATCTGGCAGGAACGCCAGCATCTGGCGACGAGTGACGCAAGTGCTACGAAGTGCGTTCCGCAGGATGGTTGCTCCAGTGCGAAGATGATAAGGCCGACTATGCAAAGCGGGTTGAACGTCTTGATAAGGGCGAGATTGATTTTGCGGTGGCGACGGTCGATTCATACATCCTGAATGCCGCGCCCCGGAAGTTTCCCGGCGCGATAATCGCCGTTGTCGACGAATCAAAGGGCGGTGACGCCATTCTTGCGTGGCAGGATGTTGCGTCGAATCTTGAGGCCCTCAAGAAGCGGAATGATTTCAAGGTCGGATTTACCCCGAACTCTCCGAGCCACCATTTGATAAAAGCAACGGCAGAACATTTTGACGTGCCGCAGCTTCTGGTGACCGGCGCGCGGCGGGTTGAGACCGACGGATCTTCCGATGCGTTGCAAAAGCTCTCCGGCCGCAAGGTCGAAGTCGCAGTGCTCTGGGAGCCGGACGTTTCCAAGGCGCTTTCTCAAAAGGGCGTGGTTAAACTTCTTGGCACGGAGAATACCGAGCGATTGATTGTTGACATTCTTTTGGTTGGCCGGAAATTCGCGGCGAACAATCCTGAGGCGATAAACCTTTTACTGGGGACGTATTTCCGGGTGCTGAAGAATTATCGCGATAACCCCGCTCTTCTTGAGCAGGAAGTCGCGAAAGAGACTAAACTCTCTTCGGACGCCGTGAAAGCAATGCTGAAGGGCGTCCAGTGGGCGTCGCTCACCGATAACGGCCAGAAATGGTTTGGCGTCGGAGGGGGAGCGGACGCGGGACTGATTACGGCGATTGAAGCTACGGTAAAGATTCTCGTCGCAAGCAAAGATTTTTCGTCGAATCCGATTCCCGACAAAGATCCGTATCGCCTTACCTACAAGAAGCCCATCGAGGACCTTCTTCTTTCAAGCGCGTCCGGATTCATGGACGTCGGCGCGAAATCGCCCGTTCCCTCCGAAGATTCTCTGAAAGCCGCGTTTTCTCCGCTTAACGATGCCGGCTGGGCTTCGTTGAAGCCGGTTGGCGCTTTGAAGATCGAGCCGGTTGTATTCCAAACAGGCCGCGGCGAACTTCATCTTCAGGAAAAAGAGAAGATTGACGCCTCGGTGGAAAAGCTTCGTCACTATCCGAAGTTCCGCGTCTTGGTGAAAGGGCATACTGCTCTTGCCGGAGACCCGGCAGAGAACAAGAAGCTCTCGCATGAACGGGCAGAAAGCGTTGCTCGGTATCTTATGGTAACTTACTCCATTGATACGAACCGGATTAAGGCGGTTGGTATGGGCTCTGACGAGCCTCTGCCGTTGCTGCCCGGTGAGTCACCGAATGACCGGGCGTACAGTTATCGGCTCCCGCGCGTGGAACTGCTGTTGATGTCCGAGACGTACTAAAAGAAGGGGGTGATATGCGTGGCGAAGAAAAACATACCAGCTGTTGATGCGCCCCGGGCGGGACCCGTCGATTTTTCAAGCGGGTCGGTAGCAAAGGCAGTTCGGAAGAAGATTTTTGAGAACGGTTTTGCCATGGTGACGATTCCGCTCGGTTTGATAGGCGCGTTGGCTTTGGCAGTGCTTGAGCCGTCGCTTTTGTTTGTCGTCATCGCTGCGGGTGGCACCGGCCTCGGTCTTTCCAGCTGGGTGTTTAACTACTTCAGGAAAGATTCGATTGCGAACCATTACATCCGGAAGCTCCGCGAGCAGATGATTGCCGAGCGGAAAGGTGTTCTGGAGCGGCTCACGAGAGAACTGGCCGCATTCAGCAAGTCGGAAGGGGCTGGGAGCGAATACGCGGAACAAGGTGTTCAGCAGTTTGCTCTTGCAGAGCGAGGGTTTAACGCCCTTCACGAAATTCTTTCGGATAAGTTGAGCCAGGGAGAGCTGATGTTCGGCCGTTTCTTAGGAACAGCCGAGCAGCTGTATCTTGCGATTCTTGACAATCTTCGCGAAATCGCGAATCTCCTGAAAAGCATTGATGCGACCGACATGAGGTATATCACCGACCGTTTGAAGAAACTCGAGCGGATGAAGGTTTTGCAAAAGGCCGATCAGGAAGAAGTTGAAACATTGAAGGTAAGCAAGCTTGTGCATGAGGAACAGCTTGAGAAGATTAATGTCCTCCTTACGAGGAATGAAGAAGCGCTCACACAGCTTGACCGAACGCGCTTTGCGGTTGCCCAGATGAGAACGGGTGGAGAGGCAACCCTTGATGTTGAGACCGCGCGCGAAGAGCTGGAGTCGCTTATCCGCCGCGCACGAGGCAGTACCGGAGATTCTTTTATTCGTGCAGACGCTGATGACGAAAAGAGCGGCGTGAAAAAGTAGAAAAAGGAAAAAGAAGGAGGAGGCCGTGCCAGCACAGGTTCAGCAAACCGTTGTTACGGAAGACCCGTCCGTTCAGTCCCTAAAGGCCGTGGATCAGAGTCAGCTAAAGAAGGATCTCGGTCTCGTTGACCCGAAGGAGCTTCATGTCGGGCTCGAGGAAGACCCGAAACTCGTTGCTCTTGCGGAGAAATATGCCACTGAACTGATGAGTATCAAGGCGGAAGATTTCAAGGCGCAAGCCGCGAATCGGGAAGCGGTAGACAATATGGGTCTTGAGGTGGTCAACGCTTCTGCTCGCAAGTCCGAGATGCTGCGCGAGCCGATCAAGCGTTTGGCGAGGCTGGATCGTACCGTGAAGGATGGAGACGCCGTTGTCGACGTTGCTAAGGTCCTGACGGACCTGAAGATCCAGGTTGAAGAGCACGATCCGAACCAATGGGATTTTGAGGGCGGATGGTTTAGCCGGATGCTTGGCCGAACTCCTGTTCTTGGCGACAGGGTGAAGGCGTATTTCATCCAGTTTGAAGAGGCGCGTACGGTCATCGACGATATCGCGCGTTCTCTCCGGACCGGCAAAGGCCAGCTTGCGCGCGATTGCGAAATTCTTCGCGCGGATCAGATTGAAATGCGCGAGCTTACTCTGAAGCTGCAAAAGCTCGTCAAGGTCGGCATGCTCATGGATAAGCATTTTGAAGCAAAGATCGGGACGCTTGGCGAGAGCGACTCGCAGCGCGTTTTCATTCAGAAAGAGCTTTTGTTCCCGCTTCGTCAGCGAGTGATGGCGCTTCAGACGCAGCTCGGTATCAACCAGATGGGCGTGATCGCTTATGAGACGATTGTCGATACGAACCATGAACTCATTCGCGGCATTGATCTTGCGCTCACCTCGACCATTAGCGGTTTGACGGTGGCAACGACGCTGACTATCGCCCTTGCCCATCAGCAGGTGCAGCTCGACAAGCTACTTGCGGTGAACCAATCGACCGCGGAACTCATCAAGAGGACTGCGGCACGGCTTCGGAAGCAGGGCGTTGAAATTCAGAAGGTTGCATCCGGCGAGATGATTCCGGTTGAAGTCATGAAGACGGCGTTTGCCGATATCCGTGGAGCGCTTGAAGATATCCAGCGATTCCGCGTCGAGTCTCTGCCGAAGATGGCGCAGAGCATTAAGGATCTTGACCAGCTTACTACCGATGCAGAACACGCGATCCAAGACATGGAGAAGGGGAAAGCTGCACGGCCGCGGATTAACATCGATCTTGAGTAGTCTTTGATTGCTTACATATAAAAACCACCCAAACCCAAAAAGGAGGGAACAGGGATGAAGAAGACGACGGCGATTTCTCTCGGAGTGATTCTCGTGATTTTCCTTGCGGCGGTTTTCATGAATTCGGGGGTATCTGCTCAAGGGAAGCCGTGCCGCGTTGAATGGTCACGGTATACCGGTTGGGAACCTTGGGGCTATATGGAGGCTTCGGGCATACTGAAGAAGCATGCCCAAAAGCACAAGGCGAATGTCGAACTTCATTTCGCGAGCTATGGCGCAACGATTGACAGTTACGCTTCGGGGAACGCCTGCGGCATCGCTATCACAAACATGGACGTTTTGATCGGTCCTGCGCTTGGAGGCGTCGACTCGACGGCTCTCATCGTTGGTGACTTCTCAAATGGCAATGACGGCGTGGTGCTTCGTAACGGCGCTACGCTTGCCGACCTGAAGGGTCGTCGGGCATACATCGTCGACGATTCTGTCTCGACGTATCTCCTTTACCGGGGGCTCGAGATTGTCGGCGGCGGTGTTTCTCCGCGCGATGTTACTCTCCTGAATACGGATGAGGCCGATATCGTTGCTGCGTTTCGAAACGATTCCGCTCCGAACGCGGCGATTGTCACCTGGAACCCGCACCTCATGCTGGTGCGGAACGATTCGAAGGTGAAGATGGTGTTCGATTCTTCGAAGATTCCCGGCGAGATCATCGACATGCTCGTGGTCCGTACTGATACTCCTGACAATGTGAAGCGAGCGCTCGTTGGGGCATGGTACGAAACCATGGCGGTGATGTCCGGTCGGGGTCCCGAGGCGAAGAAGGCTCGGGAATTCATGGCCAAGCAGGCCGGTGCGACGCCGGCAGAGTTCGAAGCGCAGCTTGCGACTACTGCCATGTTTTATCGGGCGGCTGATGCCGCGGCTTTCACCAAGAGCCCGGAACTGAAGCGCACGATGGATCTCGTGCGCACGTTCTCCCACAAGAAGGGGCTTTACAAGGGGAAGTCGCCTGATCATGTCGGGATTCAGTTCCCTGACGGCTCGGTCATGGGCAACTCCAAGAATGTGAAGCTTCGGTTCAATTCAACATACGTACAGCTTGCCGCTGAAGGGAAGCTGTAAAGAAGTTCTTTAGATACGATTACGCTCCGCTTTGATAGCGGGGCTTTTTTATAAAAAAACGGTCCTTTTTTGGAGGACCGCGGCTGATCTATTTCAAGGTCTTTTTATTTCGTACAAGGATTTCAGAAACCTGGTTGCGAGGGACGGTAATCGGCGTATGATTTTCAGTGGTTGAGCTTTGATAACAAGAAATTGGGTCCCCGCTGAAGTCAACACTTGCAGGACAGGAAAGGGTCGTGCCGTTGGTGAGCCGCACTTCTCCTGTCCAGTCTTCTTCTCCGTGGCAGCCAGCAAGCGCAAGGGCGATTAAGATAACAAAGGTTTCGGTAACGTTAACTCTTTTCACGTCTACCCTCCAGGGTTTTTAGGGTCTGCGCCTTCGCCGACACGACACAAAGGGAACTATATGTAATATGTACCACAGCTGTTTATTAAAGTCAATTTGACGCTTGTTAAATTCTATGTTATGCTCGCGAAAGTGAAAAAGCACCTTTACAAGAAAAACAGGAGGCATTGATGCGAGAAAAGCTAATGAATTTCTGGGAACGCCGCAGGAGAAACCCGTGCTTTTGGGGGCTTCATGCCGGACCAGGGAGGTATTTGAACTGGTTTCTCGCTTTGGTACCGTTTGCTGTTTTGGTAAGCGTTTATCTTATCGCATCTGACATTCGTCTTAAGGAGAATCCTGACTATAAATATCTTCCCTCTGTTATGAAAATGGCAGAAGCGGTTAAGGAGTTAGTAGCAACCGAAGATTTACGCACTGGGCACTACATTCTTCTTCAGGATACTCTTTCAAGCTTGAGGCGCCTCGGCATGGGCATGGCGCTTGCCGCGCTTAGCGCTCTTTTCCTGGGGTTGAATCAGGGATGTTTCCCCGGGTTTCGCGCGCTTCTTCTGCCGTTTACGAAATTTTTGTCAATCGTTCCGCCGCTTGCCATTCTCCCGATTCTTTTGGTTGCATTCGGCGTTCACGAGACGGTGAAAGTTGTTTTGATTTTCATCGGCACGGCGTGGGTGATGTCGCTTGATGTGCATCTTGCCGCATGCAAACTTCCGAAAGAACACATTACGAAGGCGTTAACTCTTGGGGCATCGCCGCTTGGTGTTGTGTATAGGGTTGTTTTTCCGCAAGTAATGCCTCGGCTGATCGAATCTGTCCGGCTCTCTTTAGGGCCGGCATGGCTTTTTCTCCTTGCCGCCGAAGCGTTTGCGGCAAGCGAGGGGCTGGGATACCGCATTTATCTCGTACGCCGCTATCAGGCAATGGATGTGATCATCCCGTATGTCTTGCTTATCACATTTCTCGGTTTTGCAGCAGATTGGCTGTTAAGGACTTATATGCGTTGGAAGTATCCCTGGTATTTCGTGGTTCGTGAGTCATAGGGGGATGAGGATGATCAAAACGGCCGACGAGCTTCGAAGGGCGAGCGTGCTTTTTCTCAAGGATGTATACAAGGCGTATGGCCCGAAAGTTGTTCTTGACAATGTTGATCTCGCCGTCCGCGGCGGAGAACTTTGTTCTTTGGTCGGCCCCTCGGGGTGCGGAAAGTCAACGCTTTTCCGATTGGTTCTCGGTGAAGAGCGCCCGACTTCGGGCGAGGTCTCGGTCGGTGGAAAGCCGGTTGGTTTCCCAAGTGTTGACCGGGGTATCGTGTACCAGCAATACTCGCTCTATCCGTTTCTGACGGTGTTTGACAATGTAGTTTTTGGAAGGCGGTTAGGGCATGGGATTCTGGGGTCGCTTGGGAAGAGTAGAGAATTTCACGATGAAGCGATGTTCTACATCGAGGCAGTCAAACTTGCGGAACACAAAGATAAGTTTCCTCACGAGCTTTCCGGCGGCATGCAGCAGCGGGTAGCGCTGGCGCAAGCCCTGATCATGAAGCCGAAGATCCTTTTGATGGACGAGCCGTTTGGCGCGCTGGACCCCGGAGTGCGGGAACACCTTCAGGTGTTTTTGCTGGAACTCTGGGAACGGTTCGAGATGACGATTTTTTTTGTCACGCACGACCTTGAAGAGGCCGTGTACGTTGGCACTCGCATCCTTGTTCTCTCGCAGTTTTACAGCGATGGGCGGGGAAACGGGGCAGAGGTCAAGAGGGGATCAAAAATCGTATTTGATCGCCAGCTTCCGCGCCGGGCCGGGGCAACGGCAGTTAAGGACAGGGCGGAGTTTCGCGCGCTGATCCAAGAAATCCGTCAAGCGGGATTCGATCCGCATCATCTTCAGCATGTGACAAAATTCGACCTTGAACACCCCGATTCGTTCCATGACCTTACTGACGAGGAGTTGAAAAAGGGAGAGTAACGAGGCAACGTTTTGGTTTTCGTTCCCGGCCGCGCGCGGTCGGGATTTTTTATTGGCGTTGGGGTTTGCCCTCAATTTTTGTTACGCTTAAGCCGATGAGGTATCGCACCAAAAATCCCGTTGAAACCAAAAGGGTCGCTCGTTTTGTCATTAAAAAACTTAAAAAAGATTTTTCAAAAATCGGAACGGCAGCAGTCGTTGCTCTTTCCGGCGAGCTTGGAACAGGAAAGACCACGCTTGTTCAGGGTCTCGGGAAGGCGCTCGGCGTTTCAGAAAAAGTTCAGAGTCCGACTTTCGTTATCGCGAAAAAATACAAGGTGAAAAAACGCGGTATGCCCTGGCGCGTTCTGGTTCATATTGACGCGTACCGTCTTGGCGGCAAAAAAGAGCCGGCGGCATCCTGGTTTAATGGGGTTTTCGACGATGCGCAAAACTTTGTTGCGGTTGAGTGGCCGGAGAAGATAAAAAAGCATATTCCAAAAGATGCGCTGTGGGTAGAGTTGAAGCATAAGGGAAGAGGACATAGGCACATCATTATTAAATGAAAAGGTAAAAATTAAAAATGAAAAACGACAAGGAAAAATTCAAAACTGAATTTAAGCGCCGCATTTATATTTGGGTACTACGTCTAATCAAATTTCTTGATTCAGCTCCTAAAGACACTATTACACAGAGAATTGTTGATCAATTATTTCGTAGCGGCGGGAGTGTGGGAGCAAACTATATAGAAGCCCAAGCAGCAAGCTCTAAAAAAGATTTCGCAAATTTCTTGCATCATGCGCTAAAGTCGGCCAATGAATCCAGATTTTGGTTGGCTGTTCTCCGTGATACTGGCCGCGGCAACAGACAAGAAATAGAATTCCTGCTCAACGAGCTTATTGAGATAGCCAACATTCTTGGTGCCAGCATTCTCACTATCAAGGGCCGACGGTAGTTTTTAGTTTTACATTTTGATTTTTCCTTTTTCATTTTTACTTTTTAGTTTGGCATGGCAAAACAATTTAAAATCAAAAAGACGAAAAAGAAATTAGTTCTTATTGACGCCAACGCTATCATCCATCGCGCTTTTCATGCTTTGCCGCCGTTGACATCGCCTTTGGGCGAGCCGACGAATGCCGTGTATGGGTTTACAACCATCCTTCTCCGGATTCTTCGCGAGGAGAGGCCGGACTATGTTGTTGCGGCGTTTGATACTCCCAAGCCGACTTTCAGGCACGAGGCATATAAAGAGTATAAAGCGACACGGGTAAAAGCCCCTGACGAGCTTTACGCGCAAATTCCAAGGGTGAAAGAGGTTCTCGCCGCTTTTGGCGTTTCGGTTTTCGAGAATGAAGGGTTTGAGGCCGATGACGTTATCGGAACTGCCGTCGAGAGGACTCAAAAAAAACACCCGGAGGTTGAAATTATTATTGTTACCGGCGACATGGATACTTTACAGCTGGTTGGTCCGAAGACAAAAGTGTGGACCATGAGAAAAGGCGTTTCCGATACCGTTCTTTACGATGAGAAAGCGGTGCGATCAAGGTTCGGCATTGGGCCGAAATTCCTTCCTGATTATAAAGGTCTTCGCGGCGATCCGTCCGATAATATTCCCGGCGTCAAGGGTATTGGCGAGAAAACCGCATCGGATCTTCTGGCTCCTTATGAAACTCTCGAGAAGCTTTATCAGGCGCTTGAGAGCGGAAAGCTGGTTGCCAGAGAAGCGGTAAAAGAAAAACTGGTTCAGGGCAAAAAAGACGCTTTTTTCTCGCGGGAGCTTGCAACTATCAAAAAAGACGCACCGGTTGATTTTGGACTCGAAAAAATTTCTCGAGTAGCAGAACGCCGCGACGATGCGGTTGAAAAACTTTTTCGCGATCTCGGGTTTTTCAGTCTGGTGAAACGCTTGAAAGAAGTTGCGGCAGCACCTGTTTCGAAGAAAAATGAAGTCCCGGCCGGAAATCAGGGCGCGCTTTTCAGTTCGATGGGGTTCCCCGGGGTTTCGGCGTTTCGAAGGGCGTTGCAGAAAAAAGTTTCCTCGGCGGCGATCTCGTTTGCGGAAAAAGAGTCAAAAATAGTCATGATGCTTCCCAACGGAAAAATTTTTTCGTTTTCATGGAGGGATTTTTCTGACGAAACGCTAAAAGAATTTTTTGAATCCGATACGCGGAAATATGTATTTGGCGCAAAGCCGGTTTACAAAGTGTTACTCCCAGAGGGAATTCAAGGAAGAGAACTTTTTGATTTTGTGCTTGCCGCGCATCTTCTTGATCCCGGGAAAAGTGAGTACTCTTTTGAGGGCTTGGCTGGCGCTGAGCTTGGGAGTGTGCCGCCCTCCGGCGACGTATCGGCAACACTGCAAACTTTGTTGAAACTCGGGCCGAAAGTTGAGGTTCGCCTTAAAGAAGAAGGGCTCTGGGATGTTTTTGAAGCCATTGAAATTCCGCTTGCTCCTATTTTGGCCGAGATGGAAATGCGCGGAATTCGATTCCGCATTGAGCCGCTTAAAGGGCTTGGCATGAAGGTTGGCAAAGAACTCAAATCTCTCACCGGAGCGGTTTATAAAGAGGCGGGAGTAGAGTTTAATCTCAGTTCGCCTCAGCAAGTTTCGGAAGTCCTGTTTGAAAAAATGGGCATAACCACGAAGGGTATCCGGAAAACCGGCGGCGGTAAGATTTCGACAAAGTTTTCTGAGCTGTCGAAACTCGTTGGGCGCCACCCGATTGTTGAAAAGATTATCCGACACCGCGAGCTTTCAAAGTTGAAGACCACTTACATTGACCCTTTGCCCGAGTTTGTCGGCAAAGACGGTCGTTTGCATACTACGTTTAACCAAACACGAACCGAAACCGGACGCCTTGCTTCGGAGAACCCTAACTTACAAAATATCCCTGTGAAAACGGAATTTGGCCGGGAAATCCGCAAAGCGTTTACGGCGGAATCGGGCTGGACGCTTGTTTCTTTTGACTATTCGCAGATAGAACTTCGCATTGCCGCCGACCTTGCCAATGATAGGAAGATGATCGAGGCGTTCGAAAACGGCTTTGACATTCACTCTTTGACTGCCGCCGAAGTTAACAATGTGCCGCTTGAAAAGGTAACGCCGGAATTGCGCCGGAAAGCCAAGGCGCTGAATTTTGGAGTGCTCTATGGCATGGGTGCCAGAGGATTTGCCGAGGCCGCTGGCATTACTGTTGAGGAGGCTGAAACGTTTATTGCGGAATACTTCAACGACTTTCGGGGTATTGCTGAATTTATCGAGGACACCCGAGAGTTCGCGCGCGAACACGGATTCGTCAAAACAGCCTTCGGCAGGAAGCGCACGCTGCCGGGAATCGTTTCACCGCATCCGATGATTCGATCCGAGGCAGAGCGCATGGCGGTCAATACGCCGATTCAGGGTACGGCCGCGGATGTTGTGAAAAAAGCCATGATAAAGGTTCATGGTTTGATCCGGGAACGTTTTTTGGGGAAAGCCAGCATGCTTTTGCAGATCCATGACGAGCTGCTCTGCGAGCTAAAAGAGGATAGCGCCGACGAGGTTCTTTTGGAAATTAAATCCGCAATGGAGGGAGTTTGGCGCGGAAGAGTGCGTCTCGGCGTTGACGTCAAGAAAGGGAAAAATTGGGGCGAGTTAAGTTAGGATCAATTTCAAAATCGACTTCCGTATAAATCTGCGTCGCTATCCGCATATTTCCGCGGAGTCCCCGCGGATCGATGCGGATTGTTACGCGGAAAGCGCGGATGTAAGTTTTGAGATGACTTTTAAAATAAAATAAACGCGCTACAACGAAGTTGTAGCGCGGAGTATACTGGTATTGTAAAAGAGGTGTTTTGTTCTTAAATCGTTTCTTTATCAAAAATTGTTTTTTGCTGTTCCGGAGGAACACCCAGCGCATTAAGAACTGTTTTGCGGAGAAACCCGCTTATTACTCCCAGCGCCGTACCGGCAAGAAGGAGTAATACGAACATGGTGACCATTTGCGAGTTCACCGTTGTTGTGCTCGCAAATCCACCGAAGAGGTACGCAAAAAATCCTGCAAAACTGTAGAAATAGGCAGGGGCGAGTTCAAACCAGTTGGTAAGTTCAAGCATCACGATAGTAAAGCCCGCAAGAAAGACAAGTGCTGGGAGCGCCCAGAAACTTCCCAGGTATTGGGTAAAGACAGGGAGAAGCCAAACTACTAATATTGCCGCAATGGTTCCTCCGAGAAGTCCGATGACTTCTTTAGGGACGCGGCTGAATTTGCCGGCTCCCGCCCCAAAGAAGAGCGCCCAGCTTAAAAAGGGAACCCAGAGGACAAGCCCGAACTTTACGCCGACGATGATCCATAATGCGGCAAGAATGCCGACTATTGCCGCGACTGGCAAGAATTTTGATAGAGTCATTATGTTGATTGTTGCTAGTTTAGTTGTTGACCTTTTACGCGCCTAGTATATCATTTTTTAAGAGACCGCTCAAAAGATATCCACAGAACTCAATGGGAGAGAGAAATTTCAAAAAAAATTCGAAGACAAACAATCGCAAAATAGGGCGTACCATCGCGATAGCCGCGAAGCCGAAAGGAATAAGCGCGATTCATTCTGAAAAAGAACACCGCAAGCAGCAGAAGCTTCTCGTTGCCCTTGAGCAGGTTTCAAAAACCTTAACGGTAGAGGTTGATTTGCACAAAATTCTGGAAGACATGGCAAAAATCATTGCCAAGGCGGTTGGCGCGAAATGGGTTAATTTTTGGGAACTTACCCCCGACAAAAAGGCTGTTTTTATTTCTGCCCATTACGGGATGACCAATGCGTATATGGAACATTCGCGTAAATACCCCATTCGCCTCGGAACTGCGTGGATTGGGAGGACGGTAAAAAGCGGAAAAGCGTGGGGTACGAGCGATATCTTAACGGACCCGAATCTCATAAAAGATTTGGGGCCGAAATGGAGAACTGCTATACGAAGACAGGATTACCGCGCGCTTCTTTGTCTTCCTACCGTAAGCAAACGGGGAGTTGTTGGCGGAATGTGTCTCTATTTCCCGGGAGTTCACCCGTTCACCGATTTTGAGATGCGTCTTGCGACGGTTGCGGCGAATCAGGCAGCAACGGCGATCACCAACGCGCAAATTTTTTCCGACCTTGCTGCCGAGCGCAATAAAACTATCGCTATCGTGAATAGCTTGGCTGACGGGATTATCATGTATGATCCGGAAGGAAGAGTAACTTTTTTCAATCCAAGAGCCGAGGAATTGCTTTGGGTTCCGCGGAAGCTTGTTGAGGGGCGGAACCTCGCGGATATCCGCCTCCAGCAGAAGCGCCGTCCGAAAGAAACTGCTTTTTTGGAAAACATCATAAGTATTTCAACACTGCCGGTTAACGATTTTGAAACGAAGGAGTTTTCCATCGCCGCTCCCCAAAAAATTTCTTTTCAAGTCGCCAAGCTTCCGGTGCGAGGGGTCGGAAATGAAAATCTTGGCCATGTCGCGGTGCTTCATGATATAACCCGGGAGAAAGAGTCTGAAGAGATGAAGTTAAACTTTGTTTCGGTCGCGTCCCACCAGTTGAGAACGCCGCTCTCGGAGATCAAGTGGGCTCTCGCAACGGTTTTAAACCAAGATGTCGGTCCATTGAATGAGGAGCAGAAAAATATTCTTGGGAAAACCCATACTACGAACGACTATCTTATTCGTTTGGTGAGCGATCTTCTTGACGTTTCGCGCATTGAGGAGGGAAGATTCGGGTATGTTTTTAAACGCGTCCAGCTTTATGATGCGGTACGGGAAGTTTTTGAAGAGATTTCGCATCCTGCCGGTGGGCGTCGGCGGCAGCTGTCTTTCGTTTTAGAGAAGCCGGATAGGGCGCTACCGCCGATTTCCGCAGATGCAAGCAAACTGCGGATCGCTATTTTTAACATTTTGGATAATGCCGTAAAGTACACCCCTAAAGGGTCCGTTCAAATCTCTTTTCGGGTTTCTGGAAAAACCCTCAGTTGCATTGTTAAAGACACGGGCATTGGGATACCGCGCGACCAGCAGAAATTCATTTTTCAAAAATTCTTTCGGGCGAGAAACGCGATCCGTGTGCAAACGGAAGGATCGGGATTGGGCCTCTGGATTGCGAATGAAGTTATGGAGAGGCACAAGGGAATCGTAACCGTTGAAAGCGCGGAGAATAAAGGAAGCTCATTTTCACTCAATTTTCCGTTAGACCCCCGCGATATGCCGCGAGGGAAAGTAGAAGGGTTATAAGCCTTGGGTTCTGGATTCGGTTTAGCATTGTGGTATAGTTGGAACATGAGAGCAATAAACTTGTTAAAACATGCCTAACGGAATTGCGCTTAACAAATTTGTCATTTTGGTCGTTGAGGACGATAAATTTTTGCTGACGCTTCTTGCAGAAAAGTTGAAGCGCGAGGGCTTATTAGTAATAAGCGCGGAGAATGGTCAAGAAGCGCTGGTAAAAATGAAAGGTGAGCCGCGGCCGCACATCATCCTTCTCGATCTTCTGCCCCCGATCCTTGACGGGTTTGAGGTGTTACGGACAATGCAGGACGATCCGGATTTGAAAAAAATTCCCGTTGTGGTTCTCTCGAACCTCGGCCAGGAAGAAGATGTAAGGCGCGCGAAAAGTTTCGGAGTGAAAGATTACTTGGTTAAGGCCTATTTTACGCCGGGCGAAATTATCGAAAAAGTTCAGACGATTATACGGAGCGAGTACCTATAAAGGGCTTTGTCTATTTTTATGAGCCGGAGGCGAAGCAAAAATAGCTACAAAACCTTTACCCTGTTAAATCTCTTGGCAAATAAACCCTCGATTTTATTTGCCAAGGGAATTTCGCTAGAGGCGAAATTATTTAACAGGGTGCTGAATTTTATAGTTACTCGCTAACGCTCGTAAATAAAATTCGCATGATCTATCTTCTTTCCGGTCCCGATACCTACCGCAGCCGCATGACTCTCCGCGGCATAGTCGGAGAATTTAGAAAGAAGGCCGGCGGGGCTGCTGCTTTTGTAAAGCGCGTTGACGCCGAGGAGGAAAATATCGAAGTGGTTGGGTACGAGAGCCGCACGCCGTCTTTTTTGGCGCCAAGGCGGCTTTTTATTATCGAAAGAATTTCTGGGGCGGGAGAAAAACAGTTTTCTTTGGTGAGGCCGCTTCTTAAGGAGTGGGCCGCATCAAAAGATTGTACGTTCGTTTTTTGGGATCCGGTTATGGTTGAGGAAAGCGAGATACTTTCTACTGTTCGAGAGAGTGCCGTAAAGACTCAAGAATTCCGGTTGTTGTCGGGAGTAAAACTCGCTTCCTGGTTTGAGAAAGAACTTCTCCGTAGGGGGGCGACTCTCCGGTCAGAAGCCAAACGACTGCTTCTTGATTCTTCCGGCGGCGATCTTTGGAAACTAACCAGTGAACTTTCAAAAGTTGAGGCAGGGTTTCTTTTTGAAAATGGCGAGGGTCTCCGGGAAGCAAAAATTTGGGATTTTACGGATTCATTTGTCGGTAAAAGAGGGCGTTCTTTGGGGGCGGCTCTGCGGCTTCTTTTTGCCGGCGAGCATGAATTGTACCTTCTTGGCGCGCTCGCGAAAACGCTTCGTTCGTTGATTTCTTTTCGCGCGGCCATCGAGAAAAACACAGCACCGTCGGCAGTTGGCCGGGCGCTCGGTCTTCATGAGTTTGTTGCGAAAAAAACTTATCAGACCGCGGCCGGGCTGTCTTTGAAAAAAATCATTTTCGACTATCGGCGGCTTCTCCGCGTGGACGAAAACATAAAAACCGGACGCCTTTCGGGTCCGGTTGCGTTTCTGGAGTTGTTTGTGGGGGGGCGGCAGACAGGATAGTTTGGCCGGCTCACTGCTTATTTTTTGCTATCAACTTCGCGATGCGCGATTTTCTTCTTGCGGCCGCGTTTTTTTTAATTGCGCCGGTTTTCGCCGCTTTATCAAGGGCCTTATAAACTTTCGGTATCAGTAATTGGGCCTCCTTAGTTTTCCCGGCGGCAACAAGCTTTTTTACCTCTTTTACGGCTTGTTTGAATTCCTCTTTTCGTTTGAGGTTTCTGGCGCGCCTTTTTATCGATTGGCGCAGTGCTTTTTTTGCTGATTTAGTTATCGGCATACTTATTTAGCTTTTGTACAAATTTTTGTACGCTTTATCGTGTTTATCTATAGTATACGGAACAATTTCTTTCTTTTCATTGTCTACCCAAAAGAACAAACGCCGATCGCCGACTCTTATTTTATGAAGTCCTCGCAGATCTGCTGGCAGGTTGCCCATGGGTGCTCCGGTCTTTTCCGGGTGCTGCGCTATAAGTTCTAGCTTTTCAATAACTCGTTTTTTATCGCCTGTTGTGAGTTTAGAAAACGGCCGCTCGAAAGAATTGTGCGGCCGGATATCATAAGCCATATTTCGTTTTGAGTTTTGACCAATCGGAAAGCTTTCCGGCCTTGTGCAAGTTTCTTAAATCACGCATTTTTTTTATAAAGTCCTTATCGGCGGCCAGCAAAAAATTTTCTAGCGCGTCTTCGGCTGCGTTAAATCTTCTTCCAGCCTCGAGAAATTCACTAAGGACGGGTTTTGGTATCTGGACAGTATTTGCCATATGATATTAGTTTATCAAAGGAGAGTTTTTTGTCAACATTAACGTTGTGCGTTGTGCTGGTTAAGAAAAAAGCCACGTAACGTATGTGGCTTAAGCGGTGTTGTTCTAGATTATCGCGAGGAAGTTATAGGTTGGCTCGTTTTGTTTTTGGAGCCCGAATTCTTTTCGAATTATTATCTGCGAGCCGGAAGAGTTTGTTATGGTGACCATTTTTACTTCTTGCTCCCCGCCGTCTTCAGTGTCGACAAAAAAATATAAAAATCTTGTCATTTCCGGTTTTTTAAGAACGATTGTTGGTCCGTAAGAGGCCTCGGATCTTTCTTCCGTTATTGCGATTACGTTTTTTTGGCCGTGTATTCCCTTTTGCATTACCATCAATTTAAAGCGGGGGCAGCGTTTGCCTGATACGATGTCGTCACTTTCTGCTTCCAGTTTTTCCCATCCAAGATACTCCGCAATTCTGAGAATATCGAAAGTTTCTTCCCGTGCGTCTATGGCTCGTATCGGGTTTGTTCGGCACGACGATCCGAGATTTATCATGTTGGGCCTCCAATCGACCTTCCTGTTTGTTGTGAAAGTGCTCTGAAATGATACTTAGAAAGTCTGCGCCCGTCAACCATTTTTCCGATAGGTCTTTATTCGGTCGCGGATTTTTGCGGCGAGTTCAAAATTCATTTCCTTTGCTGTCCCGATTCGCCCCGCGCCAAGTGCGGCTGGCGAATCGAGGATCCTCGATTTTGTATCAAAATTTTAATCGTTCAATCATCCGCCGGCTTTTCCAGCTTTTTATTTGCCGTTCTCTTCTAATAGCCTCATACTCGGTGAGAAATTTTTCCCGATTGAATACTTTCCAAGGACCCTTTCCGCGTGTAGCTTTAACTCGGTTTTTATTGTGTTCGTACAAGCGTTGGTAGAGATCGCCAGTATAGCCAATGTAGTATTCACCAGTTCTGGTCGATTTTAGTATATATGTGTAGAACATGAGCGATTAAAATTTTGACAAAATCGGGACTTTTTCATTTTTGCTGTTTATACATTTTAATACGATCTCTAATTCTCGCGGCCAATTCGAAGTTCATCTCCTTTGCCGCTTTACGCATCTCGCGCTCTAAGGCGGATACAGCCTCTCGAGAGGGCGCGTTTAAAGGCGTAAAAATTTCTTCTTCCTTTTTGGCGGGAGCGATTTCTTCAAGGAGAGATTTTCGTATTGCCTTTTCAATTTTTTTTGGGGTAATGCCGTTGTTTTTGTTGTATTCCGCTTGAATTTTTCTCCGGCGCTTCGTTTCGCCGATTGCCCGCCGCATCGAATCGGTTATGGTGTCCGCGTAGAGAACCACCTTGCCGTCAACATGCCGCGCGGCGCGCCCCATGATTTGAAGGAGAGTTGTTTCGTTTCTCAAAAATCCTTCCTTGTCGGCGTCCAGGATGGCGATAAGAGAAACCTCCGGCAGATCAAGGCCTTCCCGCAAAAGATTGATGCCGACGATTACGTCATGTTTTCCCGTTCTCAAATTTTTGAGGATATCAGAGCGTTCCAGTGTTTTTACTTCGGAGTGGAGGTATTCGGCTTTGATGCCCGCTTCCTGCAGGTATTCGGCGATATCTTCTGCGAGGCGTTTTGTCAGAGCGAGGACGAGAGAGCGTTCTTTTTTGGCTACGCGTTTTTTAATTTCAGCGATGACATTTTTGATTTGACCCTTTGTCGGTCGGATTTCGGTTTCCGGGTCAAGAACTCCGGTCGGACGGATGAACTGCTCTACGACGTATGAATTTGGGACTTTGAGCTTATCCGCCTCTGGCGGAGAACTTAGAACGCCTGAATGCGAACTGCGGCTCAGATTAAGTTCATACTCAGACGGTGTTGCTGAAACATAAATTCGTTGGTTAATTTTTTTATCAAACTCCGTGAACTTCAGCGGTCTGTTGTCTATGGCAGACGGCAAGCGGAAGCCGTAATCAACAAGGGTTTGCTTTCGCGCATAGTCGCCGTGATACATGCCGCGAAGTTGTGGAATAGACACATGCGATTCGTCGATAAATACAAGAAACTGATTGCCAAAACGGTGGCGGTAGTAGTCGATAAGGGTGGATGGCGGAGAACCGGGTTCGCGAAATGATAGGTGGCGGGAATAATTCTCAATCCCGTTCGTATATCCGGTTTCTTTCAACATTTCCAGGTCAAAATGGGTTCGTTGCTCCAGCCGCTCGGCTTCGAGCGGCCGTCCGTTTTTCTTGAGCGCCGAGAGGCGTTCTTTCAGTTCCTGGCGGATATTTTTTATGGCCAGTTCAAGTTTCTGGCGCGGCGTGACAAAGTGTTTCGCCGGAAAGATTTTCGCGGAATTAAGCGTTTGGAATTCAGAATCGTGAATTTGGTTTTGCTGCCGGCGTTTCTTCAGCGATACGACTATATTGTTTTCAAGTTCCACGTCGATTATTTCTTCTCCGGACGGAAGGTAAATCTCTATCATGTCTCCTCGCGCGCGGAAATGTCCTTGGCGCGGATCAAATTCATTTTTGGCGTATTGCAAAAGAACAAGGTAGTGTAAAAGATCGCGACGCGCGATTTTTTTGCCGATTTCTAAATCAAGAGTGATTTTTTCGTATTCCTCCGGGTCGCCGATGCCGTAGATGCACGATACGGATGCGACGATAATGACGTCGTTGCGCGTCAGGAGGGATGCGGTTGCGGCGTGCCGGAGGGCGTCTATTATATCGTTGATTTTTGCATCCTTTTCTATATAGGTATCCGTTCGGGGAATGTATGCTTCCGGTTGGTAGTAGTCGTAGTACGACACGAAATAATGGACCGAATTCTTCGGAAAAAACTCTTTGAATTCCTGGTAAAGCTGTCCGGCGAGCGTTTTGTTGTGCGAGATTACAAGCGTTGGTTTCTGCACGCGCTCAATAACGTTTGCCATCGTGAATGTTTTCCCGGAACCGGTTACCCCTAAGAGGGTTTGATGTTTAATGCCGGCGTGCAGATTTGCCGTTAGTCGGCTAATGGCGCCCGGTTGATCTCCGGTTGGTTTGAAATTTGAAAAAAGTTTGAAGTTTGACATTATAGAGCGCTATTTGTTATTACCATAGTGCACCTTAATTTTGAGATTAAAAAGGGGTTAGCCGAAATGGACGCTGGGAGCATGTGGCATCAGCTTTGGGGTGTTGGCGTACTTGCAATTGCGGGGGGCGTGTTGGTTGCTGTCTTTCTTCTTCTGTATTATTGGATCCGCGGGTGGAATCCTGTGTTTCGGTCTCCATGTCCATGGTGTAGCGAAGAACTTTCGGAAGATATAGTAGGCGAAAGCGGGGAACGGCGCCAGGAGTGTAGTAATCCCAAGTGTCAACTGAAAGCGATTACGCTAAAGAAGCGGTAGTTGTGATCGATGTCCTTTAGATGGGCGGGTTGGAATAATCCGCTTTTTTGTTTGCGGAATCGTGTTATGCTGAAAATGAGATGATTGCATATCTTGACGGTGCAGCAGTTTTTAAGGGCCAGCGCTACGTTGTCATTAATGCCGGCGGCATTGGTTACCGCGTATTCGTTGCGCCCGAAACGCTCAAAAAAATACCAGAAAAAGACGAGAGTTCCAACCCTTCGACTTCGCTCAGGGTAAAGTTATGGGTGCACCTGTATGTGCGGGAAGACGCGCTTGAGCTTTATGGATTTTTACACCATCCGGAGCTTGAGTTTTTTGAGATGCTTATTAATATTTCCGGCATCGGGCCGAAAAGCGGACTTGGCATTATGAATATCGCGCCGCTCGACACGCTTAAAAGGGCGATTGCCGCGGGCGATACTTCATATCTTACTCGAGTTTCCGGTATCGGCAGAAAAACCGCGGAAAAAATTGTTTTAGAGCTTAGAGAAAAAATGGCCGGAAAGGGGGTTTTAGTAGAAGCACCGGAGTTAAAAGAAGAAGCAGATGCGCTCGAAGCGCTTGTTTCGCTCGGCTACTCACAAAGCGAGGCTCGTGAAGCGCTTCGGCGGGTGCCGAATGAAGTAATCAGCCCGGAAAAAAGAATCAAGGAGGCGCTGAGAAACCTCGGCGGAGCCGCAAAATGATGGCATATTCAGTAGAACGGGAAATTTCTTTTTTACAGTCATCGGAATGGGAGCAGTTTCAGCAAAGAATTGGAAGAAAAATATGGCGGGCGGAAGGCGCGCTTATGATTCAGCACGCCCTTCCTTTCGGGTTTGGTTATGCGTATGCTCCGCGGCCGCATTTTGAAAATAAAAGCGATCTCAAAAAATTTTTGGAAAGCGCGGAAAAAGTTGCAAAAGAGGAGAAAAGTATTTTTCTAAGAGTAGAACCAATCGAAAAGTTCCAAACCCCCCGCCTACGCTGGAGCTTCGGCGGGCAAGCAAGTTCCCTGCCTGGCCGGCAGGCAGGTGGGGATTCGCCTTCGGCGGACAAGTTTCAAGTTCGCGAATCGTATTCATTGCAGCCGCAAAAGACGCTGATTCTCGATTTATCAAAGACCGAGGATGCGTTGCTTTTGGAGATGCACCCCAAGACGCGTTACAATATTCGTCTTGCGGCACGGCACGGTGTTGTTGTCCAAAGAGTTGAACGCGATCAATTCCGGAACTTTTTTTCTCTTCTCTGCGAGACGTCGCAGCGGGATGGCTTTTCTCTTCACGACGAGCGTCACTACCGGTTTCTTTTTGAAACCCGTTCAGATAATTTTTGGAATGAACTCTATTTTGCTCGTTATGAAGATAAAATTTTGGCGGCCGCGCTTATCAATTTTTATGGGCCGTCACATACGGCGACTTACCTACACGGAGCTTCGTCCCGGGCGTATAAAGAGATGATGGCCCCCCATCTTCTGCATTGGGAAATTATACGTGAAGCGAAAAACCGCGGGTTTGGCTTTTACGATTTTTGGGGGGTCGATGAAAGACGGTGGCCGGGAGTGACGCGGTTCAAGATTGGTTTCGGCGGGCAGGTTATCGAATACCCCTCGGCCGTGGACGTTGTGTATCGGCCCGGCCTGTATTTTCTTTATAGCGTCCTCCGCGTTTTGAGACGCAAGCGGTGACACTTTAATGCGTCAAAGCATTGAAGGATTGCGCGAGACGCGTAGAACGCAGCTTTATAAATAGGTTGTCATGTCAAATTCCGTTTTAGCCCTGCTAAAAAAAATTATTCCGCGGCCGATTTTCAAAATGCTTCAGCCGTTTTACCATTTTTTACTGGCTTTTTTTGCGGCGTTTTTTTATCTTTTCCCTTCGCGCCGTCTCGTTGTCATTGGGGTGACCGGAACGGATGGAAAGTCGAGCGTTGTTTCTTTGCTGCACGAGATTTTTTTGAAAAGCGGTTATTCGGTTGCCTCCTGTTCCTCTCTTCGTTTCAAGATTAATGAAAGCGAGCGGCCGAATGTTCTCAAAATGACCATGCCGGGAAGGTTTGCCGTCCAGCGGTTTCTTGCCGATGCGCGAAGAGCCGGAGCGAGGTTTGCCGTCATCGAGGTCACCTCCGAGGGCATCAAGCAATTTCGGCACCGGTTTATAACATTTGATTGTGCCGTCTTTACGAATTTGACGCCGGAGCATATTGAGTCGCACGGCGATTTTGAGAAATACCGTGCGGCAAAAGCAAAGCTTTTTGAGGCGCTTGGTTCCGACGGAATTGCAGTTTTGAATCGCGACGATCCGGCATGGGAATTTTTTGCAAAGCGAGCACGCGCGAAAATAAATTTTTACAGCACGGCGTCTTTGGTTGTTGGCGGCGTTGAGTTTTCGGTGAGCAATGTTTCTTGCGAAAACGAAATATATTTTCGGGTGAGCGGAATAGATTTTTATTCAGCGCTCTTCGGGCAATTTAATGTCTCTAACATCCTTGCGGCTGTCGCTACGGCGCGTTCTTTTGGGGTTTCTTTTGAAAATATAGCCGGCGCTCTTAAACATATAAAGAGTATTCCCGGTCGGCTTGAAGTTCTTCAAAACGAACCGTTTCGCGTGGTTGTCGATTACGCCCACACTCCAAATGCATTGCGGAAAGTTTATGAAACGCTTCGTAAGCGCTCCAAGCTCTCCGCCAGAGGTGGATCCGCCTTCGGCGGACAAGCTCCAAGATTTAAGCTCCTTTGCGTCTTGGGTGCTGCCGGAGGCGGGCGCGATAAATGGAAACGCCCGGAGTTGGGAAAAATCGCCTCGGAGTTTTGCAGCGAAGTTATTTTGACCAACGAAGACCCATACGATGAAAATCCACAAAAAATTATAGATGATGTTGCGGTGGGCGTACCTATAAGCTATAAGCTAAAAGCTAAAAGCTATATCGATCGTCGTGAAGCAATTCGTGAAGCTCTGCGTCTCGCAATGCCCGGCGATACGGTGGTTATCACCGGCAAGGGGGCGGAACGGTTTATCATGGGTCCTGCCGGAGTAAAAATACCGTGGGACGACAGGCAGGCTGCCAAGGAAGAATTAATGGGGCCGAAATAAAAACAGGGCGAGCAGTGCTCGCCCCTGGGGCTTGTGAGACGGCGGCGAATTAGCCACTGCCGCCTTCGTCAAATTCACCGAGGTCGTGGCATGAACAACATTGTGATTCAGCTATCCCATCTTGCCGTGGCGGATTTGTTCGACACGGTGAGCACGGGCAACTACAGCAGTCGTCGTCTTCAAGGAGATCCGGCGGTGGCGAATCGTAAGGGTCATGTTTATTTTTACCGATAGTTTCACCTCCTTCACGGTTGCATACGGCGCAATTCCGCAGGTGTATGATAAGCGCAGTTATACAAAGCACAAAGATCGCTGCAATCAATCCAGTGAAGAAACCGTCTCCATGTGTTGGCTTACCAAAGAGCAATGGGACCGCAAGCCAGTTTCCAACAAAAATCCCGAGCGCAAACGCTAAGCCCTGTTTCATTTTTACCTCCTAAAAGGGGTTGTCCACGTGGCGACACCATAACACATATACTAAGCCTGTCAAATTTAAATGCTTGACCGGTGTCATCTTTTGGATTACCACTAGAGGTGTGAACTTTGACAACGAAATACCTTTATAAAAAGGAGAAGAGATTATGGACAGGTTTTCAATCCGCTTTCACGGTTTGGGCGGGCAGGGTTTAAAAAGCATGATCCAGGAGATGCTTGCTCCGATTCTTTTGCGTTCCGGTTTTCAAGTGCAGGCATTTCCATTTTTTGGCGGAGAGCGGCGAGGGGCGGCGGTTGCGGGGTATCTTCGTTGCGGCCGCAAAAAAATTTCAACGCATTCGTTCATCAGCGAGCCCGATATGGTTGTTGTCTTCGACCACGAGCGAGTTCAGCTGGCCAAAGCCCTCGAAGGGCTGAAGCCCGGCGGGATTGTTGTTATCAACACTTCGGCACCGAACCAGTTTATGGGGCTGACTCACGATTGGTTGGTTTATACACTGAACTGCCGAAGCATTTCGCTTGGTTGCGGTATCGGCGAGCCGTCAGATCCGTTCACAGTGGTCAATTCAGCGATGGCCGGCGGAGTGGCGCGTATTTTGGAATCGGTCTTCGGGGCCCAGTTCCCGGACGATCTTGCGGATGCTGTTTTGGGTGAGGCGTTGCCTCAGAAAGTTTCTGAAAATCAAAAAGCTTTTTTGGAGGGCAAAAGGACTGTTGTCCGGCTTATGGCCGACGGAATGCCGGTGTGGCAGCTGTTGATTAAGAGTCGAAACTTTCCGTATCTTGTCCAACCCGACGAACGGTGCACGGCATGCAATCTCTGCTATCTTTTTTGTCCAAAGCGAGCCATCGAGGTTACGGCAGGCGGCCGTTATGTCATCCATGAAGAGAAATGTAATTACTGCGCCATTTGTGTTGCAATTTGTCCGCTGGATGCCATAATCATGCGGCTCGAAGAAAGTTCAAAGCTTGATAGCGCGGTCATGCAAGGAGGCGGCGATCATGGACGGTAAGTTGAGAAGCGGGCGGATGGTGCTTACCGGAAACAGGGCCGCAGCGCATGGTTTCGCGCTTGCGGAGCTTGATGTTTTCGGCGGCTATCCGATCACGCCGTCAACCGAGATAACAGAGGAGATGGCGGCGTTTGCAAGCAGGGGCGTGATTTCCACAACATACCGGAATATGGATTCCGAACTCGCTTCCATGGCGCTTGGTATTGGCGTTGCAACGGCTGGCGGGCGATACGGGACCGCAACTTCTTCCCAGGGGCTCGCACTTATGTTCGAGCTTTTGCATTGGGCAACGACTGCGCGCCTGCCGCTTGTTATTGCAAACACGAACCGTTCGCTCGGCGCTCCGTGGTCTATTCATCCGGATCAGACGGATTCGCTTTTGCTTCGCGATTTTTTCATGCCGCAGATTTACTGCGCAAGCGTTCAGGAGGCGCTGGATATGATCCTGTGGGCATACCGTTTGTCTGAGGATCAATCCGTCTCGTTGCCGGTTCTGGTGAATTTGGACGGGTTCATGTTATCCCATACCGCCGAAGCGGTTGGTGTTCCGACATCAGAGCAGGTGCGTGAATTTCTTCCGCCGAGACACGGCAGAAAAGATTCCGTTCTTCCCGGGGAGGATGGATCGGCGGCAATGAATTTACAGTGCCCATACGACTGGGAAGAACATTCTGCAAGAAAGCGTTCGCTTGTCGGCGCGATGCGTTCGGCACAGAGTCTTATTCCTAAAATCGCTAATGACTGGCAGCGTGTTTCCGGGCGGTGTTATGGGAATGGGTTTTTCCGGGTCAATGGAGGCGTGAACGCGGACGTTGCAGTTATTTCTGCAGGCGCGGTTACGGGAACGGTTGAAGAGGCATTCGGATCCCGCGAGGATGTAAAGGTAATCGGCCTCCGTTTCTTCAGGCCGTTTCCCGCAGAAGAGTTGCGGGCTGCCATTGGAAACGTATCCAAGGTTGTTGTGATTGACAGAAGCATTTTGCCGAACGGGAACGGAGTAATTGCCGACGAACTTCGCCTATCAGGCGGCGCATGCAGGTACAACGGCGCGGATATTCATAGTTTCGTCGGCGGTTTCGGTGGGCAGGATCTTTCAGAAAGAGGTTTTATTGATATGCTTGATGCCGTTCGGAAAGAAATCGGACCTCTCAAAAAGACGTATTGGCTGGGGGGGCGCGGATGAAACCAAGGGACATCTCGGTTGCATCGTTTCTTGACTCGCGGCACGGGCTTTGCCCCGGATGCGGCTCTGCAATTGCCATGGCGCACATCTTGAGCATTGTTTCCCAGCCGCTTCCTTCCGGGCGGACGAAAAAGATTCGTGCTGTGGTGGTTCCGGCTTCGTGCTGGTCAATCGGCAGCGGCTGGAACGGGGTTTCTTTTCTCGGGACAAATCTTGTGAATACGCCTTTTATCGCGGGCGCTACTGTAGGTGAGGGTATCAGTATTATGTCGGAGCGAAAATGGCTGGCTGACGACGAACTCACGATTGTGTGGGCGGGTGATGGCTCCTCGTTTGATATCGGGCTTGGATTGCTTTCTGGCGCGGCCATTCGGAATGCAAATGTTCTTTATGTCATCAATGACAACCAGACATATGGTAATACCGGTGCGCAGGAATCGGGCGCAACGCCGGAGGGTGCGAGGACTCAGACAAGCCCTGATGGCAAGGAAGTTGCCCAGAAGGATATCCTTGGGATAATGCTTTCGCACAAAATTCCCTATTTCGCCTCATTGGCGCTTTCTGTTCCAACGCTCAACGATTTTTATGCAAAAGTCGCGAAAGCTGCGGATCAAAAAGGATTTCGGTGCTTGCATGTTTTGTCGGTATGTCCTCCGGGCTGGAAGTGCGACACTTCGAGCGCTCCGGAGCTCGCCGCGCTTGCGGTTGATACGCGGGTTTTTCCACTGGTAGAAGTTGCTGATGACTGTTTGCACCTCACCCGACCAAAAAGAGGAAAACCGGTTGAAGAATTTCTCAAACATCAGCGGCGTTTTGCTTCCATTATGAATTCTCCCGAGTTGCTTCGCGAATTTCAGGAACGAGTGGACAGGAGGTGGAGTTATCTTTTACGGTTGGAAGAAAATTCAAGAGAAAGTTAGAAAATGCGCCGTCTTATCAAAAGGCGGCTTTTTTGTTAAGCTGATGATGCGAACTTTCAAGTTATGAATTCTTTCGACCTTCAAATTCAATCGTCGATGTCTGACGGGAAATATGCGCCGCGAGAGTTAGTAAGGCGCGCTGCCGGATTGAAACTGGAAACAATCGCAATCACAGACCACGATACGGTTTCCGGGGTTGCCGAAGCGCTTTCTGCCGGGAAAGAGTATGGCGTGGAAATCATTTCCGGCATCGAACTTTCCGTGAATGACGGCAAGGCGTCTTTTCATCTTCTTGGTTTTGGGATTGATGATAAAAACGCAGAACTCGCTTCTACGCTGGTTGCAATCAGGGAAGAACGGGTTACCAGAGCGCAGGAAATTGTAAGACGGCTTCAGGCGGCAGGGTTCCGGATAACCTATGAAGATGTTTTGCGGCAGGCAACCGGTTCTTCGGTCGGCCGGCCGCACATTGCGCAGGCGTTGCTTGCGAATCCTGAAAATAAAAAAATCCTCGGCGAGGAGGCAAGCGTTAAAAGCGTAATTGAGGGATATCTTGTTTTAGGGAAACCGACCTATGTTGAGCGTGAGAGTATTTCTATGGAGTCCGGAATAGGCCTGTTGCATCGCGCGGGCGGAGTTGCGGTGTGGTCGCATCCGGCAATCCACAAGCTTGATTTTGTTCAACTTGAGGAACGGCTTAAAAAATTTATCGGATGGGGGCTCGACGGGCTTGAAGCGTTTAATCCGGCCCAGACCGAGGAACAGGTAAAATTCTTATACCGGCTTGCCGACAAGTACGGCATTTTAAGAACCGCCGGCTCTGATTTTCATACGGATGAAGGGGGGGGCGGCCGAATTGAAGGCGGATCAGAGCTTGCTTCTTTTCCAGCTTACGGTTTTGACGTTTCGGATGTTGTCTCTAAGTTAAAGGAGTTTGTGGCGGGGATACGGAAAGAAATATAAACGCTGCCACGGTTCGCAGAGGATAGTGGGGACAAGAAAAAAGCGACCGGCATGGTCGCTACTGACAGGGTTCATTTGAAGAAGGCTTGGAGTAGTTCTCAAAGATTTTCCCCACTATTGCTGCAATTGGAAATAGGACAACAAAGAATGACAAGCTGCCAAGAAGAAAGTTCCCCTGATTGACTAACCTTATCCCGTAAATGATAAAAGTGGTCGCAACAGGTAAAGCGATACCGATAACAAAGAAGATAACAAAGAACATGACGACACCTCCTTTGTAAAAAATGTTTCATAATCAAGGTAGCAAAAAGGCATTAGGAAGGCAAGTACTTCACGGGGCACCATTGAAGTAACAGAAGTGCCATGGGCAATGGAAAATAACATACCAACAAACTTGCCTGCCCCGTAGTTAACGCGCAGCGTTCTACTACTGGGGAGAATGTTAGGGTGTTGTTTGGAAAATTTAAAAAGGCTGCAGGGAATAACATTCTCATATTCTTAAGAATATGAGAATGTTATTGGGGGTATAAAAATTTAAAAATAGCCGTAGTGTTGCATGTATAGTATGAAGTATGATAATATCAAAGTATGTTTAGTGAATTTATAGACCGGCAATTGAAAAAAGCTCGATACAAAATCCTGAAAGACGGAACTTACTTCGGTGAGATCGTTGGTTTGCGAGGGGTGTGGGCGGATGCAGATAATTTAGAAAGTTGTAGAAAGGAGTTGCGCGAGGTTCTTGAAGATTGGTTGTTATTGAAGGTGAGGGATCATGAAAGAGTTCCGGGTTTTGAAATTAAGATTGATCGCCGTATGTTGGTAAGGGTACGATAGCGGATGCATTATGATTAAAAATCTTTCCTGGCGAAATTTAGTCCGGAAATTAAGAAAACACGGATTTGACGGCCCCTATTCAGGCGGTCGTCACTTATTTATGGCAAAAGGAGAAGTTAAAATTCGTATCCCAAACCCTCACCGAGGCGATATTTCAAAACATCTCATTGCGGAGATTTTGCGTCAGGCGGGTATTGGTTTTGACGAATGGGGTCGGATTTGACGATCTATGCGCGTTTCAAAATTGCCGAAATCAATACGTAAATTTTTGAGAAAAGAAAAAGCGCAAATCAGGCGCGAAATTTTGAATTCCAAGGAGGCCGAATCAAAAATCCAAGAGCTTGTTGTAAAAATTGCAAGGGAATATAGTAAAGGCATGCTCGGGGCGCAGAGAAATTAAGAAGCCGGAAATTTATGGAACATAACGTCAAAATATCCCCAAAAGATGTCTTTATGCATCTTCTTGCGATCATTGCGCTTTACATTTCCGCCGTGAGTTTTGGCGTACTGGTTTTTCAATTTATTGATCTTCTTTTTCCCGACCAGCTTTCGTATTTTCCGCAGGGCTCGCGTGACGCGGTTCGTTGGGCGCTTGCCGCGCTTGTTGTCGTCTTTCCGGTTTATGTCTGGACGAGTTGGGTGCTTGCCAGAGACGTTTCTTTCAATCCTGAAAAACGGGAACTGAAGAGCCGGAAGTGGCTTTACTATTTTACGCTTTTTGCCGCTTCAGGGCTTATTATCGGCGATATCGTTGCCCTTATTTATAATTTTCTTGGCGGAGATCTTTCTATTCGCTTTTTGCTCAAAATTATTACGATATTATTCATTGCAACAGCCGTCTTTTGTTACTACCTTTGGAATATTCGCCACGAGGAAATGGCTTCCCAAGACCCACGGATGCGCGTGTTTATTTTCGTCGTCGTTGGTATCGTTGTTGTTTCGGCCGTTGCCGGGTTTTTTGTTGCCGGTTCCCCATTCCGCGAGCGTTTGCGAAAGTTTGATGAACGAAGGGCTCAGGATTTGCAGAGTGTTCAGTGGCAGATCGTAAATTACTGGCAGAGAAAAGAAAAATTGCCTGTAATACTTGAAGAATTACGCGACGATATTTCCGGATACGCCGTACCTCAAGACCCGGAAAGCGGCGGGCCTTACGAGTACAGGGTTCTTGGAGGGCTGCGGTTTGAACTTTGCGCTGATTTTAAAACCAGCGGCGCCGAAACTGCGGAATCCCCATTTGGTATTCGGACGCCTGCGTATCAAGGCCTTTCTGAAAACTGGACGCATGGTATCGGGCGGACATGTTTTACCCGAGTTATTGATCCGGAGCTATATCCGCCTATTATCGAGAAAACTCGTGTCCCGTCAAAACAATAACAGCCGGAAAGATTTTTATATCGTTTGTCACAACATTCGGAGCCGTGAGAATGTCGGCTCCGTTTTTAGAACGAGTGACGCGTTCGGGGTTTCGAAAATTTACCTTACCGGTTATACGCCTGCGCCGCCCCATGAAAAAATTTCAAAAACCGCGCTTGGCGCGGAGCGTTGGGTGGCATGGGAAAAGCGAACGTCTGTTTCCCAGCTTTTGAAGGAGCTAAAAAAGAAACGGGTGCAAATAGTGGCGCTTGAGCAATCACCCCAAAGCGTCGCGCTTAATAAATTAAAACCGCACTTTCCGATGGCGCTGGTTGTCGGCAATGAGGTAAAAGGATTGCCGCGTTCTCTTGTTAAGGCGGCCGATAAGGCGGTAGAAATTCCAATGTCTGGAAAAAAAGAATCGTTGAATGTTGCTGTGGCTTTTGGTATTGCCGCTTATCAGATCCATCGCTTCCGTGATTAAACCTATTATCGCTGCGGTTGCCGGCGTGATAGTATAAGGAGGAGGGGCGTTTTTGTTTTTTCTCCATATAAACGAGTCAGTATTCCGACGCCGCCCGGCACTATGGAACGAGTAACAATAACTACGGGCGATAATGTTAAAATTGCGGGTAACTATGCGGGGGAGTCCGGCAGGCGGGGGGTTTTACTCGTGCATATGATGCCGGCAACCAAAGAAAGCTGGTATGATTTTTCAGAAAAACTTGTTGAGCGCGGTTTTCAGGCGCTCGCCATTGATTTACGCGGGCACGGCGAATCCGAAGGCGGACCAGACGGATATAAGAAATTTTCTGATAAAGATCACCGGGCGTCGATTAAAGATATCGGGGCAGGGGTTGAATTTCTGAAATCAAAAAAAGCTTCGTCGATTTCGCTCGCCGGGGCGTCAATCGGGGCGAACCTCGCGCTCGAATATGCGGCAGGACATCTGGAGATTTCTAAAGTCATGCTTCTTTCACCGGGCCTCGACTATCGTGGCGTTAAAACGGAACCCGTGATAAGCCGGCTTCGGGATGGTCAAAGCATTTATTTTGTCGCGTCTCTCGATGACCCGTATTCAGCAGACACAGTTAAGACTCTTTCAGAAATGGCGCCTGTCTACGTTGAGAAGGTGGTAAAAGTGTTTGAAAACGCGGGGCATGGCACAACGATATTTGAAAAGGAACCTGCTTTTATGGACGAGGTTGCAGAGTGGCTGACGGCAAATTAAAGGTAGAGCTTTTGTCTGAGATTTGGAGACAGGTCGAACAGATTTCAGGAACAAAACTTTACCCTGTTAAATCCCTTGTCAAATAAAATCTACGATTTTAATTGACAAGGGATTTTCGCCAGAGGCGAAATTATTTAACAGGGTGCTCAATTTTATAGTTATTCGCTAACGCTCATAAATAAAATTGGCATGTTTTATTCACTTCTCGTATACGGCGATTTCGCCGCGCTCATTCTTCGGCTTGTCCTCGGGCTGGCCTTTATCGTTCACGGCTACCCGAAGCTTTTTAACCGCGAAGCGCGAACCGGAACTGCCGGGTGGTTTGACTCCATCGGCATCAGGCCGGGAAAGTTTTGGATTATTGTATCGGGTGTTGCGGAATTTTTCGGCGGCATCGCGGTTCTTCTTGGTTTCTACACTCAAATTGCGGCGGTTTTTATCGCAATAAGCATGTTGGTTGCCATGTGGAAGGCAAAGTGGGGGAAGGTCGGTTTTACGGTACAAGGCGGTTGGGAATTGGATCTTGCGTATTTTGCGATGGCCGCAGCGCTCATTTTTTTGGGTGCGGGTGCGTGGGGGATCGATACTTATTTTTTCCTCTAGACGCTCTGTATGGTCTCAATGCTTCGCAGAAATTTTTGGCGTGTCGCGGCATTGCTGATGGTTTTTCCGTTGGCGCTTTTTTTTTATTTTTTCGTTTTAGAATTTCTGCCGGGAAGCAATTTGCAAGAGACCGGCATTATTGAGATTTCAATCCGCGAAGCGCTGTTAAGGGTTGGGGTAGCAAGCACGCCGATTCTGCGCGCCCGGGGCCTGTCCGGCCGAGATTCTCTTGCGAGGGACGCCGGCATGCTTTTTACTTTTGATAAACCTGGTTTTTATTCTTTTTGGATGAAAGATATGCGCTTTCCGATAGATATTATTTGGCTGCGCGATAAAAAGATCGTTTATATTGCAAAGAATGTTTCACCGCCCGGGACGGGGGTTCCGGATTCGAAGTTAAAGGTATATTCGCCGCCCGTTGAGGCAGATATGGTGTTGGAAGTTAATGCGGGCATTGCCGATCGCTTTCATATTGAGGTTAACGATAGTATGACCGCTGAGATTAAAAAATACGATTGACTTTCATTTGCGGGTATGCAACCAATTAGTTTGGTAATTTGTCAAAAAAGGAGCCGGTGATGGCAAAGATTGTGGCGAAAATAACCCTTATCGGTGAAGAGAAAATAGACAAAAAGCGTGACCTTCAGCTGACAGTCACAAAAATAGGGTTGGTGTCTTCCACGAAAAGCGTAGTAACCTTCAGTTCGTTGAAGACGCTGAGCGGTTTTCTTCAAGGAGTTAAGTTTCTTGCAGAAAGCTCGGGAATGACGTTTGAGTTTCAAAAGCCGGGAACCCTATACCAACCGCTGGGTTCTTCTGGTATGCATTATTGTCCACTTTGCTGGGGTTCTGGCCATGAACATACACTTCAACATAAACAGTTTTGTCCGAATTACGAAGAGGGGAAACCATTTACCCCGGACTATGAACATTACTAGCGCCTCCTCCGGAGGCAATTTTTATATAATTGATTTCCTGGGGTTTTTCTGATACAAATAACAACATGCGTAACGACTATGTAATTGATCTTGAAACCAGGTATTCGTTTGATGAGGTCGGCGGCAGGAACAACCTAACCGCTCTTGGGGTTTCATATATTGGCCTTTATTCGTATCGCGACGATAAGTTTTTTGGTTTTCGGGAGAACGAACTCGGCGAGTTAAACGGCATTTTTGATAAGGCGGACTGTATCATCGGTTTTAATATTCGTTTATTTGATTTGCCCGTACTTCAGCCGCATGTTTCGGTTGATCTTTCTAAAATTCCCGCGCTGGATATTTTTGAAGATGTTACTGCACGGCTGGGGCATCGGATAGGTCTTGATAGTTTGGCTAAGGCGACATTGGGTGCTGCAAAGCTCGGTCACGGGCTTGATTCTTTGAAGTGGTATCGCGCCGGGGATTGGGAACAGCTTGAGCGGTACTGTCTTCAGGACGTACGTTTGACGAGGGATCTTTACGAGTTTGGGAAACAGAACGGGCACTTGTTGTTTGATTCGATCATCGACGGCAAGCGGGTCGCGGTTCCGGTAAAATGGAGTTTTTCTTCTGAAGAAGAAGTTAGGAGGTGCGCCGAAGAGGCGGCAGCAAAGAATAGGGCGCTTGAGATTGAGTATATTTCGCGTGAAGATGCCGGAGACGGGCATCGTAAAAAGAGAAAAATAGAGGTTCGGAAAGTCGCCGGTGATACGATTGAAGCGTATTGCCACCTGCGGAAGGATGTTCGTAATTTCAGAATCGGAAGAATCCTTGCGGCGCGGTTGCTTGATGAGCCGGCGGGGTCGGTGCAAACGTTGTTCTAAAATAGCCACTAGCCATTAGGGTTTAGTCACAAGTATGGATAATAAAGAAGCCATATTCCACAGTTGGACAAAAGGAGACCTTACGCTTGACGGGATGATAGACGAAATCGGCTTATACATAAACGCAAAGAAAGACAGGGCGTATCAAATTATTATTGGTTCCGATTCTTCTTCCACAAATCCTGTGAGTGTCGTGAGCGCAGTAACCGTTTGGCGCATTGGCAACGGCGGGATCCACTTTTGGTTTAACGGCGAGAAAAAGATTTTTCATACTTTGCAGGACCGTATTTATGAGGAGACGATACGATCAGTTACCCTTGCGCAGGAGCTTCGCGGCAGGCTTCGGGAGCGGCTCGGCGATGATGCGCTTTGGGACGAAAAGATTACAATCCATATTGATGTCGGGGAGAATGGACCGACGAAAGATTTGATTGATCGCGTGGTGGGGATGGTCAGGGGTTTCGGGTTTCAGCCCGTGATAAAGCCGAATGCGTTTGGGGCGTCGGTGGTGGCGGATAAGCATACTTGATGCTCGGTATTGAGAAAATTTTTCAGGCTGCGGCATGAACAAATTTGTCTCGCGGACTGCACAAAATGAGTAACGAAAATTTGAAGTAAGCAAATTTTCGTTATTTTGTTTTGCCCGCTCGTTAATTTGTACTCATGCCTTCGCAATGAAAAATTTTCTCAATACCTCGCTTTGGCTGGGGTGATTAAAACAAATTTTTGTTATTTTATTTCAACCCTCCTCGTCGATTTGTAGTTGCATCTCCGTAATGAAAAATTATGGCATATGGCTCGCTCGGATTAAGATGAAAAGGTTTGGAATGCTCGAGCGGTTGTTATACTATGTAGTCACGCTTCCATAATCATAATAGAAAATTTTAGGGATAGCTCGCTATGGAGGGTATGAAAATTGTTGAATAATTCGCTGGGGTTGAAGTATCTCAAGGTGATCTTTTGTTATGCGGCATTTACACGGACGGCCGATAAAAAGGCGATTGTGGGCGCTTGTGGCGCTTGAGTTTCTTTTTGGCATTGTCTATGGAACATTTTCCCTGACACTGCCGATACTTGCGGAAAGCATTTTTGTTAATCTCGCCGTGCTTGGGGTGGTTTTTGCACTTCCTGAGATTCTTGGAACCGTTATTGATGTTCCGGTCGGGGAGTTTGCAAAACGGTTCGGCCGCCGCAAAACTATTTTTTATTCGGGAGCCATGCTTGCGATTTCGTCTCTTGCCTTCATCGCCTTGAGAAACCCGTTCTTTTTTGTTGCAGCCCTTGTTTTTTATGAAATCGCAACCCAGTCATTTATTATTCCCGGGGATGCTGAAGAAACGGCCCTGACTCCTGCCGGAAGCACCGGCCGCTTCAACTCGTTTCTCGAAGGGTTTCACAACCTTGGTTTTTCTATTGGGCCGATAGCCGCCGGCGTCGTTATTGGCGTACAACTCGAGTACGCATTTTTGATAACATTTGCCGTTTCTCTTTGTATGATGGTCTTGTCATATGTGTCTTTGCCGATGGAAAAAAATCACGAGGGTTTTCGTCGGTCCCTTCTTGATCTCGTAACGCGGGATAAGTTTTTTAAGACTGGGTTTTCCGAGTTTGCCCGTCTTGGGTTTGAAGGAGTGTTTGTTGCCTTTATCTTTTTTGTTTTCGCGCTTCATTGGGGGTTTATCGCCATTGCCGAGCCGTTGTACACGAAGGGTTTGGGGCTTGAGGAATTTCAAATCGGCCTGATATACGCGGGCTTTACCTTACCAATATTCTTTATGAGTTTAATTGTCGGTAGGTATCTCGACAGGAAAAGCGCAAAAGGGATTACTGTTGCCGGACTACTTTTGCATGCGCTTTCTGCGTTCGGTTTTTCGCTTACGGCAAGTCCGGCTTTACTGCTGGTCCTCGGTTTGGTTTCCGGCGTGGGGGACGCCCTTATTCTCCCCGCAATTTTTACTATGTTTGACCGGCTTTCTTCGCACCACAAAAAAGAATACGTATCCGGAATTAAAATGTTCGGGGAGAGTCTTGGCTATTTCGTGGGGCCGCTTATTGGCGGAGTTGTTGCGTATTATTTCGGATTCGGAGCCGCGTTTTCGGTGCTCGGAGGGTTCCTTCTTTTCTTGACATTGGTTACCGCGCTCGTTCCGCTTAGGGTGGCTCAGCCGTTGTTGCGGGTTTAATAAAAAACCATCCCGCTTCCTGCGGGATGGTTTTAAAGTTATCGGCGGCCTCTCCGTTGGATCATCTTTTTCACTTGAGGGGAGAGGAGGTCGAGGTAATCAATTCGTTTTCGTTCGCTTTCGCTAAATTCTTTTCTTTTGTCAATCACTCGGAGAAGAGATCGCGCATGCATTTTGGCCCATTGGATTTGGCGCGGCTGATTCTCGTAATCAAGCCCGTTATCAAGACTGTCTTCCGAAACTCCGGCTTCAACTCGGCAGAGGCGGTCTTTCTTTTTCCATGCGTTAAGAATTTCGTTTGCGAGATAGTTTTCTCGTTCGTCCGATGTTTTGAAAATATCCCATTTTTGGTCGAGATCATCCGCCATTGCGCGGTAGTCAATACCAAGCCGGATGCTTTCGGGGTCGTCGAAGAACTGGTAGAGGTCGTCAGTATAAGTTGCTTCTTCCATTTCTTCGAATTCCTTTGTGCCCCTCTCCGGAAGGCGGGTGCTTGTTACGTCTTTGTGAATTTGTTCCAGAAGGCGGGCGCGTTCTATATTTTGGGCGCTTGGCGGGAGAGTTTTTTCCTCTTCGGGCGCGATTTTTGTTTCTTCCGACTCCTTTTCTACGGGGCGTTTCCCTAAAAACGGGTAACGGTCGTGCAAATCTGGCTCGCCGCTTTCAGGAGTAACGGGCGGTTCGGGCGTTGGTTCTCCGCGTCGGCGACGCATAAGCGGTACGAGCAGCAAAAGCGGAAGCCAGGGAATGGGGATAGAATGGCGCTCGACATTTTTTCCGTCGTACGTTACTTGGATTTCCGCTTTTCTTTTTGAACCGACAATATCATGCAGGCGGCTAACTGTTTTGGCGTCTTTTATTTTCTTTTTACTTGGGTCTTTTTGTTCAGAATCGTCATTGTAGTCAGCAACAAGGTTGAAGATTTTTTCAAGATCGTCTGCGCCCTTGTGGCCTGCGGCAAGTTTCGCAAGTTCTTTAAGCTCGGCATCCGAAAATTGAACCTCCTCCGCTTTAACGTTCTGTAGTGTTTTTTCAAGGACAGCTATATTTATTCCGGTCGCTTCTGAAACCTTCGCAAGGTCGGCCTTGGTGTAGCCCAAGGCCGCCTCGGCTCTTGCTTTTGCAAGGCGCAAGTTTTCTTGGTCAACTTTACCGGGCGCAAGCGTGCTTGGCCCTTTGCTTCTTGGGCCTTCGGGAGAGGCAAACCCCGTTATTTGAATTGAGGTGATTTCTCCCTGGTTTTCTTTTGGCGCTCCGTAGTTAAAGCGGTCAACGCCTTCACCCAGGGTGCCTATGGTGTCGACAAATCTCCGATTTAGCTGTTGACCCACATAATTGGTAATTTTCTTGTGATCTTCCGGTCGTAGCGGGCGTTTGGCGGCCGCATCTGCCTCAAATTGCCTGGCATATTCGTAAGGAGGCGCAAAAGTTTTTTCGTTTGCATGTTTCATTTCCCCTTTCCACACAAATTGTACCGGAGCAAGGATAACCCAGGGGTTGAAATGTATCTCTCCTTTTTTGTCTACCTCAAACATTCTGCCAACCCACCCCGGCCACTTGGTAGCGCGCGATTCAGTTTCCTTTCCGGACTCTCTCATGGGTATTGCATCTTTTGGCGCACTTATTCCTTGTCCGCCGGCTGGAGCTCCGCGGGTTTCAGGCGGTTTGACTCCTGAGCTAAGAAGTGCAAGCGCGCTGAGTGCCGCAACTTGCGCAAGCCGTCCCATTCCTTTTCCCCGAAGAACGTCAAGGCGGTCTTTGATTGAAAATCGCCCTTGCTCTATCCGTGTTGAGGGTTTTTCGATAAGCAACCCCGGCTCTGCCGATGGCACTTCTATTTCAGCATCCTGCTCCAGCATCTGTCCGTGTTCGTCAGTTTCTATGGGTCTTTCTGGAATTCTTGCAACCCGTTCTGTTGCAATATCGTAGCGGCTCTTGAGGTCTCCTTTCTCTTCTTGTTTTGCCAGCTCACGCTCGGCGGGCGGCTCAATACCCCTTCGTTTAAGTCCTGCCTCCCATGCTTGAGAGACTTCTTTGTTGTCGTCTTTTTCGAATTGTGGCCTTGGCGCTCGTTCCATAATTTTTTATGGTTTTTATGCTTTGTAATCTTGGTTGTTCTTCATTATACACTACTTTTTGGCAACCGCAACACAAGGTTTATTGTTTCGTCCGCAAGAATACCCCACACATAACTTGTTATGTGTGGGGTGAATTGCGGCGACGAAACAATAACCGCCAGTACCGTCCAGCCTTCGTAGCCGTAGCTACTACGGCGGAGTAGGCCAAGCGTTGCATAGATACCGCACCGCTTGGTTCCACTGAGGTCACCACTCGAAGTGCGGTGCGGTTATTCATTGCCATGGGCCGTGTTATAATAGTAACTGGAACTCATTTCAAAATTCAATTTCCGCATAAATCCGCGTTGCAATCCGTGTTATTCCGCGGAGGCTCCGCGGATAAATGCAGAATGCTGCGCGGAAAGACGCAGAAAAAGTGTTTTTGAGATAGCCTCTAGTAATCAGCAACCAGTTTTATTTATGCCATCACTTGAAGAACTTCGCCAAAAGCTATACGGCCGGGAAGAGCCGGAGAAAAGGTTGATTGAAAGAGAGCGTTTCCGTTCGCAAAAGAGGGGAGATGGAGCCAAGACATTTTGGACAGACAGGTCTCTGCGTGGAGAGAAGGCTCCCTCGGCGCCGAAGCGGGGCCGGTGGTTTTTGAATGTTTTTATTTTTTCATTTGTGGTTCTTGCGGGCGTTGTTTTGTATGTGGGGTATCAGGTCTTTTTTGTCAGGGAAGAAGTTGCAATTGTTATCGCCGGGCCTGATGGCGTTGTGGCGGGCGAGCGGGCTGATTTTTCTATTTTTGTGAAGAACACCGGTAGATCCGAACTTAAAAATGTAGAGCTCACGATCAATTATCCGGATCACACGGTCGTGTTGTTTCCTCCGACTGGCGAGGCGAAACCGGGAAGCCGCGAGCAGGTTACTTTTGAAAAGATAGCCCCGAATGAAGAGGTGAAACATGACATTGCGTTCAAAAGTTTGGGCAAGATCGGCAATGAAGCCGAATTGGTTGTTCTTGCAATATACCAGCCGGGAAATCTTGAAAGCCGTTTTACCAAGAGGGCCTCTCGGATGTTTCGGATTTCGCGTGTTCCGTTCGCTGTTACCGTATCGGGTCCTGAAGAAATATCCTCCGCGCAGGACGTTTCTATGGAGTTTTTGGTTGATAGCGAGGCGGTATCTGTCGTCAGCGGACTTGCGCTCCGTGTCGACTATCCGGAAGGATTTGAATTTACTTCTGCAGATCCGAAGCCGGACTTTGAGAATAACATTTGGGCTCTTGGAGATTTTGGGCGCGGTACTTCAAAAAAAATAATTGTTAAGGGCATGCTTCGCGGCGAGCCGGAAGAAACAAAATCATTCAATGCGTCATTGGGGCAATATCGTTCCGAGACGCGCGAATGGTTTACTCTTCTTGAAGAGTCGCGCGGACCCAAAATTGCTTCCCCGTTTCTTTTTTTGCGGCAGACCGTAAATAGCCGAAGGAGCGGGACCTTTGTCGGCGGAGAACTTCTTAATTTCGCCTTGTCCTATAAAAATAATCTTTCTAAACCGATCGACGGTATGACTGTTGCCGTGCGTCTTTCCGAAGGGCTCGTTAATTTAACGACATTGCGAATTGATAATGGCGTTTACGATCCCTTGAATCACGAAATTCGTTGGGCCGGGGCAACCCGTCCCGAATTGAAAAGGGTCAACCCGGGGCAGGAAGGTGTTTTGAATTTTTCGGTAATACTCCGGCCCTCGCCGCCTTTGAGGAGCTCTTCGGACAGAAATTTTACATTAAGTTCCCTCGGCATCATTGATCTTTCTGTTGTACCGGAAGAGTTTCGCGGCATAAAGCTTCGATATGAGGATAAGCTTGATTTTAAAATCGGCACCATGCTTACTCTGAAGGGGCACGCGGCATATTTTGACTCTTCGGTCCAGAACTCCGGTCCGTTGCCGCCGAAAGTGCGGGAAGAGACGACCTATACGGTTTTCTGGCAGCTTGCGAATCAAACCAACGATGCGGTGAACCTTGAAGTTAGAGGGGGGCTTCCGGCAAACGTCCGTTGGCTCGGAACCGTAGGCGAAGTGGCGGGTTCCGCAGTTTTTAATGCCGCGTCCAATGAGGTTGTCTGGAATGTTCCGCGTCTTGCCGCAGGCGCCGGAATTTTACGGCCGCAATTAACTCTTGCGTTTCGCGTTTCTCTTATCCCGGGCGAAGATCAAATCGGCCTTTCCCCGGTTCTTGTCTCCGGAGTGCGCGCGGAAGGGGTTGACGACTTTACGAAAGAGCCGCTCAAGGTTACTGTTGGAAATGTTACCATTGAACTTCAGCAAGATACGGTTCGGGACAGCACCCAGTGGAGGGTAGTACCGTAGCGCATTATTCCGCCCATCCCGCCTAACGGCACCGCTCCGGCTCGGAGACGGGAGCCTCCGACTCACTCGCCTGCGGCGAGTTTCGCGGAGGGCTCTCGCGTCTGGACTCCAGCGGCTCGCCCTCGCTACGCTTTCGCCCCGACAGCTTTCGCTTCGCGAAAGACCAAGCCTGTCGGGGCTACAGAGTTGCCGTACGGCGGGATTGGCGGAATTAAAAATCGTTGGTAAGAAATTGCCTCGACCGCGCGTTTGGTTCAGACTAAAAAGAAAAAGATGAAAGAGGAAACTCAATCGCTGATGGATAAAATTGTCTCCCTTGCAAAGCGGCGCGGATTTATTTATCCCGGATCCGAGATTTACGGCGGGCTTTCCGGAACATGGGATTATGGCCCGTTGGGTGCGGAGTTGAAATTTAATTTCAAACAGCAGTGGTGGGAGTACATGGTGTTGCGCCGCGAAAATGTTTTCGGGATAAACGCCTCGATCCTGATGAGCCCCAAAGTATGGGAGGCTTCGGGACACACCGCTTCTTTCACCGACCCTTTGGTTGAATGCAAAACATGCCACGAAAGAATCCGCGCCGACTTTGACGAAGAGATAAGGGCGCACGGGGAGGGGCATAAAGCAAAGAAAGAGAAAGTTGATTGGACTGAGCCGCGGAAGTTCAATCTTCTTGTTGAAGCAAGGCTTGGCGCGGTTGAAGAATCTAAATCAACCGTGTATCTCCGCGGGGAGATAACGCAAGGCGTTCATGTGAATTTTAAGAATATCCTCGACTCCATGCATCCGAAAATTCCATTCGGCGTTGCCCAGATTGGAAAAGCCTTCAGGAACGAAATTACGCCAGGGAACTTTACCTATCGGCTCCGCGAATTTGAGCAAATGGAATTGCAGTATTACGTGCGTCCGGAAGAGAAAGCGGCGGCGGAAGTTTTTGAATTTTGGAAAGAGGAAAGAATGAAATGGTATATTGGGCTCGGCTTGAATAAGGATAGACTTCGTTTTCGGGAGCACGCGCCGGATGAACGGGCGCACTATGCGCGTTCGGCCTGGGACATCGAATACGAAACGCCGTTTGGGTGGAAAGAGGCTGAGGGAATTCATAATCGGGGTAATTGGGACTTGTCACAACATGCAAAATTCAGCGGCGAGGATCTTTCGTATTTTGATCCGGAGGTAAAAGATCGTTTCATTCCGTGGGTGATTGAAACCTCCTGCGGCGTCGAGCGTCCGTTGTTGTATTTTCTGCTTGATGCATATCATGAAGAAGAAGGCAGGGTGGTTCTAAAATTACATCCGCGGCTCGCGCCGTACAAAGTTGCCGTGTTTCCATTGCTTGCCAATAAGCCGCAGTTGGTTGAGAAAGCGCGCCAGATATATCAGCTTTTCAAAGCTCCAAGTTCCCTGCCTGGCCGGCGGGCAGGTAAATTCCAAGTTCAGGTGATGTGGGACGACCGCGGGAATATCGGTAAACGCTACTACAGCCAGGATGAGATAGGGACGCCGTGGTGTGTGACTGTTGATTTTCAGACGCTGGAAGACGAAACAGTTACGGTGCGGGATCGGGACAGCATGAAACAAGAAAGAGTTGCGGCGAAAGATTTGGAAAGTTATTTCGCGGAACGGTTGCAATAGGGACTGCTTACGTGTTAAAGTACGTTTATGGTAAAGAAAATTTTATCTATAAAAACAAAGTACGGAGTTTTTGAGTGCGTTTTTGAGCCGGAGAAAGATATGGGCGGCTTTACCGCGGAAGCTCGTACTGTCCCGGGCGCGGTTTCTTGGGGAAGGACCATTGCTGAAGCAAGGCGAATGATTGCCGAAGCTGTGGAAGGCGCCATTGAAGCTAGCGCTATAGTTAACGCGGAAAGGAAGGGTGTAATTCAAATAATAAAGAACCATGGGCGCTCTTCTTTTGCACCAGTTGCATGAGCGTATTACCAATTATAGGTGCCCGGACGGTTATAAGAAAATTGGTTCGCGCCGGTTTTCGTTTTATATACGCAAAGGGCAGCCATTATTTCTTTCAGCATCCTGTAACGAAACATCTGACATCTGTTCCAATGCACGGCGGTAAAGATATCGGTCGCGGCCTGTTGTTAAAGATCCTCAAACAAGCCGGTCTTTCTCTTAAAGAGTTTTTAAAACTTTAGAAAATTCGCATGTTCAAAAAAGAAGTTCTTCCAAATGGGATGAGAATATTGACGGCCTCAATGAGCGGGACAAACACCGTGACGGTTTTGATTTTTGTGGGAACCGGATCAAATCATGAGACACGGCAGAACAACGGCATCTCGCATTTTCTTGAGCACATGTTTTTCAAGGGCACCGTAAAACGGCCTTCAAAAATTCAGATCGCGGTTGAGCTCGACGGCCTTGGTGCGGTGTATAACGCATTCACCTCGAATGAATATACGGGGTACTTTGCCAAAGTCGGCTACCAGTATTTTGATCAGGCCTTTGATGTAGTGACGGACATATTTTTGAATTCAACGCTCCCCGCAGAAGAGATAGAGCGCGAGCGGGGAGTAATAATTGAAGAAATGCACATGCGGCATGACGATCCGCCCCAGCGGGCCGGTTACCTTTGGGAGAGGTTGTTATATGGAGATCAGCCGGCAGGGTGGGAGACGCTTGGCGAAGAACCCGTTATCAAATCTCTCAAGCGGGATGATTTTGTCGATTATTTTCATAGCCAGTACGTTGCCAAAAACACTGCGGTGATTGTTGCCGGAAACATTAAAAATGAGGCTGCGGTGGTTGAGAAAATAAAAGAGACTTTCCGGGACCTTCGTGACGGAGAGCCAAGGACGCAGCCAAAAGTCAAAGAAGGACAATCTTCCCCCGCGTTTTTTCACGAGGAAAAGAAAACGGATCAGATGCACGTTATTCTTGGTTTTCGCGGTTTCGGCAAGGACGATCCGCGTGTATGGCCCGCGTCCCTTCTTGCAACGATTCTTGGCGGCGGTATGAGCTCCCGCATGTTTTTGGAAGTACGGGAAGAGCTTGGCCTCGCGTATCATATTTCAACGAGTTTCGACGATTATAGCCGTTATGGTTACCTCGCGACATATGCCGGGGTTCCCGTAGAAAAGCTTGATAAAGCGATCGAAACAATTCTCGGCGAGTATAGGAAAATACGCGATTTGAAGGTTCCCGAAGAGGAGCTTAAGAAAGCGAGGGATTACGTAAAAGGAACGAGCTTGATTGGCATGGAGTCTTCTTCCAACCTCGCCACTTTTATCGGCGGCGAAGAGATTCTTACCGGCAAGCCGCTGACCATTGATGAGGTTTTTAAAAAGCTCGATGCGGTGAGTGTTGAAGACATTCAGAGCGTTGCTCGTGATATAATAAAGGAGGAGACAATGAACCTAGCGCTTCTGGGGCCGGCGTATGAGAGGGAGAAGCTGGAGAAGTTGTTAAAAATATAAAGGGCTTGGCCTGCGATTTTAAGCGGCAGGCGCAAAAATCGCAGCCGCCAAACCTTTACCCCGTTAGATAGCGGAACAAACCATAAAAAAATTTACAAAAAGTATAACACGTATAACTTTACCAGGCGTAGAAAACTACTATATTTCCGCATCTAACGGGGTGCTCAAATTTATAGTTAAATTTTATCGCTTCGCTCCAAAATTTAAATAAATTTGGCATGCCTACCAAACAACTAGAAAAAATAGACATTACTTGGGGAACCTTTCTCCGTCTTTTGGGGCTCGTGTTTTTGGTTGCTGCCGCATACTACCTGTGGCAAATACTGGCCGCCCTTCTTTTTGCCGTGGTTCTCGCATCGGCAATCGAACCCATCGTCCAGTTCGGAAGAAAGTACCGTGTGTCACGGATTATCTCTGTTATTGTGATCTACGCTCTTGCTGCCGTTTTCCTTATCGGCGTTATATATCTTGCCCTGCCGGCAGTTGTAGGCGAGCTTCAGAATTTTATTTCTTCGTATCCTATTTATCAGCGCGAACTTCTGCGGGAAATCCAATCGTTTACCGGTGTTCCTCTTTCGGGTTTATTCGTTGAGAACCGGCAGGAACTTTTTGCCGCAGCGCCCGGCCAGCTTCAACAGCTTGCCGAGAATACTCTTGCGCTGACGGTGGATTTTTTCGGCGGCGTAACCGTTGCGGTGATTACCATTGTCGTCTCGTTTTACCTCGCGACCCAGGAAAAAGGGATTGAGAATTTTCTCCGCCTGATTGTTCCGCTTGAGTACGAGGAATATGCGGTTGACTTGTGGTTGAGGGCGCAGCAGAAGCTTGGTCAGTGGCTGCGCGCCCAGGCGCTTCTCGGGGTTATTGTCGGCATTATGGTTTACATCGCGCTTACTCTTTTGGATGTCCGGTACAGTCTGGTTTTTGCGGTGCTCGCCGCTATCTTCGAAGTTATTCCGGTTATCGGGCCGATTTTTGCCGCAGCACCCGCCGTGGCGGTTGCTTTCGTGCAAAGTCCCGTTCTCGGGCTTATCATTATCGCCGTTTACTTCGTCATCCAGCAGATTGAAAGCCATTTGATCGTCCCTACGGTTATGCGAAGAACAATCGGATTGAATCCCCTGGTGGTCATCATAGCGCTTTTGATCGGGGGAAAACTCGGCGGAGTTCTCGGCCTTCTTTTGGCGGTTCCGGTTGCAAGCGTGCTTGTAGAGTTTTTGTCGGATACCGACCGTAAAAAGAGGGGGGTATTTCAGTATGGCGGCAACGGATAATTAAAGAGCGCTTTCGAGCGCTCTTTTTTCGGCTATTTACTGGCGTCTTTGGTGAGATAATCTATAATGGCTTGGTCAGTGGTGAGAATATTAATCCATATCTGGGGTGTTCCCCGCGTATTAGTACTTTTGTACAAGCTACCAGGTTCATTGTTATCAGCATAAGTTAATACGATTTGTATGCCGGCATCTCGCGCAAGCGCTAGTGCCCCGAAGAGTTCTTTGTTGCGCGGTACTCTGTCGAGAATGAATGCAGTGTATATACAAGTTTGTTCCACGTACATTCTATCTTCATCATTCATACACTTAGGGTATAGAGCGAAAACCTCCGGGGCAAACTTGTTGTGATTGTAATTGTCGTATTTGTCAGTTTTTAATCTAATCACGCCAGAGGAGGGTATGTGGTTTGTTGGGCTATTTCCACCGTTGAAATAGTATAGCATTAATCCGTTACTGATTACCTCGGCAGCTTTTATATTTTTTTCTTCGTCTAACCTCTTTTTTTCTTCAGCCCGCTGTTTATCAGCCGCATTTTTTGCCAGCAGGGCCGCCTGCCTAATTGTGGAGGATTCCGGTAAGTCTTTTGCGGCATCTTCGGTATTTGTAGAAATTGAACCCCCTTTTATTTCTTGAATCTTTTGAATTTTTTCTTGTTTGTAAACAGTAATAGTCGTAAAAAGAGCGATAATGGCAGCAATGGCAAGAATCGTGTAAAGAAATCTTTTCCTGGCCATTTTTTTCCTCCGTATTGCGAAATTGATTTGTTGAAAGAACGTAGTAATATCTGTACCATGGGGGCGAACACCATGTCAAATCAAAAAAATAAATTTTATATTACAACCAGCATCCCGTATGCTAACGCCGCGCCCCATGTCGGCCATATTTTGGATCCGCTTATTGCCGATGTTCTTGCGCGCTACCGAAGGATTAAGGGCGACGATGTCCGTTTTTTGGTTGGCACCGACGAGCATGGCGCAAAGATAGTTCGAAAAGCGGAAGAAGAAAGAAAAACGCCGAAAGAGCTGGTTGATGAAAATTCAGAGAAGTTCCGTGATATGCAAAAACTTCTGAATATCTCTTACGACGATTTCATACGAACATCCGACCAGAAACGGCACTGGCCCGGCGCTCAAAAAATGTGGCGGGCGCTGAAAGATTCAGGGGATATATATTGGAAAAAATACCGCGGCCTTTATTGCGTGGGGCACGAAGCGTTTATAACCGAAAAAGATTTGATCGGCGGGAAATGCCAGGATCACCAAAAAGAGCCGGAGGTCGTTGAGGAAGAAAATTGGTTTTTTCGGTTGTCAAAATTTTCCCGACAAATAGAGCAGGCGATCGTTTCCGGACGCATGAACGTTTTGCCGGATTCGAGAAGAAATGAGATTCTCTCGTTAATAAAAAGCGGCCTTGAGGACGTGAGTTTTTCCCGACCCAGCAAAGATTTGCCATGGGGCGTGCCGGTGCCGGACGATCCGACGCAAACCATGTATGTATGGTGCGACGCGCTGGTAAACTACATTTCTGCCATCGGCTACGGCCACGATGATTCAGCATTCAGCATTCAGCATTCAGCATTCTCTAAGTGGTGGCCGGCTGACGTTCAGGTTGTCGGTAAGGACAATTTGCGTTTTCACGCCGCAATCTGGCCGGGGATGCTTTTGTCAGCAGGGCTTGAATTGCCCAAAACAATTTTTGTTCATGGCTTTGTAAACGTCGAAGGCCAAAAGATTTCTAAAACGGTAGGTAATGTGATATCGCCGGATGAGGTTGTCGATAAATATGGAGCTGATCCAGTTAGATATTATTTTTTGCGCGAATTTCCTTCGTATGAAGACGGCGACTTTAGCTATAAAAAATTTGAAGAGCGTTATAACGGAGACTTGGCTAACGGACTCGGTAATCTGGTGGCCCGGATTGCTGCGGTTGGCGCGAAGCTCGGGCCGATTCGTTTTGATTTCTCCGCCTCTGGCGGAGAAAAAGAAATTGAAGAAAGAATACGCGTCGGCTGTAAGAATGTTTTTCTGGAGTACGAGCGCCAGCTTGAGGGGTTCCGGCTGAACGAGGCGCTGATTAGCGTTTGGAAGCTTGTTTCGCTTAGCGACAGATATATCAATGAGAAGAAGCCCTGGATGCTTGCCGGAGATGATTTGAAAGCCGTTGTTATAAATGCCGGTTATGTTATTTCCACCATCGCCAATTTACTGGAGCCGTTTTTACCGGAAACAGCCGAAAAAATAAAGGAGCAGATTCATATTGAAGATTCGGTATTAGTTGTTAGAAAAGAGAAAGCTCTTTTTCCTAGATTAGGTGAGACCCCGCATTAAATTTTGCGGGTAAAATCGGGGCGAGCTGCTTCGCCTATTTACGGGTGCGCCTATTCGGCGCACGCAACTCGCGTCTGCAAAACATATTAAGCATAGCAATTAATTTTACTACTGCCGTTGCAAAATTAGTGCGGGGTTCTATTGTTTGCATCTGCTCGCGTTGTGGCTATCGGTTTACGCTCGCAGGCAAACAATGAAAAAACGGGGGTATTGTTCCCCCGCCTGGATTAATTTGTTTTTGCCGGAGCCGGCACGCAGTCGGGTCGGCCGGTGCCATGAAGGGTGTGGAAGACCACGGGTGCGCTCTTGAGCAGCGCTTCATCCCACTCTTTGTGAGATACGTCTTTCGTTTCCGATGCGTTCTTAATGGCAAAGGTTTGGCCCTTTGCTGTTCCGAAGTTGATGAAAGTATCTCCTGATTCCGTGTAAACCTCCAAGACGCCCCACTCCTCGTCATCGTTGATGTACTGTTTAACAGTCGTCTTTCCCTTGTCGCATGCGTAAGGGCCGTCGAGCTCGCTCTTTGTCTGATAGTTGGCAGGGAGTTCAAGGGCAAATGCGGCAATAGGAGTCATTAGGACTGTCAGAATCGCCAGAAGCGTGAAAATCCCCTTCATTACAACCTCCTTTTGGTTTTTCCTTTTATAAATGTACTATAGTTGATGAGTGTTTTTAATGTACTCTTTTTATGAAATTTCTGTCAATCCCAAAACTTTTTGATATCCACACCCATGTTCAATTCGCGGCGTTTCGGGACGACGCTGATTTGGTAATCAAGCGCGCAAGAGATTCCGGGGTGTGGATGGTTAATGTTGGCACGCAAAAAGACACGGCGGCTCGGGCGGTAGGGTTTACCGAAAAATACACGGAGGGTGTGTATGCGGCTGTGGGGCTTCATCCGATTCACACGGAAAAGTCATATCACGATGAACAGGAATTAGGAATTACGAATAAGGAATTAGGAGGATTTGAAAGTAGGGGAGAGGTTTTTGATTATGAGTATTACAAAAAATTAGCAGAGAACCCGAAAGTTGTTGCGATTGGCGAATGCGGATTAGATTATGCCGTTTTTGTTCGCGAGCAACGCGAGCGACAACAAAAACGAGCATCCGCCGAAACCTGTGGCGAAGGCGGATTGCCTATAGAAGAGAGAAAAGCAAAACAGCATCGAGTTTTTCTTCAACAAATCAAGTTAGCCGCCGAGGTTAAAAAGCCCCTGATGATTCATTGCCGTCAAGCGTTTCCCGACCTGATTCAAATTCTAAGTTCCAAGCTCCAAGTTCTAAGTTCTCCTCCCGGCATTATTCATTTTTTTTCCGGTGTCAAAGAGGACGCAAAAGAACTTCTTGATTTGGGGTTTTCGTTTTCTTTCGGCGGCGTCATAACTTTTTCGCGCGACTACGACGAAGTTGTAAAATACATTCCGATGGAGCGCATACTTCTAGAAACAGACGCTCCTTACGTGGCGCCCATTCCCTACAGAGGCAAACGCAACGAACCGCTATATGTTATTGAGGTTGCCAAAAAGCTTGCTGAGCTTAAAAATTTATCGGTAGAAGAAGTGTCAGAAATGACGACAAAAAATGCGTTGGCCCTTTTCTCTACAGGGATCGAATCCCTGTAATAGTAGTTGAATATCTATAATTCCAGATTTAATTCCCCCAGTAGGAATCGAACCTACATCTACAGATTAAGAGTCTGCAGCTTTTTCGGGGATTAGATGAATTTTTTGCACCCAGCAGGATTCGAACCTGCGACCGTTTGCTTAAGAGGCAACTGCTCTGCCAGCTGAGCTATGGGTGCAAAAAAGCCATAATCCCGTGAAAAGTCACCGCACCATCCCGAATCCCGCTGAAAGCGGGATGAGGTTAGAGTGCGCGATCCCGTACTTCCGCGATACTGACTCTATATTTTAACAGGTCAGCAGTTTGGGAGGTGCGGGATTCTCGCCAACTTCTCGTTCCCTTTGGTCGCGGAAGTTGCGGGACTATTTAAACGCTTTTCGCCCATTGAGTCCCGATTTTCTCTGCGGCGAAGCCGCAGCAAGAAAATCGAGGATCCTCGATTCGTCATCTACGCAAAGCGCAGGACGAATCGGGACTATGGGGGTCTTTATAAATTTTAGTTGTCCTTGACGAAAAAGTCAATTTGTGATAGTCTGTAGGCATCGCAGTACCTTCCCAAGAAAGGGGGAACAGAGCCATGGATGAGTTATTGGGCCTTCCAGACCTTCCTACTTCGGTTTTTGTTCTTCTGCCGGCAAGCTTGGCAGAAGACCGATTTGTTGTTGTTATCGATAAGGAAAAAGATCGCGGGCGAAAGCTCGTTGGCGGCGGTGCTTCCAAGGATCGCACGATTGCCATTTCGGCAGCCGCTGAAGTGTTTGAGGAAGTTGGGCATCTGATTCACCATCCGACCGACGAGGTCGTGGAAGTTCACAATGTTTCAACGAATCCGGATTCGGGAGTCGTTTCTCGCCATCATTGGGTGGCCGTGAAGAGTTTGCCGCCAATTTCCGATGACGCCGCATGCCGGCGATGGGAACAAGCAAGGGCTGCAAAACGAATCGAATGTGATCGCGTGAAAGTTCTTGCGTCCGGTGATGGTGAAGGGGCTGACGAGGCAAAGAATCACCTTTCGCGTCTTGAGCTCGAATTGGAAGCGCTTTTGATGGATCCGCCGATTGCTCTTGGCGATGAAATCAAGTCCGCATGGTGGGAAACCACCGAAGCGATGAAAGAGGCCGTCGAGCGGAAACTCTTTTTCACGGAACATGGCCGGGCGATCAAGTGGTATCTCTCCGGAGCATGGGCTCGTGCCCGTTCGCTTTGCGGCGGTGACGAGGCCGCAAACGACCTGCTTGTGAAAAAGGCGTTGAGCGAGATGATTCTGTCGGATAAGCGGATTGTTTCGTGGTTCATCGACACGGATGGTTGTTTGGTGTTTTGTTATGACCCCGATTGCGAGGTGTGCGAACGGGATGATGCACCACCAGTAGTGTGGGGAGAGGTTGTAGCGGCCGCAAGTGCCGGAATTTCTGGAAACGGCGCGATGGCTGCGGCAAAGCCGACGCCTGTTTCCGCTCCAGAGGTTCATGTGGTTCAAAAGCCAGCGCCAGTAGCACCTGCAAGGGAGAAGTTTTCCGGCAAGTGGAAGATCGCGTTTGTGCAGTCGGATCGGTTTGGCGATAACCTTCTTTTGCTTCGGGATCATGAAGTTTCCACTTCGCAAGGTTCCGCGGCTCTGGACGGTAGACGGTATCAAAACGCTATGGCTCTTTGCGAGGTTGAATTGGAAAAGCCGGCGTCAGCCGCAGAGATTGCCGAGATGTTCGGTGTTGCAGCCGAACGATACGCGGTTGTTCCCGGTTCGGCCGTCTTCATCGCGATTCGCGGCGAGAAAAAGCCAGCACATTCAAAGTTCGGGGAGGTGTTCGTCAGCGTCTGTCTGAACGAAACACCGCCCGCGGATCTTCTTATGAATTCCGTAGATGCTGATTTGCTTTTCGGGAGAAATCCGAAAAAGGTCATCGGCGGTATCTCCCGATTCAACAGGGCTTACCCGCAAGCTCTTTGGGTCCACGAGGAGTGGTTCCAGCTTCCGAAGAAAGACGCGCTGAAGCGGAAGTTCGCCGAAAGCGAGCGCCGCGATTTGGTTTCAGCGTAAAATTGTTCCCTTTGTTTTTTGTCCTCCGACATGCGTCGGGGGCTTTTAATTTTCGGGGCGCGGACCTGCCTGTCGGCCCGCTTCGCCGGAGCTTCAGCGAGGCGAGCAGGCAGGGAATTGAACTCGGCCTTCACCCGCCTGCGCCAAGGCTTCCGCCGCCGCTAAAGCTTTGGCGGACATGTCGGCGGGCAGCCGCACCCTTGTCCCGTTAGAAAATTTATTCGGGCCTCCGGGAATCGAACCCGGTCTTTACGCACCCGAAGCGCACGTACTACCGGTATACTAAGGCCCGGTAATTTTCTAACGGGATGAACGTGCGTACTACCGATATATCCCGATTTTGTATTTGCAAAACGAATCTACAAAATCGAGGATCCTCGATTCGTTACCCGCGCTTTGCGCGGGACGAATCGGGACTACGCCCCGTATTTATTTAACTCTGTACTTTTTCTTTATTTCCCGTTCGCGCTCGCTTTCCAAAATTTCCACTTTTTCTTCCGCTTTTTCCCGAAGCCGCTTGAGGTCTTCATCAGAAAGTTCGCCGAGTTCTTTGGCGCGCCGTTCCAGGTAATCTTTGTTGTTTTTTTGCGGATCGTCAAGCGCTTCTTCAAGAAGCGCGTTCAAAATATGCCCGACTTTCGGCCCGGGATCAATTCCCAAAAGATTCATCACATCTTCTCCCCGGATGTTAAGCATCGATACCGTAATCGCTTCATGCTCACGAAAAACTTTTTCTACGCGGAATTGAAAATGCCGCAGTCGATACGGGACCGCTTTGGGAACTCCGGTTGCGATGCGGTCGCAGACGCGCACTTTTATCAAATCATGGATTAAGTCTGCGCCAACATTCCGGATGAGCCGCCGTATTGCCGAGTCCGTCGTTTCCTGGACATCGGCCTCCGAATCCTCGATGTCTTTCGGCTCCTCGCCAAGCGCTTTGATGTCCCGTTCATATTGGTCGTCTCTTTTGAGCTTATAGTTAAAAAGATGCCACCGGACAAGTTTTGCGATAGCTTCGATTTCTTCGCGCGGGAATTTTAAGCGTTTTAAAATAGCGAAAGCCATTTTCGCGCCGACTACATCGTGGCCGTAGAATGTCCAGATGTCATTGCGGCGCTCCCGGGTTCTCGGTTTTCCAACGTCATGGAGAAGCGCTGCGATTCTTACGCGAGTCGTCCATCTTTCTCCGGCTGCGTAGTCGAGCGCGCGCAAATTGTGTTCCCACACCTCGTATTTATGCGGCCCGCGCTGTTCTATGCCGATTCCTTCTTCAAGCTCCGGCAAAATATATTTCATAAGCCCGACAGTATAGAGTAGTTCAAGGGTTTGTTTAGGGTTTGGGCCGTTTACTATTTTTATGAATTCATCCCTAATTCGTTCTTTTGAAACCGCTTGGATCCAGCCCGCGTTTTCTTTAATGGCGGCAAGCGTTTTTGGCTCTATCGCGAAATCCAATTTCCCGGCAAAACGAACGGCACGAAGCATCCGAAGCGCATCTTCGGAAAAACGCTCCTCCGGCTTGCCGACTGTTCTGATTATTTTCTTTGCGATGTCCTCTTTTCCTCCATGCGGATCGGTAAGCGTACCGTCGGCGCCAAGAGCAATGGCATTGACGGTAAAATCTCGCCGAGACAAGTCCTCCTCAAGAGTTTGAGCCGGTTTCACGTCAACCGGATGGCGTTTGTCCTCATAGCGCCCTTCAAGGCGGAAGGTTGTTATTTCTATTTCATTGAGCGTCGGGTCTTCGGCCTCGGTTTTTACGGTTACGGTGAAAAATTTGTTGGCGTAAAAGCTTTTCGGGAAGGCCTGCTGGATTTCTTTCGGGGCGGCTTTTGTGGTAACGTCCCAGTCCTCCGGTTTTTGTCCGAGAAGAACGTCGCGAACGCATCCGCCGACTGCGTATGCCTCAAAACCGACACGCTCTAGTCCGGCCATAACCTGCGCAACTTCTTTCGGAATATTCAATTTTTCATTCGTTTCTTTTTTCATCTTTTTCCTTTCCATGGCTAGAATTCTACTTGATTTATTTGATTTTGTCGACCTTTTGTGATATTTTCATTCTGATGCGCCCGTAGCTCAATGGATAGAGCGTGTGGCTTCGGACCACAAGGTTCCGGGTTCGAGTCCTGGCGGGCGCGAATATCGTGAGTGCCCGAGCAAGCAAATTGTTTTGCTTGCGTCAGGACCCGAAGCGCAGAGCGATATTTTGCGAGCAGGGGGCGAGCAAAATCGCGAGCGGGTCAAAAGCAAAAGTATTTGCTTTTGACGGGTATTACGAGCACGCCGAAGGCGAGCGCAGTACTATACCCCGGACAGCCTGCGAGCGAATTGTCGGAAGACAATTCGACTTGTGGGCGAGTCCTGGCGGGCGCGAAGCGTCAAATTACCAATAACCAAATAATTAATTTTTATGGCTATCACTCATCCACATACGCCGGAGTATTTTGCCGAGCGGAGCGGGCGTGTAAACGAGCGCTTTGTTTTCGGGGCTGTTCGCACTGGCGATCCCGCGTATGAACGGGAAACGCGGGAACTTATTCAACACTCTCGTGCTCGGAAGAAGCCGGTTGCATTTCATGAGGTGCTTGCTGTCATAAAACACTTTCAGCCGTTTAAGCCGGATTCGCATGAGTCTGTTGATCCGGCCGCCCCTATAAAACCGTTTCCCAGTGATTTGCGGAGGTTCGTTGCCGATACTCTCGGATTAAAGGGAGAAGAACAAAAACGCGCTTTGTTTTGGACCGCGGTCGGTTCCCTTTTGGACACTGGGTTTGGCGCAGATGCGGCGATAGAGATTACCGATAAAAAGGGCGAGTCGTTGTGCGTTGTTCCGCTGGACGTCACTCTTCGTCCGCCGGAGCTGGCAGGAAAAGAAGGCCATCGGTTTCAGAATCTCCGCGTGGTCATTTACGGAGAGATTCCTGATCCGCATGAAAAAAAGGAGGAATATGGCCGGAAAGTGCGCGAGGTTGGAGAAGAGGTGGTTGCGAAATTACACGCAGCAAAAGTTCGTGTTTAAGGGAAGTTGTTGTTGTCGTTGTTACATAGCTTCAAGGTGGGCTGGCCGAGCGGCTTAAGGCAGCAGTTTGCTAAACTGCGGGGACCTAAAAAGTCCCACAGAGGTTCGAATCCTCTGCCCACCGAAATAAAAAATAGCCGCAATCTGTGCGGTTATTTTTTTTGGTGTATTTTCAAAATACATCGAGGTTTGCAAAATAGGGGAGGGGGGTATATAATAAACGGGTGCTGGACCAGAAGCTCAAAAAAAGAACCCTCCATCGGGCGAAAATAATCCGCGGCCAGCTGGACGGCCTTATTAAGGCAATTGAGAAAGAGGCATACTGCCCCGACTTGCTGGGGCAGTCTCGTTCGATTCAAAGGTCGCTCAAGAGTCTTGACGCCTACATGCTGGAAAATCATCTGCGGACCCATGTAAGGCGCCAAATGCAACAGAAGGGGGGAGAGGAAAAAGCCATTAAGGAGTTAATTAAGGTTTATACTTTATCTAATAGATAACTTTGTTTAATTTTTTTAAGAAAAAATGCCCGGTTTGCAAGATGGAGTTGGAAAAAGGAAGAAAGTACCCGGAAGAGTTCGGGAAGGAATTTTGTTCTGAAAATTGCCGTGAAGAGTATCGAAAAAAAATAATCGAAGAACAATCGCGCCAATCGGAAGGCGGCCGCCATTAAATGAACGAAAATCACAATATGCAAGAAACTATTTACACGTGTCCCATGCATCCCGAAGTTCGGCAATCGGCGCCGGGCCGGTGTCCCGGGTGCGGCATGGAGCTTGTAAAATCCGGAATCCGGAGTACGAAATCCGAAGCGCATGGAGATCACGATTTGAAAAGGCATGAGGCCGCCATGCACGACCATGAGATGGCAATGGCCGATCCGCGCATGGCTAAAGCGATGGAGCGCGACATGCGCCGCCGGTTTTTGGTTTCCTTTATTCTTTCGGTCCCAATTTTCTTCCTTTCCCCTGTCGGCGCAAATATTTTCAAGATTCACCTTGTTGATCCGCAGGTTATAAATTGGATATTGCTGGTTCTCACCACTCCAATTGTTTTTTGGACCGGTTCAATTTTCATCACCGGAACTTATTATTCGCTCAAGGCCAGACAGCTTAATATGGCGGTTCTTGTGGCGACCGGCGTGCTTGCCGCTTATCTTTTCAGCGCGCTCTTAACATTCATCCGGCCTGATGCAGAAACATTTTATGAAGCTGCGGCTCTTTTGGTCACTTTCGTTCTTTTCGGTCATTGGATGGAGATGAAATCGCGCCGCGGCACATCTGATGCCCTGCGCGCGCTGTTCGACCTTGTGCCGCCTCAAGCGGCGGTAATTCGGGATGGCAAAGAAATCACCATTCCAAGCGCAGAAGTTGTAAAAGGCGACACCGTGATTATTCGGCCCGGCAACAAAATTCCTGTTGATGGCGAGATTGTTGAGGGAGAAACATATATTGACGAATCGCTGGTGACCGGTGAATCTTTGCCGGTTCATAAAAAAATCGGCGCACAAGTGGTCGGCGGTTCCATTAATAAGCTTGGTTCAATTAAGTTTAGGGCGATAAAGGTGGGCGGCGATACTGTGCTCGCACAAATCATTAAAATGGTGGAAACCGCCCAAAACTCCAAAGCGCCCGGTCAGCGCATTGCAGATAAAGCCGCCGGCGTACTGGTGGTTGTTGCAATCGGCTCCGGCCTCGCCGCTTTTTTTGGCTGGTATTTTGTTGCCGGTGTCGGACTTATTACCGCCCTCACTTTTGCCGTTTCAACCGTTGTTATCGCATGTCCCGACGCCCTTGGCCTCGCAACACCGACTGCGGTTGCCGTAGGCACCGGTCTTGGCGCAAAACATAACATTCTGATCAAAGATGCCACTACCCTTGAGAAAACTTCAAAAATAAACGCAATGATTTTAGACAAAACCGGCACGCTTACTAAGGGGCAACCGGAAGTCACCGATGTCGTTTCGTTTATTGAATCCAAAAGTCTTGCGGTCCAGATGAGTATTCTTCAAATTGCCGCATCCATTGAAAAACATTCCGAGCATCCTCTCGCAAAAACCATCGTTGATAAAGCTGCAAAAGATAAAGTGGAATTGTTCAACGTCTCAAAATTTGAGGCGGTAGCCGGACACGGCGTGAAAGGATTTATCGTGGGCCTTGCCGCAGGTTTGGGGAAAAGCTCATCTCATCCGCTTGATACGGCAATCCAGAAAGAAGCAGAAACGCTTAAAGAACAAAAGCCGGAGATCAAAGAGTTCAAAGTTGAACCCGGTTTCGGCCTGCAGGGCAAATTAGACGGAGAGAATCATCTTGTGCTTTTGGGGAATCAACGGCTCATGGAAGTTCACCAAATATCCGTGAGTTCCGAGGTTCGCCAAACAATGGAGCGATTACAAAACGACGGTAAAACCGCCATGCTGTTGGCGCTGGATAAAGAGGTTATCGGGGCAATCGCGGTAGCAGATACGCCTCGGGAAAATTCAAATCGGGCAGTAGTCGAACTTAGAAAAAATGGCATTGAAATTATTATGATCACCGGCGACAATCAGCGCACGGCCGAGGCAATTGCAAAGCAGCTTGGCATTGATCGCGTGTTTGCCGATGTTTTGCCTGCTGACAAGGCGAAGTGGGTTAAGAAGCTTCAGGATGAAGGAAAGTTCGTGGCTATGGTCGGCGACGGCATCAACGACGCTCCTGCTCTTGCCGAGGCAGATATCGGAATAGCCATTGGCGCCGGCACCGACGTTGCGATTGAAACCGGCAGTATCGTTCTTATGAAATCCGATCCGTATGATATCGTCGCGGCGATCCGTTTGAGCAAGGCCACGGTGGTTAAAATGAAGCAAAATCTTTTTTGGGCCGCGATTTATAATGTGCTTTCCATCCCCGTAGCTGCCGGCGTTTTTTATAATTCGTTCGGCTGGTCGTTGCGGCCTGAAATTTCTGCGCTTTTGATGTCAGCGTCCTCAATTATTGTTGCAACGAATGCTGTCTTTTTGAAACGCGTCGAGCCGCGACTGAAAACGTGATCAGTATGGGGCTCGCTTTTTTGCTTTTCTGAAAAGGTGGTACAATAGCATTGTTATGATTTATCACACCAAGCAGCTTTTTTTTCTTGGCGTTCTGCTTTTGGTTGCAAACGCGTTTTTGCCAAACCCGATCGGCGGGGAATTTGCGAATGGGCTCCAGGCGGCTCAAAGTGAGCAAGTTACGGTAACCTATCAGCTTGGCGACGGCAAGGGGAGCGTTTCGGAAACCGACGACGGAACAATATCTACCCGTTATCTGGAGGACTCAAACGTACGATCCGGCGAATATGAAGGACAAGGCGACAGTTCAGAGCTTAATTTGAAGTTCCTCAAAGAAACTTCAGGAAGCGAAACCACCCTTAGCGTTAAAAGATTTCTTATTGGATTTCCAAACATAATTGGCGGGGGAGCGTCGCAAATTCCCAGCGATGCCACCCTTGTTTCTGCGAAATTGAAATTGACTCTTTCTGTCATAAGCGGTCCGGAAAATATGCGGGTAAATGCATACCGTGTTTTGCAAAGATGGCAAGAAACAGAGTCCGGCTATCTTCGCGCGCCAAGCTGGCGGCAGTACCAAAGAAGTGTTACCGAAGGTGAAAACCGTTGGGAAAATCACGGCGTTGACGTTCCGAAAAGCTCCGAGTCGGTTCCGATATCCGCGGAGGTTGCAATTCCAAGGACGCCGGAGGATTTGCTTGTTATTGATGTTGCTTCTGCGGTTAAGGCGTGGATGGGCGGCGAGCCGAATTATGGCTTGATGCTAAGATTTTTCGAAGAAACAATCGGAAGTTCATTTCGTCTTGCCTCGTTTTACGGTTCGGAATCACAAGTCGCGGACTCAAGGCCGGAGCTTGAAATAGTTTACATGCCAAAAGCCGTTCCACCGCCACCAGAGCCGGAGCCGTGCCGCGAAGTATTTATGCCGGTTTGCCCCGAGGGTTTTGCCAGTGGTCCGACCGGGGTTTATGACGGCGATGCGCGTTGCGTGATCGGCTACGACTTTCGTTGCAATGAGGCGACAGAACCCCCTGTTTCTGCCCCTGCGCCGGTTGTATTGCCCCCGGCACCAGTCCCGGTACCAAAGCCGACAGTAATACCTGCGCCAAAGCCAACTTCTTCACTCGTACCGGAGCCGTCTTCGGAACAAGTACCGGCGCCTTCATCATCCGGAACACCGGAAGAATTAGTTCAAAAGCCGCAACCGGCCACATCAACTTCGTCCGTAAAAACTGAAGAAATCCGTCCGGGAGAAGCGCTAAACAGAATTTTTAAATTCATTCAAAAAAATATACTGGAGACTTGGGATAGGGTTATAAAACTTTTTAAGTATTAGCTTATAATGCGAAATTTGCGAATATACGATGCGAATTATGCGAAGCGCGTTAGCATTATTCGCATAAATAATTAGCGCGTTTCGCATTATATACACGGATAAAATATTTTTTAGTTAAATTTTCATGGAGGAAAAAAGGGAAGATAACAAAACTTATATAACATGGGAGGCGCAAGAGTATGACCACATGCCGAAGGGGAGATGGTGGTTTGTCGTTCTTGGAGTGCTTGTTGCCGCGATAGCGGTTGCCGCAATACTTCTTGAAAATTATTTTTTTGCCGCTTTTATCGTTATTGCCGGCATTCTTATCAGCTGGTTCGGGGTATCAGGGCCGCAAAAGATCCGTTTTGTCATTACCGCGCAGGGGATAGAACTTGGCGGCCGGTTTCATTCTTTTGGAGAGATTCGCTCGTTCTGGATTTTTTATGACCCGCCGCTTTTTAAAGAATTAAGCCTGGAGAGTAAAAAAATGTTCATGCCGCGTATTCGGGTTCCGCTCGGAGAAGTCGACCCTGCTCGCGTCCGTGAAATTTTGATTCGATTTCTCGCGGAGAAGAAACACGAAGAACCAATTGTTCCTCTTATTTCGCGGGCACTGAAATTTTAAGTGTTTGTATGTGATGCAAGTACGGGTGTTTTCTGCTAAGAATCTCGACAAAACGAGGTTTTTTTGTTACGATAAAAATATTGCCCTAAAACATTTTGTTTGACAAAATGTTCGGGCGATCCCGCTGAAAAGCCGGATTTAGCCTTCGTCGTTTCCGCCCGAGGCGGATCCGCCTTCGGCGGACAACGGACCCCGCACTAAAAATTTGCGCCCCTAGCTCAATTGGATAGAGCATCAGCTTGCGGAGCTGAAGGTTACAGGTTCGAGTCCTGTGGGGCGCGTACGCAAATTTTAGTGCGGGGCAGGTAGGACAGTATAGACAGAGCTTAAAATAGGGGGCGAAAAGCGTTTAAATAGCTTTTCGCGGGTGTAACGAGCATGCCGCGAAGCGGCACGCGCAGTTCTACACCCCGGGAAGATTCCTCTCGAGGGCACCACGTAGGAAAAGCCAATGCCTCGCGGCGCGGAACGCGCCGCTCGGCGACCAAATCGTACGGAGTTTTCGGGGCAAAAACGAATTGGCGGTTTCGTTTGGGGGAAGAAAATTTTTTAATCATATGTTTACTACAAAAACTTATACAAAAGACTTTAAATATTTTAAAGAGAAATACGATGAAAACATGGAACGGATGTTTGCGGCGGTCAGCGATCTCTATGCGGAGTACTGGAATGATTTTTTTCATTTCGCGCTGTTCAAGGATGAAAATGAAAGTTGGGAATCGGCCTTTAGAAATACTCACAAAAAATATCTGGAAGCTCTGCGGATAAAAGATGCGAGTAAAGTACTTGAAATGGCTTGCGGAAGGGGTGGTTTTACTAATGTCCTTGCTGAAAATACTTCAGGGGAAGTTTTAGGGATTGATATTTCTCGTTCCCAACTTTCACATACCAAGAGATTTAAGCGACCGAATTTACGTTTCAAGCATCATGATATTATGAAAGTTGATGAACTCGGAGAAACATTTGACGCTGCAGTGTTTATGGATGCAGACTGTTACTTACCTGATAAGAAACTGGCTGTTGAGAAAATCTCAAAAGTTATGAATCCAGGAGGTCGTTTTCTTTTGTTAGGATGGTGCAAGCAGAGCGGACTGAACTCAATGCAGGAAGAACTCGTGTTATACCCTTTTATGAAGTATTGGGGTATACCAAGCCTCGAAACGCCAGAAAATTACAAGAAATATTTTGAACAGAGTGGTTTCAAGATAGTTGAGATTACAGACCTTAATAATCAAGTCAGACGAGATTGGGATTTTGGGTACGAATCAGCGCTGGCTGGCATCAAGAAGCTCTCATTCAAAGATCTTCCCCGCCTCATCTGGAAAGGTATGAGGTTGGGAGGTGACGGGATCAGACTTATCAAAGAACAATTTCCGGCGGCAATCTATATCAAGGTTGGTTTTGATGTTGGCTTTCTTCGGTATGTCTACTTTTTGGTAGAGAAGAAATAGACTCAAAGAATTATGCCGTCAAACCCCAGTAGCAGAAACTTCGTTTCGCTACGGGGCACAGGAAAAATTTGCCGTATTCGCCATAGACCAAAGGCGACGACGGGAAATTGTCATCCTCCTCTGCTGAAGCTTCGAGCGAACAAGTCGGTGCGGCTCACTTTGACTTCCTTCGATTTCACTCAGGACGGGTCGCCCAGTGCAAGCCGCTGCCGTTCCGGATTTTCGCGGGCCTTCGCCTCGCCGAAGTGGCTTCGGCCACGCAGGCGGGGGGATTTCCTCGCCGCCTGCGGCGGCGAAATGCGTTCGGACTAATTCAAGAATACTGCGAATCATATGATGCTTTCTGATTTGCTTGCGGAACATTTCCGTTTGACGCCGCGCCAAACAACAACTCTTGTCCGTCTTGGTATCGCGACCATTCGTGATCTGCTTTTTTATTTTCCGTCGCGGTATGAAGAATTTGTCGGGGAAAAAACTATTGCGGAATTAAAGGCGGGAGAACGCGCGACGGTAGCGTGCGAGGTAGAGGAGATACGTGTTCAAAAAACATGGAAAAAGAAAATCAGCGTTGCTGAAGCGGTTGTTAAAGACGAAAGCGGGTTTTTGCGCGCGACATGGTTTAATCAGCCCTATATTGTAAAAATGCTGAAACAGGGCGACCGCGCACGCCTTTCCGGGAAAGTAGGGGGCGGCAAGAACGGTCTTTATCTCGCAAACCCCGCATATGAAATTACTTCCGGCTACAAAGTCAGCGCTGGTCCGAGTTTTATAAGTCAGCATATGTCCGCGAACCAACACGGAGTGTTGGTTGGTTCGCTTCTTCCCGTTTATTCTGAAAGCTACGGGATTTCTTCGCGGTGGCTTGGGGCGCACATCAAGAAGGTTTTAGAGGCAGCCCCCGCGGTAGAAGAAACAATTCCCGATCCGATCCTTTCGCGCTACCATTTGCCGAAGATCCGTCAGGCGTTGCGGGCCGTTCATTTTCCAAAAACAAAAGCCGAGGCGGGAGCTGCCCGGAAGCGGTTCGCGTTTGAAGAAGTTTTCGTCATCCAGTTAGCGCGGCGGCGCGACCGGAAGATGCGCGAAACAGTGCCGGCTTTTTTTCTTGAGCCCGACCCCGAGCTTGTTAAAGAATTTGTTGATTCGTTGCCATATGAATTAACGGACGCGCAAAAACGGGCGCTCAATGACATTTTGGACGATTTTAAAAAGCGTCATCCGATGACGCGGCTTTTGCAGGGTGACGTGGGATCCGGGAAAACCGTGGTTGCGGCGGCCTCTTCGCTTGCCGCGGTAAAAGCCGGGCTTCAGGTCGCGTTTATGGCGCCGACGGAAATTCTTGCGCGTCAGCATTTTGAAGAATTGCGGCGGCGGCTTGGGCCATTTCGCGTGCCGATCGGGTTCCTCACTTCTTCCGGCGCCGAAAAGTTTCCTTCCAAAATCAATCCGCAGCATTCGGCGCGCGTTTCTAAAAATCAGCTGCTTCGTTGGATCGCGTCAGGCGAGATTAAAATTCTCGTTGGCACGCATTCTTTAATAGGGGAGCGCGTTAAATTCAAAAAACTGGGGCTGACTGTCGTGGACGAGCAACACCGATTTGGAGTCAATCAACGCGGTGCGTTGATTCGCAGACAGTCGCGGACTGAGAAAGCGCAGACTAACGCAGATACATCAAAGTTGAACGGGCTCTTGTATGAAGACATTACGTACAAAATCAGGGGCTGCGCTTTTCGTGTAAAAGACGAGGTGGGCTCGGGACATAAAGAGTCGGTCTATCATAACGCATTGGCGGAAGCGCTAAAATCCGCCGGTCTGTGTTTTGAGCAAGAAAAACATATTCCAGTTCTATATCAAGGTAAAAAGGTTGGTACCTACAAACCTGATTTTATCGTCGAGGATAAAATAATAGTAGAATTAAAGGCCCTGCCATTTATAGGTTTTACTGAGACGAAACAGGTATGGAATTATATTAAAGGGGCGTCGTATAAATTGGCGTTGCTGATTAATTTTGGACCGCAAGGAGTAGCGATCAAAAGAATTGTACACGATACTGCGCGTGGTCAGCGTAAGTCTGCGCCCAAAGAGCTAAGTCCGCGTGAGTCCGCGATAATGACTCCTCACTATCTTTCCATGACCGCTACTCCGATTCCAAGAACTTTGGCGCTTACTTTCTACGGCGATCTTGATGTATCGGTTATCGACGAGATGCCGCCGGGGAGGCAGCCGGTTCAAACAAAAATTGTGCTTCCGCACGGGCGCGAGGAAGTTTACGATTTTGTCAGAAGCGAGTTGGGAAACGGTTCGCAGGCCTTTGTCGTCTGCCCTCGCATCGAAGAAAGAAAATCCGTAACTTACAATCCGCGACCTATGACATACCAGCAACGATTGGATTGGAGTGACGTGAAATCCGTCAAAAAAGAATACAAAAAGCTCTCCGAGGAGATTTTTCCGGAATTTAAAATCGGCATGGTCCACGGCCGGCTTACTTCCAAAGAAAAAGAAACAATGATGCGGGAGTTTCGCGACGGGAAATTGCAGGTGCTTGTTTCTACTTCGGTCATTGAAGTCGGCGTTGATATTCCGAATGCATCTATGATGCTTATTGAAGGAGGAGAGCGGTTCGGTCTTGCCACGCTTCATCAATTTCGCGGAAGGGTCGGCCGGAGGGGCCAGAAGGCATATTGTTTCGTGTTTACGACAAACGGGGAAGCGGCAACCCTTCGCCGCTTGAAAGCGCTCGAGGGTTCAAAAAGCGGTTTTGAGCTTGCTGAATACGATTTGCAATTTCGAGGTCCTGGCGAGCTCGCCGGAAGCAGGCAGTGGGGTGTTTCCGATGTTGGGATGGAAGCTTTGAAGAACATGAAAATGGTTGAAGCCGCGCGTAAAGAAGCCGAGGAGCTTGTTCTGGATGATTTTGATCTTAAAAAATTTCCGCTCTTGAAAGAGCGGGTTGGCAAAATTGGCATGCTTCATTTCGAATGAACAGTTGCGCGGTAAACCAAAGCGGCGTTTCATTTTGTATTTTCGAGTTTCTTGAGGTCTTCTTCGACAAAACCTTTAAGCCGCGGACCGGATTTGTATTCCTTCAGGATTAAAAGCAAAATTCTTTTTCTTGCCGACGGGTCCGCTCCGCGAGAAAGCAAGTAAAGGGCCTGTGCTCCAATTTCCTCTTCATCCCATTCGAATCCGCCGATTTTCGGTTCCGCCATTGAGTATCGCTTCTTGTGGCCGTATTTCTCAACGAGCTCGAAAAGGATTTTAACGGCTTTCTCGACATAGAACGGGTCGCGCCATTTTGTGGCTGCTTTTTCGAATTCACGGATGCAGTTTTGGCGAAGAGCTTCTTTTTCAGCCGATTCTCCGGCGTTTTCTGCAAGGCATTGATACATTTTCACTCGGAACCGGTAAATATCCGGACGTTCGGTATCCAACATGAGCTCGGCAATCCGGAATTTTACCTCGGCGGCAAGCGGAGAGTTTGGGTATCTCTTCAAATAATTTTCATATTGCGCGATTTTCGCAAGATACAACTCTCGCCAGTTTGGAATTGGGGGGCCGAGCGGGTCAAGGAGCGGCGTAAGGACGATTTTCTCGTATTCAATGTATTCGGCAAGAGCCGGTGGGTTCCCGCCGTATGCGGATGGCGCGGTCAAAACAGGTGTTAGCCAAAAGACAAAAAACAGAAATATAGCCCGTTTCATCGGCATTCTCCTTATAAAAAGTTCAAAGAGCCCCTGTTGCCTATAGCATAACAGTCGGTTGTAAACTTTCAAACCCGGGGTCTGGCTTATCAAGCCAGGGGGTTATATAGTAGCCAGTTTTTTTCTTATGCTCATGTGCCGCCAGAGGATAAAAATAATTGCGGCGGCAAGGGTGATCCAGAAGAGCATTATGAGTCCGGCAAGGACTCCGCCCGAGGAGCGGGCGATGAAAAAGGAGATAACAAAAAGTATCCCGGCCCCCGCAAACAGAAGGGGCAGGAACCGCTCTACCCCGCGGCGCGCGGCATAGAAAGAAAGGATGTTGTGGTCAAGGATACTTAGGGTCATGCGGCTTGAAAGCTCGCGGGCAAGTACTCCTCCCGCAAGCGAGTTCCAACGCGGAATCGCATACATTTTATCTTTAGAAACCCCGTCGCCGGCCAGGAAAAAAAGCATCCGCTCTTTGCCGAGAAGCCCCTCGTGTTCGGACAGGGCGACTCGCTTTATTGAAGAATAGGGCAGGGAAAAAGAGCCGAAGCCGCCATAGCTGATTTGCTCATTCGTGAAAGTCATTTTTTCGTTCAAACTCTTCCAGAGGGTTCTTATAAAGAGAGCGGCTGCCGCCGTTCCAATGAGGAAAAACAGGGAGAACAGAAAAATGGCCCGTCCGTGTTCCGGTTCGTATTGAAATGTCGCGTAGGCGCCGTAAAGCAATATTGCGACGGAAATAACCGATCCGACAGCAAGGGGCAGGAGGAGAAAAACGACCTGCCAGACGCCGTCGGCCCAGAAGTCTTTTCGTATCACTTTGTTAGCATCGTTCATATTGCTTTATTATACCAAATGGGCTGGTTCGCGCCAATTCCGCGCGTTTTGTAGAAGCGGATAGGTGCGGATAGCTACGCGGATTGATGCGGATCCGCGTTAATCCGCGTTGTCATCTGCATAAGTCCGCTTCTAATACTAAACCAATGATGACGGACAAATGTCTTTCAACGGACATACGGCGCATTTTCTGTTTCTTGCGGTACAAACCGCTCTGCCGTGATCAATTAGGATGTAGGTTAACTTGAACCAGTTTTCTTTAGGGAAAAGCCGCGTCAGGTCCTTTTCTATCTTTACCGGGTCGTTTTCTTCGGAAAAACCAAGCCGTTGGGAAAGGCGGCGGACATGGGTGTCTACTGCGATTCCTGCGACGACGCCATAAGCGTTGCCGAGAACGACATTGGCGGTTTTTCGGGCAACCCCCCGGAGTGTAAGGATTTCTTCCATTCTCCGCGGCACTTTTCCAGCGAATTTGTCGCGTATCGTCCGCGCTGACTCAATGATGTTTTTTGTCTTTTGTCGGTAAAAGCCGGTTTGCTTGATTTCTTTCTCAAAAGTTTTTCGATCTGCCTTCGCGAAATCGCTTACCGTCCTGTATTTTTTAAAAAGCGGCATTGTCACCTCGTTTACTTTTTTATCAGTCGCCTGCGCGGACATAATCACCGCCGCGAGAAGCTGCATTGGATTTTCGTACTTAAGCGCGATCTTTGCATCAGGATATGCCTTAAGAAGGCGCGTAAAAATTTTTTCCGCGCGTTTTTTCTTTCTTGTCGCAGATTCTTTTTTGATCCAAGACTTTTGATTGTCCTTGGTGTATTTTCCCATATTATAGAAGCGGATCAATACAGATGGCTACGCGGATTTATGCGGAAACTTACGCGCCTTATCATAAATGAATCTTTTAATATCCAGTTCATGGGAACCAAAATTTATAAGAAGACCGATTTTGTAGTCCGTGGCCTTAAGGTAAAGCCAAAATTGTCTTTTATCTTCTTTGGTCAAAAATGGTTTGCACTTTAGTTCTACGAGTACAGAGTTATTAATTATCTTATCGGGCACGTACGTGCCCACCTTTTTATTTTCATAGAAAATATCAATGCGCTTTTGGTTCTCAATCTCCAATTTTTGTTTGCGAAGTTCCTCGGTAAGGGCTCGGTCAATAATTGATTCCTTAAAGGCCCCACCAAATTCTTTCCAGATTTTAAAGCACGCACCTCGTATCTTATAGGTAACATCTTCATGCAATAATTGTTCGTTTGACTTGATTGGCATATTCTCCGCGTCTATCCGCGTAGCTATCCGCATAAATCCGCTTCTACTTACACTAACCCGAATTGGTTCTTAAAATAAAATTCGTTTGAAAGCGTCTCTGCGGTTACCAGCACGATGTGTTCTTTAATGTTCAATTCTCCGGCGATGTGCTCCACTTCTTTGAAGCAAGAAAACGGATAGATGAACGCGCTTCGCTGAAATTCTTTGAGTCCGGCTTTTTTTAGTTGGTAGCGGAACGCATCGCGGAGTTTTTTCTTTTGTTCCGGCACATCAAAGAAAATCAGCCGCCACTTTTTATCCCATTCTCTCGGTGTGGTTGATGATCCGAGAATGCTTTTTTGCTTTTGAGCAAATTCTTTCCCCTTTCCCGTAAGGATCACTTTGGTGTTTCCGTTCGTGTCTTCTTGTATCTCCGCGAGGTTGTTTTTGTGGATGGCATTTATGGCGTAGAGGAGAGTTTTTCGTTCAAATTTAGTCCACGAAGCCTTGTTTTTCCCTCCAATCCGGAAATATCCCTGCGGTGTACGACGAAATTCAAGATCTGCCCCGCCATTCAGGAGCCCGATAACCTCAAGTGCTTTTTTGGGAATACCCCGTGCCATGTCCCAATAATACCATTTCAAGGAAATTTCTGGAATTTTTTGTTACTTCGCGAACATTTACCCAAAGATGCCCTAAATTTGCAGGTAAAAACGATTTCGTTTATCGGCCACTTGACAGGGTTTTTTCCAGATTCACAAACGATGAATTTTGTTTTAGGCACTCGATTTTTGAGTTATCCACAGAAAAAAAATTTTAGGCCTTACGATTAAGACATGTCGGAGGTGTTGATAAATTCTTTCTTTAAACGATTCCCTGAACGCGTAAACGATAACGATTGTCACCGGTTGTTAACAGGCATTAATAATGAACTTGGAGCTTAGAACTTGGAACTTAGGTTATGAGCAACGAACAAGAACAACCCAATTACGAAAAATTAGAGATTTGGCGAGAAGGTATGGCGTTAACAAGGGAGATTTATCGGTTGACAAAGGGCTTTCCAAAAGAGGAACAATTCGGGATTACGAGCCAACTGCGGCGCGCGGCTCTCTCGGTACCGTTAAATATCGCCGAAGGGCAAGGGCGTGGAAGCCAAGCCGACTTTAGGAGATTTCTTCTTATCACAATGGGTTCACTAAATGAGACATTGAGTCTCCTTACTATCTCTCAAGAGCTGAAATTATTTCACGAGGATGAATTAAAGATATTACGTCCGAGGACTCTCACCTTAATGAGGAGGGTAAAAGCACTAATAACCAAGCTCTAAGTTCCAAGTTCCGTTCAAACGCTCATAAACGATATCATTGTGTCTTATGAATCAGGATATTCAAAGGAATAGTAAGGAATACCTTTCTCTTGCCGATGCGGCGCATGAATTTGGCTTAAGCCAGGATTACCTCCGCTTTTTGATTTTTAAGAAGAAGCTGAAGGCCGAAAAAATCGGCAGGAATTGGGTTACCACAAAAGAGTGGGTTTTGGAACAGCGTCAAGGCGCCAGTGTGTCAGTTGCTAACAACCCACAACCTACAACCCACAACTCACAACCAACAACCTACAACGGCAGCGCGGTGAATTTTGACCGCCTTGATTCTTGGGCAAAGCGCGGAGAGAAAAGTCTTCAGACGAAACGCTATCGTTTGTCATCGTTTATTCCGCGCATAATGCGAACTTTGCGAATACCCGATGCGAATGATGCGAACAGTTCGGACAACTCATATGACGATTTGCATAATTCGCATAAGGTATTTGCGTCTTTCGCATTGTATTTTAAAAGCCTATGCAAAGATAAAGCTATTGTTTTTACCCTCTCCTTAATAATACTCTCTGCTGTTCTCACATTTGTTGACGCATCGCCAAACACCCTTTACACAGTTGCCGAAAAAGCTGCGGCTCGGCTTGCTGTTTTGCCTCATGTTGTTGGGGTTGTTGAAGATTTTTTGTTAGAACTCGAACCGCCGACTCCGCAAGAGATCGCTGAACCCTGGGAAGGTGTTTTCAATAGGATAAAGACGATATCGTTTTCTGATGTTAAACGGCTACCTGCGGCAGTAGGGGGCTTTATTCTTGAGTATCGCCCTCCAACACCACGCCAATTCGCAGAGAATCTCCGCAAGGATCTCCGCGACATTTTTGTGAAAGCCGAAGCGCCGTCACCGAAAGCGGCTGTTACCGCCTTGAGGGATATTTTTGAAAAGGCGGCAGACGGTCTTTTCGTATTTTTGAAAAGGCGGCAGACGGTCTTTTCGGGCTGGCAGAACCCGAAGAGGAATTAAGAATAAGGAATAAGGAATTAGGAATAACGCCGCAGACAGAAGCCGTTCCTCCGCCATCGCCAGATGTTCATTCCAACATTCTGCAGAATGTTGGAATGAACGGTGCCGAGTCTCCTGAAGAAAGAAGGGAAGTAACTCAAGTCAGAGAAGTCACCGAACGGAGAGAAATTGTCACCGCGGCCGACACCTCGGCATTCCAAAAAAAGCTCGACGACATCAATTCCTTTGTTCTCACCCAGTTCTCCAAGGTATTCGGCGACCTCACCCTCCTCTCATCCAGAGTAGACACCAAAACACCCTTCACCGTCTTTGCTCAATCAACAAAGATTGACCAGCTTATCAATCCGACCGTCAAAGACGGCATGACCATAGCAAACGGAAACCTCAACATCACCGACGGCTATATAGCCGCAACCGGCGCCATCATCTCTGGTACTACCAATATCACCAGCAACCTTACGGTCGGCGGAACGCTTATCGTGAGCGGAGCGCAAACATTTTCCGGAGCATTAACTCTTCCTTCCTTCACCGCCACTTCAACCACAGCCACCTCATCCGTTGCCTATGGCTTCATCGCCGCAGACAAAGGCGGACTCGTCGGCATCGGCACCTCATCTCCCTTTGCAAAACT
>JACPMF010000012.1 GCA_016186145.1 Candidatus Sungiibacteriota bacterium | reverse complement strand
TTTTACCGCGGTATCGCCTTCGGCTTGCATTAACGTTATAGTATGGTTTCTTAAAAGCTTACTGCGGGGTTCTACTGCTGCTTACAAAATTTTCTTCTCCCGCTTACAGCGGGATTGAAAATTTTGAGCCAGCAATGAAAATGCCCCGAACAATCGGAGCGAGGACTTTAGCAAAAAAACAAGTGGGTGCCGGCATCTTACGCCCTCGGGCGCAAAATAGAGAGGCTCCCTGAAAGAATTGCTTGACCCAAAGCCTGACTCCGATCTTATCGGGGCATATCCATTATAACACAAGCGGTTTAATGAACACAGGCCTGTGAATAACTAGAAGCCTATCTCAAAAATCCTTTTTCCGCGTCTTTCCGCGTAGCTATCCGCATTTATCCGCGGAGTCTCCGCGGAACTGATGCGGACCCGCTTCGCCAAAGCTTCAGCGAGGCGAGTCGCAACGCGGATTTATGCAAAAATTGAATTTTGAAGTTCTATTATAACTTCTTGCAACTCCTGAATGCCGCCACAAGATCGCTCTTCACATTGCCGATAAAATCATACCGTTCAAGCTCATTTTCTGTCACCCAGCAAAAACCGGTTGACTCCTTACCCGTTCGTGCTCGGGTTTTTGAAGGGACGCATGCCTGAAAAACAAGGATAAGCGTCGGCGTCTTGTCTTTGCGCAAAAACACTTTTTCGCGCCCTTGAAAAAGAATAACCTTCGGAACCCGTATGCCCGCCTCTTCTCGTATTTCGCGCCGAATCGCCCGAGAAAGAATATTCATCCAAACCCTCTTGTGGTTGCGAGAAGTGTTGTGAAGCCGTATCCCAGACCCCCAATCGCAGACTTTCAGGCGACCTCCTGGAATGGTCCAAAGGCCTGGCCCCTCTTTTTCTTTGGACGAGCGCTTGAGAATCAAAGCGCGTTTTTTGCCATCATTCCCTTTTTTCAAAAGAACACAGGTAACTACAACGGTATACTTCGAAAGCCGCGGCGAATCTTCACGATTCCTTTTCCCCATCTCCGGCTCCTTTCAAAGAACAAGCTTTTCCAAAGAATAGCACTCGAACTTCTACCCGGTCAACTTTTGCAAAACCAAAACCTAAAATTATAAATCCAGCGCGCGCACTGTCTGTTTTATCAGCGCAAGGGCAACTGGCACCGGAAGCAAACTGTATGAACGCACGCCGTCATCACCGGTTACCGTCCACGGCTCTTCAACCACCTTCACCGTTTCTCCTTCGAGCTCGTAGTGATAACTTGGCGTAATCTCATAATCGTCAACGTATTCTTGCGCTTGTTCAACCGGAATGGAATTCCGCAAAAACACCTTCGGAACGCCCTGAATGGTAAGAAGTTTCTTTACAACCACAGCTTCCATTTCCAGCCGTTCCCGTATAGCGTTGATGCCGAGCGAATCCCCCTCTTTAGAAACCATGCGCGCGTTTCCAAAGCCGCTACAAAGCGGATTGTCACATAAAAGATAAAATTCTTTTCCGTTTGCGTCATACCGCACTTCCTTGGTACGGAGTAATTTGGTATTACGCGGACTTTGACAGACCGGGCAGGAAACCCGGTACTTCATTCTTTCGTCGATAACCGCTTCAGGCACGTCGATGAAAACAAAGAAATCCGGATCATCCCGATACCCGATAAGCGCCCGGAAATAGAGAGAATAAGAAATCTGGTCAAGATTCCGCGGAAAGCCGTCAATAAAAATCGCCTTCCTGCCAATGCGGTCTATCTCCCGCTCAACTAACGCCAAAATAACTTCAGTCGGAAGGTGTGTTTTGGTATCCCGGCCCAAAATCACGTCAAAAACTTTATCAAGATCGATAAATCCCCGGTATCGCTTTTTCAAAAAATCCATGAGCGCTTTCTTGCCCGCTTCGGTTCCAAGGTCCTTGTGCACCCCCCTCACCACGTCCCCCACAGAAATGTGCGCCACGTGATCCCCGCCGACAGCTTCCATAAAAAGCTTCGTATAAGTTCCTTTCCCGGAATTCTTCGGCCCCATGATAAAACCAACGAAGGTATTCCCTTTTGACAAATAGTCCCGAAGCTTCTCGATTTCCAAACCGGCTTTCTGGTCAAAATACTTCCGGCGCTCAACCGGATCCTCAAGCAAAAACCGACCGGTCACGCCCGAAACCTTTGTCTTAAAGATTGGAAACGAAAATTTTTCCATATACACTGAATATTGTAAAAACTTTGACTGTTGTGTACAAGTATACATAAGACAGAAGTTCTTTGCAAAACAGAAAACGGAGAGAAGCCATGCAAACGAAAAAAATCAAGGCCGTAGCTTTTGATTGGGACGGGGTGCTTTACGACAGTTTTGAAATCTATACCGCGCATCTGAACACAACCCTCGCATTCTACGGCAAACCGCAAATCTCACTGGACGACAATCGTTCAAAAATGTCCGGGCCATCGGTTACCGAAACACTCCGCCGATGCGGAATAGAGGCGCCGGATCTGGAAGGCGCGCGTCAGGTATTCTTAGAACTCGCCCGGGGCAAACCAGAACCGCCAATCTTCCCCGACGCCCATGATACGCTCCGATGGCTCTATGACCGCTCTATTATGATCTTCATCATAAGCGCACACCCGGAAGAAGATATCAAACGCCTCGTTGACACCTATGACCTTTCCACTTTCATAACGGGTATCCGGGGAGGCGCTGGTCCGGTTGACAAAGTAAGCTTTATCAAAAACCTTCTTGCCGAAAAGAAACTTGCGCCCGAAGAAATGGTCTTCGTCGACGATATGAATGAGATCGTGGCTCTTGCCGAAAATGTCGGATGTTGGCGCATTGCCTCGACCCGGGGCTTCTGCTCTTATGAACGGCTTCAGGCCGTGCGGCCTGACAAGGTCATTCGCAACCTGAAAGGCCTCCAGGGCTTTATCAACCTCATCAACCACGACGAACTGAACCGTCTAAAGCCAAGTCCGCCAAAAACATAAAGCGGAAAATGAAAACAGGGCTCGCATGAGCCCTTTTCTTTATTGAACGAACTGATCACTGGTCAAGCGGTGCAATAACATTGACCCGCCCTTTTCCATCGCGCCAATTCCGGAGAGAAGTAAAATCATAATCCTGCATAACCGGCTTTCCAAGACGCTGCGAAAGCGCAACTTCTTTTGGAGCGCCCGACGAATTTACCCAGCTTGGGAGCACAACAACGCCGTCGGCAAACCTTTCGAGAAGAAGGCGGTCAAACTCCTAATAAATCGCCTCGTCTATACGCGTCTTCAATTCAAAGTGATGAGTATTGTTGTGCGGAGTAAAAGCGCCGATGCCTTCCTGCCAAAGAGCGACGGCAACACGGTTTGCCGCAAGAATATTCTCATGGATGGCGTTACGGTTTGAGACCCAGATGTCCTTACCGTCCGCGCCCCGCCCCTTTTTCTCACCGACAAAATATTTGCCTGCAACAAATGCGATTTTTACCTTTTCAATAAGCCCGAGAAAGGCTGTTGCCGAAGCCAAAATCTTTAACCAGGAGTAAACAGGAACACTTAAACTTGCATAGGGCAAACCCTGCCGCCAACGACTTAACTGAGCCAACGATTCAAATATTGGTTTATTGCGCGAATAGGCCCACGCAACACGAAGCCAAAGCGATTCATCGTTTTCCCATCCGGGCATCACAAAAACGGCGTCGGCAAAATCTTTAATAGCCCGTGCGTCAAAAGCAAACTGCATCTCTGGCGAAATCACAAGCCCTGGCGCGCGGGGCGCGTTAAGGTGCGCCGAGAGCACGCCAAAACCGGCATGCCATAAATCGATAGCATAATTTTCCAACGCCTCGCTTTCCGGATTCGCATCGGTGAAAAAAGGCGGCAAATTCGGACCAAAAAGACAGACCGTTTTCAGACCGATTTCTCCTTCTGACATACCGGCCCCCTTAAAGCAGTATTTTCAAAGACCTCTTACCCTATTAGTAAGCACAAACAATGTGATGCGTCAAACATTTGACAAAATCACCTATCTGTGCAACAAATATACCTGCTCATTTATAACTAAAAACCGACTCAAAAACACAAGGAGGAACATTTATGTTCACGGCAAAGTTTTGGGGGGTACGCGGATCTATTCCGTCTCCCCTTACTCCTTCCGCAGTCGAAGAGAAGGTGAAACAAGCACTACAAGGACTTATATCACACCAGTTCCGCGCATCAGATGTTCTTTTTGATATAACAGCAAAAGACCATCTTGTCTCGGTACCTTTCTGGCAGCGCGCAACATACGGCGGCAACACCTCATGTGTTGAAGTCCGATGCGGCGAAGAGATCATCGTTCTAGACCTTGGTTCCGGCCTTCGGCTGTTCGGCAATTCGATTTTCGGAGACATGATGAAAAAGGGCGGCCTTGCCATTTCATTCCTTCTTTCCCATGTACACTGGGATCACATCCAAGGGATTCCTTTCTTCGGTCCGCTTTACATTAACAAAGAAACCGGCATTAGAAACAGTTGGAGCTTCTATGGCGGCACCAACTACATTGAGACCGCAGAGGCATGCCTCCGCGGACAAATGGATCACCCGGTCTTCCCCGTATCGTGGAAAGAAATTAAGGCAATCACCCACAAAATGCATACAGACAGCTTATATGACCGAAAAGCCTTTTCTGTCGGCGATGCGCACATCAAGACGCGAAAGCTGAATCACCCACAGGAGACCTACGGCTGGCGGATCGAATACAATGGGAAAGTGCTTGTCTACACGACGGATAACGAGCCGTATGACCCAATGTGCCCGGACCCGCGGCTTCTCGACCTCACGAAAGATGCCGACGTATGGATTACCGATTGCCAATACACGAAAGACATCTACGAGGGCAAAGTTGGCGGCGTTCCCCGACACGGCTGGGGGCACTCGTATCCGGAGGCCGTTGCAAAAACCGCAGTTCTTGCCGGAGTCAAACATACCGCCCTCTTTCACCACGACCCGGGGTCTTCCGACAAACAAATCTACGACATTGAAGGGGTCTGCGGGGCCCTTGTCCGTCAAGATCAAAAAGTAAGCGCTGCACATGAGGGAATGGAAATTACGCTGTAACTGAAAACAGTAAAATTTGAATCGGTTTCAACATAAAAACACCACATGCCGGCAAACGCCGGCGTTTTTGTTTTTACCCGCATTTTCATTCTCATATTCTTAAGAATATGAGAATGAAAGACTCAAGGCATTTCTTGAAATGTAAGACCGTCGCTTACAAAAACAACATCTCCGTAAATATCGGTCCTAAAAATTTTTATGCCGAAACTTTCAAGGCGGTCAATTACCTCCTGATGCGGATGGCCGTAGCGGTTTTTCCTGCCTGCGGAAATCACCGCAACCTCCGGAGAAACAACGCGCAAAAATTCTTCGCTGGTGGACGTTTTCGAACCGTGATGCCCGGCTTTCAAAATATCGGCGTCCATATCGGCGCCGGAAAACAAAAGACGGTACTCAATTTGTTTTTCCGCATCCCCCATCAGGAGCAGAGATGCCGATCCATTAACCAACTTTGAAACAATCATTGAATCATGAACATTTTTGGGAGACACACCTTCGAAATTACCAAAAGGCGCAAGAATATCCAAAAATACAGAATCGGACAATTGCACCTTCTGACCGGCTTTCGCAACAACAACTTTCACATTCTTTTCTTTAAGAAGCCGCCGCCATTCTTCGTATTCTGGTATTGAGTGGCTCACTCCGGTTTCTAAAACCATATCAATGTCGTACCGCTTCAAAACTTCGATCAACCCATCGAGATGGTCGGCATGCGGATGAGTGAGAATAACAATATCAATGGATTTATCCCAAAACGGCATCACCTCTCCGAGTTTTGCCAAAACTGAACCATTCGGACCGCCGTCAATCAACACCTGATTGCCGTTTTCTGCCTCAACAAAAATCGCGTCTCCTTGGCCTACGTCAAAAAAGTGAACACGGAGCAGGCCGCCCGCCGCTTCAACTTTAAAAACCGCAAACCAAATAAGACCGGCAGCCACCGCAAATCCCAGAACCGTGTATTGAAAAAAATTTACTCTGTGAAATAAGCGCATACTGTTTTACTTTGACAATAAAAACATTAATGTGGTACGGATGTTAGTGCAGACAAACCTGTTTTTTAACAATTACCACTCTTCAGGAGGAGAAGACAAGTGGGCTCACTCTTGAGAAACCGTAAAGCCGTGGAAACGATAGTTGTGGTTCTGGTTTTTGCTGCCGGCATTATGACAGGTGTTTCCTTGATTGATCGGCCGAATGGTAAAGCTGTTAGCGCGGATACACTTCGACCGGGGAAATACATGATTGGATACCCCTATTCAATACTTAATACACCAATCCCCAATGCGGATAACAGATATACGGAATTTGTGATCTATGGGGAAGACGCACTAACCATTTTCATTGCCGTAGATAAAACCCGCCTTACACGGAAAGAGAACACCTATCCAAGACAGGTCGCCCATCTTGATGTTTCGATCAAAAACGGAAAGAAAAATTTCATCATCTACCGGAAACCATCATAGTGGCCGGGCCTCGAACCCGAGGTTTTTAAAGTAAACAGCGGCGTCTAAACCCTAGGCGCCTTTTTTCTTTCTTATCTTCCAAAAAATCCACGCGTATGCGGCAAGCAATGGGGCAATTGCCCACTGTCCAACTTCAGCAGAAATAAAAGGCAACGCTGCGAACAAGTCTATCACACGCATTTTATACTCCAAAAAAGCCCACGTAACCCAGCCAGAAACATCCGCAAGCGGCTGCCAGATAAATCCTAACCCGCCGGTGATAAATCCGAGCACCATAGACCACGGAACCGCGATGAGCACTAAAAGATTCGAAACCGGACTTATGAGCGAAACACGGCCGAATAAATAAATCAAAAGCGGCAAAACCATAATCTGGGCGGCAAGAGTTTCAACCAAAATTTGTCTGAACTGAAATAATGACTTTCGCTTCTTTCTCGCAATCTCCGCTTTTTCAGCTTCAGTCAATAATTTGCGGTGAAATCCTAAAAAGAGCCGCGTACGATACAACGCCTTATTTAAAAATGCGTCAACGTGCGGCGAAAAATAAATAAGGCCGACGGTGGCAAGAAATGACAATTGAAAGGCAGCATCAAACCGAAGAATTTTCGGGTTATGAAAAATCATAAGAGCGCCGGCAAGAGCCAAAGCATTTCGCATGTTATAAAGCCGCCCTTCTTTTTGGGCAATAAGCACCAAAATACCCATAATGCCGGCCCTCACCACAGAAGGCGAGGCGCCCGTAAGCAGAACAAAAAGGAAGATGGCGGTTGAAGCGACCCAAAATGCCGCCTGAAAAGGTAGCGTAAGAAAAAGAAAAAGAGCCATAAAAAAGCGGCCAACAAGGGTGATATTGTATCCGGAAAGCGCAACAATATGGGTCGTACCGGTCCGTTTAAAATTTTCAACCAAACCCGCGGGCAAGGATTCGCGCTCACCCAGCGTAAGGCCCTTCAAAAAAGCCGCATGCGGCTCAGAAAAGGTTCTGTCAATATTTTCCTCGAAAGCGTGCTTGATTCTGGAAAGAATCAGCGACAACATATTGCCGCGGCCGTTTCCTATCTTTTGTACAAGCGGGAACGGCATAACACTGAAAATGTTCTCGCGCCCAAGATAACCGACGTAATCGAATTCTCCATAACTCTCCGGCCGCTCAAGCGGCCCGCGAAGAAACAGCTCGTCCCCGATTTTGTATTCGGGATATTTACGAACGGTAACAAGAGTATAAAACGATCCGGCCCTTTCTCCATCGATTTTTTCAACAACAACGGTGAGTCGCTGAGCCGCTGCAGAATACTCGGGGTCTCGGTCAATAAACCCTTCGACATCGACGGAGTTGCCGTAAAATTTCGAAAGATCCGGTTCTGCGTTCGCCGACATTTCAAAACGCAGTGCTCCGCCCAAAAACACAAGAAACAAAAAACCATAGATGCCTACGGTTTTTTGTTTTCGAAGAATACCGGAGGCCGCGACAACCAATCCGATAACACCGCCGGCCCAAATCACCGAAACGGGGATGAAAACAAATGACGCAAGCGCGATACCCGCGACAAAAGCAAGGAGAAGGAAAAAGAAAATTTTTACCGCGGTATCGCCTTCGGCTTGCATTAACGTTATAGTATGGTTTCTTAAAAGCTTACTGCGGGGTTCTACTGCTGCTTACAAAATTTTCTTCTCCCGCTTACAGCGGGATTGAAAATTTTGAGCCAGCAATGAAAAAACGGCGCCATGGCGCCGCACGCAAAGAACTAGAAAATATGCATCGTTCCGCGCTTGAGCGCAAAATCGATGTTTGCCGCGAACCGCTCGACCGTTTCCAGACGGCCGGGCAACTGGGCTGAATAAGGCGTTGCAGAAACGGGAATGACCCGCCGGACTCGTCCGGAAATCGAGAACTTGTTTCCAGAACCATCTTCTTCCCAAATGGAAGAATCCATAAGAAGCTCAACGCTGAAGACGCTTCCCAGCGTCCACTGAATCCTGAAGCAAACAGGACTTCTGTCAAAGTAGGCCGTCATGACTTCTTCCCTCGGCGGGCAATCAAGGACGGTCACCGGATATGATCCTTTCGCCATCTTCCCTCCTTTTTCAAGGTTAAGCCCCTAAAACAGGCGCAGGAGCCAAACGCCTTATCCCGGCCCATGGCGGGATGTTCTACGCTCCAGACAAAATCTGCTTCTGCTGCAAATCAATAATAACATTTTATGAATTTGATGTCAACCCCGTTAGAAGTAGTGCGCGTGCTTACCATAAACCATCACCCGTGCTGTAAATTATACGTTACTCTTAAAATCAAACGTTCAGCAGAAAAATTCAGCGCACGCAACTTCTAACGGGGTTAATATTCAATCCCCCGCTTCGCCATAACCCCGCCCTCGAATGGATGTTTGATATCGCGCATTTCCGTTACAAGATCGGCTAAATCAATAAATTCTTGAGGCGCATCGCGGCCGGTCAAGACAAGAGCTTGGAGTTTAGAACTTAGAACCTGGATGAATCCTAAAACTTCTTCTCTTGAAATAAGATTGAGTGAAACAGCGTTGTTGATTTCGTCCAAAATTACGATGTCCCATTTCCCGGATTCGATTTCACCCCGGGCAAGCGCTAATCCTTCTTCGGCGGCTCTTTTATGTTCCTCAATCGGCAATGAGTCTCCCAAGATGCCGACAAACCCCTTGCCAGTTTTAATAATGTTGAATGCTGAATGCGGAATGTTAAATTTTTCAAGAAAAAAATCTTCCCCGGATTTCCATGGGCCCTTTATAAATTGGACCATTAAAACGCGCTTCCCGTCACCAATAGCGCGAACGGCCTGACCAAGGGCGGCGGTTGTCTTGCCTTTGCCGTTGCCGGTAAAAACGATAATCATTAGTTTGACAAAAACGTTAAAATAATATACAGATAAATTTACTTAAGGTTCCTTCACAACCAAAACCCGGAGGGGAGGGTCGGCAATGAATGCAGTTGAACTTCGCGAAGCCATCAAAGTACGCCTTCAAAATGTAAGAGAAAAATGCATTTGGGAGCGCGCAGTCAGGTTAATGAGCCAATTGGGAAGATTGACTAAAGAGGAACACAAAGAAAATCGATATTGGGGCTATTGTACCAACAAAGTAAGAATGCTTGGAGTAACAGTTGAAGGTATAGAAGGAGAAGGCAGAAAGCTTAAAATTCAAGAACGGTCCTCATCTACTGGAACGGGCGGACACGAAATCAAAATCTGGTTTAACGGAATGCTTGTTTTTGACGCCCAACGGGTACACGACCCTGACGATTACCCGCTTGGAAAAGAATTAATGACCACCGTTGGCGGACCTGAAGCAAGAATTACAATCATGGTATTAAGTTACATACCGGGCGAATGGGTGGAATGGCTTGACAAGGAAAAGATACTGAAGTTACAGGGAGCCGCACTAGAACAATTGATGAGAGAAGCTCGTGATGCTCAAACCCGCAATGAGGCCGAGGCCCTGGAAAGAGAAAAAAAGAGACCGCTTACCGAAACCGAAAAACACCTTGCCGAAAGCTTCGGAATCGCAGTTTAGTCTATGACACTGCCCGCCGTGGGCAGTTTTATTTTTTATCAATGCGGCCCAAACACGAACCGCAATTCGTATATTCGCGATTACTACTTATCAAACCCTCACCGGCACTTTTGTCGGCGCAGACTCTTCTTCCGGATCAATTTCGCAAACCCCGCCGACGCATGCGAGTTCCTTTGCGCCGGTTGTCTGGTCCTCTTCTTCATACGCGACGATATGCGAGAAATCGACATCAGGAAAATTTGCCAATAGCTCTTTATATCGCTCCTCCGAAATTTCCTCGTACGGCGCCAACTGGTACACATGCTCAGATCGGGGCAAAAACGAGAGGCCGCCGAGAATTTCCCAATTTTTGTAGAGCCAGTTCGCCGTTTCTATCCACTCATCACCCCCAACGGAAATAGTAACCGATGGATTGTGCTCGGTATAATTTTCCTTAACCATCTTCCAGTATTCCAGCTGCTGAATTGCTGTCAGGTCATTCCGAAAAGCGGACTCGCCCGGCGCTTTAACGGGAAACTCAAGAACATAAGTGGTGGCAGAACTCTCAAGCTGTCCGATTTCAGGATAATACGGAAATTTTTGTTCCTTCAGCATGTGAAAAAGCGGATCGGTCGCCGAGATGCGGATACGGCGTATGTAATATGCGGAATGCCGCGGGTGCATACCGGATGCGGCATCTACCAGCTGGGAGACTGTGCCGGACGGCTTGACGCAGGTAATACAGGTTGACTCGCTAATGCCGAAGCGTTTAGCATATTCGCGGTTTACACCAAGCGCGTGGTCACGGAGCTTCCTTAAAGTCTTCGGGTTGCGTACTGCGGGCGAATCCCATTGACCCGTTATAGAAACACCAAGCAACCGCTCTTCTTCACAATTTTTCTTCCACTCCTTCGAAATGTAGGGGAAATGGGTGAGCGACGACTGATACGTCCCGAGGATGGTAGCAATACGAATTTTTTTCAAAAGCGCCTTTTCCGTATCTTCGGGACGAGCGATAACTTCTGAAAGATTACAGAATTGTTTTGAACGAAGAACAATCTCGCCGCACGGATTGGTGCCGGAAGTCGGCATATGCTTTTCAAAGACCTTCCATCTTCTTTCTGGGAGCTGGGATTTGAGACCGCCTTTGTTAAAAATGCCGCGTTCTCCGGATCCCGACTCTGCAAGCGCGAGCCATTCTTCCAAGAACTTCGCCGCTGTTGGTTTCTCATTGTAGACCGCCGAGTTATTTGCCATCATCCGATGAGGATTCGTCAGATAGAATTTACCGGTCTTAGCAAGACGCATTTCAGTATCGTCAAGGTCGGACAAGCTGATCAAAGCGCTCCTCCGAACCCCTCCCATAACCACCACTTCCCCGGTTTTGCAAATGATGTCATGGACGTCAATATTTGAAAGACGCCGGCCTTGAGTGGCCAAAATCCTCGCCCGCGCAAATTCCAAAAGGGCCTTCAACGGCTCCGGACCGGAACTTCTCCCCCCCATCGTCTTAAGGCGGGCCCCAGCCGGCCGCAGGTGCGAAAAATCGAAATTGATATCTTTGCCGGCATACCACGTTTTCAAACCAAGGGTAAGCGCGTTTCCCCACCCTTCTTTGCTGTCTTCAATAACGTAGGCCTTCAAAACCTTCCCGGTTTGCCGCTTGATAATAGGAAGCTGCTGAACCGTCTGGGATTCAACCGAGAAACCGACGCCCGTGCCGCACATCAAGAGATACATGATCTCTGCGAAATCTTCCAGTTTTGAGGGGGCGATGAAAGAGCAGTTGTAGGAGCAAACATTGGTTTTGCGCGCCGCAGACCCAGCACTCCACATCAAGCGCATTGACGGCATTACTTCCTGATTAAGAATTGCGCTTTTAACTTCGGCATACTCTTCTTCATCTAATCGCTCGCCGATGTTTTCACGCATAAAACTCATGTAACGCTCAACCGTTTCAATCCATGTCTCCCTCCGGTTCTCTTCTTCAACCCACCGCGAATACGTTCGATAGTAAATAAACTCCGAAAGGGCATTCCGAAGATGTTTTTTTGATTCACCCGCAAGCTTCTTCACATGCTCGGGAACCAGCTTTTCCTTTTCGCGGATGTCCGCGCGCTTTTGACGATATAAAATATAGGCCTTTGCCGCTTTCGGAAAATCGGAAAGGATAAGCGACTCTTCAACCACGTCCTGTATCTCCTCAATGGAGGGAACCGCATCTTTTGAAAATCGTTTTACCAATTCCCGAACAACGCGGTCGGAAACTTTCTGCGGATCCCGTTCCAGGTCCCCTTCTTCGGTTGCCTGCATGGCCCGATACGCCGCGTTGGTAATGCGGCCCTGATCAAACAACACGATTCTGCCGTCGCGTTTCCTTACATTTTTGAATGACACAGTAATTTTGGGAGGCATGCCATTAGAAGCGGATCGCTTCGCTTAACGCGGATGGCAACGCAGATTAATGCGGATCTGTATAAATCCGCGTAGCTATCCGCGTTTATCCGCTTATACAACAAAAAGAATAAAAATCCGCACCTTTGGTCGCGGCTTTGCAGCCGTTTTAGATGCGGAAAATGTCAGAGGCGTTTTGTAGAATTGCCTTGAACATTTTATTAACTCATCTCAAAATACTTTATTCAGCGCTTATCTACACAGCATTCTCCATTTATCCGCGGGGGCTCCGCGGAACTGACGCGGATCGCAACGCAGAACTAACGCGGAAATTGAATTCTAAGATGACTGAATTGTTAAACAATTTTTATTCCAGCTGCTTTCATTTTAACACCAAAAAATTATCTACAAAATTTTTCTGTGGATAAACCAAAAAATCATTTGACAAAAAGATAAAAAATTGCAACGTATTAACAAACCGGTACATTAAAAATGTAACAGTATACGGAGGGCACCGTGCGAAAAGCAACAACCGCTGTTATCTTTACTCTCTTTCTCGGCCTTTCGACTTACAACCCGGCATCAGCAAACCCAATCAATGATGCTATTAAAGACTGTCTAGGTCTTGCGGAATCAAACTCTTTGGGTTGGGCAAAAATTGAAACTTCCGACGGTACGCTCATCGTCTGCGGAGGAACGGGGGTAACCGGACCAGCCAAAAGACAGCAAGAACCCCTAAGGCCAGATGACGTCGGGGAAGAAACTCGCAGCCGTTTTGAGCTGGATAATGAAAGGTGCGATCGAGAAAGGAACAATTCTGATAGAGGCATCTTTATTCAGACTTGTTTCATATATCTATGGCCAAACAACGATGATGACGAAATTCCAACGCGCCTTGCCTTGGCAGACGGTTATATGCAAGAATATATCGCTCGGTTATTAAATGGGGGGATTGCCGATCTACAACTGATTGCAAGTCGCGGCATCAGATATTCAAATTTCATCATTCCTTTTCTTCAAAACTTTTCAAAGGAAGATCAAGTAGAATTCTGGACGGCTTTCATTCTTGCAGGAAGAGCGATGCCGAATGACCACCCGCCAAACGACGAAAAGCGCAGAGCGATAAAAATTCTGATTGAACTATTTAAAGCTGGGGCAACGAACCGGCTGGGTCTTTATACAAAAGATGCTATAAAATCTATAAGCCCGGATGATCTTGAATCATTAATCCGCCTCCGCACCTTTCCTGCGACTGACTGATTGTTCGGTGCCCTCTTCATGGTATACACAAAAAAATACCCACCAGTGGGTATTTTTAATTTCTGAAAACCTACCGATCCTAACTTACTTCATAGCTTACTTGCGACGGCGAAGAAATGCCGGAACAGAATCCCATTCATCATTTTCTTGTTTGCTTGGAACAACACCATTCTTCAAAGAGCCAATACCATTTACCGGAATCTTCTTTGCGTCATCATCGCGCTCAAAACCGTTAAAACCGGTGGCAATGACAGTTATCTTCAGCTCGCCCTTTTTCAGCCGGTCGTCGTGGACTGCCCCGAAAATGAGTTTTGCGTCGCGATCCACCGATTCCGTAATAAGCTTTGCCGCCTCGTTAATTTCCCACATCGTCATGTCCGGCCCCCCGGAAACATTAAAAAGCACTCCCTTTGCGCCGTCTACTGAAAGATCAAGAAGTGGAGAAGAAACCGCCGCTTTCGCCGCCTCCATTGCCCGGTTCTCTCCCGAGGCAATACCGACACCCATAATGGCCGAGCCCGCATCCTGCATAACCGCTCTTACATCGGCAAAATCGACATTAACCAAACCGGGTATAGTGATGAGGTCCGAAATTCCCTGGACCGCTTGTTTTAAAACGTCATCGCAAACCGTGAACGCCTGAACAAGCGACGTATCTTTTTGAATGACGCTTAACAACTTGTCGTTTGGAATCGTGATCAATGCGTCAACCCTGTCTTTCAGCTTGGCCCATGACTCATCGGCAATACGCGCCCTTTGAGACCCTTCGAAAGCAAACGGCCTTGTCACTACACCGACGGTTAAAGCGCCGGATTCCTTTGCGACTTCAGCGACAATGGGGGCGGCTCCGGAACCGGTTCCGCCGCCAAGACCGCAAGCGATAAAAACCATATCGGAACTTTTGATCGCTTCGTGGATTTCATCCCGATTTTCCTCTGCGGCCTGCCTCCCAACCTCGGGATTCATCCCCGCGCCAAGGCCTCTCGTTAAATTCTTACCAATATGAATCTTTTGATTTGCTTTGTTATGGTGAAGCGCCTGCGCATCCGAATTAATGGCAATAAAATCAACCCCTCGCACCCGGGATTCCATCATTCTCGTAATGGCCGACCCGCCGGATCCACCGACCCCGACCACTTTGATTCTCGCAAATGTCTCTATTTCTGGTTTAATCTGCGGCATATCTTGAAATAAAAAATTTAGCTATTTATGCCCGCCCCCTATCCTCCTGTTTTAAATGATACCGAAAGCACCTTTAGCAACACAACATTTACAAATTTAAGATTGGTGTTGTGATAATCGATGCTCTGAACCGGCGCGATTACGGCAGAAAAACTTTCAGGAAGTTCTTAAACAACGGCCATGTTTTTGCAAAGGGACGGCTTATGCCGGATTCAGAAATCCCTCCGGACTCTTGAAGAAACCAGAGTGATACCGCAACTGCCGGCGCCGATACCAACTCTGCGAACTTACCGAGATCGACTCCGCTGATTTTGGCCCGCTCCACGGGCAAACGCAATTCCCGCTTGGCAAACTCTCGAATTCCCGGCAACATGGCCGCCCGCCCGATAAGAACTACCCCTGCCGGCAACAAAAGAGATCTTCCGCCCTTATGCAGCGGCTCCGCCGCAAGCTCGAAAACATCTGCCATTCTTGCCTTAATAACCTCTCCCAATTCTTTTCGTGAATACGTCTCTGTGTCATTTTCCACAAACTCCGCAAGTTTGATCACATCGCCTCTTGAAAAGGATTCCGGAGAAACGTGGCCGTATTTCCTCTTTATTGCTTCGGCAACTTCAACCTTCGTTTTCAACATTACCGCAATGTCATGAGTAGCAAGGTCTCCGCCAACAGGAATAACCCCGGCATCCAAAAGCGATCCCTCTCGCCAAATTCCGTAACTGGAGTTACCCGCCCCAATATCAAGAAGCATCACGCCAAGTTCCCGCTGCTCTTTCGTCAAAACGACACGAGAACAAACAAGGGGGGAAAAAATCCAGTCCCAGATACTAATTCCCGCCCCATCTAAAGACTTCCCTAAATTCTGCAATGCCCGCTTATCTCCTTCAATAATCAACGCTTCGGTTTCAAGACGCATACCGACCATTCCAACAGGATCTTTAATATCCCCTTCGCCGTCAACCCAAAACGCGCGCGGGCTTAAATGAACGATCTCGCGGTTGGCATTCTTGAGATGAAGAGACTCTGCGGCCTGCAAAGAGCGCCGAACGTCATCCTGGGTTATTTCCCCGTCGGCGCGCGAAACCGCCACCACCCCTCGGGAAAGAGATGAACGGATAGAAGCCCCGCTAAAAGTGACAGCAGCTTCTTTTATGGAAACATTCGCTTCTTTTGCCGCAGCCAGGGCTGATTTTTTAATTGCGGCTGCAAGCGCCTCGTGGTCAACAACGGTTCCCTTTCTAACCCCATCGCTCCGAGCCTGGCCGGCACCCAAAATAGAAGGCAGATCGCCTTTATTTCTTGAAAGCACCACCGTAGTAACCGTCCCGGTGCCTATATCAATACCTGCGGAGACTCCTCTCATAAAATAAGAAATTGAGAAACTAAGAAATTGAGAAAATAGGTGCGTTTAATGATTTCTTTGTTTCTCAATTTCCTAATTTCTCAAGCAGCGTTTGCTCTATTTGCTCAAATTTTTTCCTTGCCCGCACCGATTTCTCATGATGTATCCCCGCTAAATGCAGAAGGCCGTGCGCAATCATCCATTTTTTTTGATACTCGTATGAATTTCTTTGTTTTTTGGCTTCGCGGCGAATAAGCGCCGGACAAATGATAATTTCACCATACTCCGGGCCGTAAAGGAAAGAAAGAACGTTGGCCGGTTTATTTTTGCCACCATATCGGCGGTTTATCCTTTTTGATTCCGTGGGCTTCACTTCCAAAATAACAACATTTTTAGGAATATCCCTGCTTACAGTCTTTGGAAATAAATTGACAATTTCTTTTAGAAGATTATGCTTATGAAGCATTATTATTTTCCATGAGGGGGGTGGAATGCGCAAGTTCTTTGTCATAATTAGTACTTTAATCTTCATGTCTTTGCCGTCCTACGTTTTTGGAAATGACAGCAACGCATACCCACTAAACAACGCGCTGGGAGGCTCTTTGAGCTCCGGCGATAACACCGTCTATCTTGAAAACAAAGTAGTTCCGGAAACGGCTGCTGACGGCAAAGTTACCTATACTTATTCTTGGAAAGTGCGCTATGAAGGCCGGGAACCAATTCTTTTCATGTGGACAGTTCTTGATCGCGTACTTTCAGGAAGATTCGCCTTTCCTAACGTTTTGCCGATGAAAAACGGGGATATTTATGAATTCGTACTCTCAAGCAACGAGGCTCCGGTATGGGCAAACGGAAAAGCAATGATGTTCCAAAAAAGGGATATGAAAGATATGCTCAACCCGGAAGGGATTACTGGATTAAATTATGAATACTATGTCTTGAGCCCGGGAGGCAGCCAGCCCGGACCGCTTCCACCCTCACTCCTCAAACCCCTCGACGAAAAATAAGTTTCTGCGTTCCGCTTTCAGCGGGACTTTTTTATTTTTGCAAGAATTTTTTAAGAATTGCGCTTACCCGCTCCCCGGAAACCCGTCCCTTAGCCTGCTTCATAACCTCGCCCATCACGCGCCCAAAATCCTTTTGCGTCACTTCACCAATGCCCGAAACCACCTCTTTAACAATTTTTTCGATTTCTTCGCTTGATAGCTCCTCGGGTAAATATGCCTCAATAATGCGTGCTTCCTCACGTTCCTTTTCTGCCGAATCCGGTCTGCCGCCTTTTTCAAACCCTTCCGCCGCATCTTTTCGCTTTTTCAATTCTTGCCGGAAAACGCTTAAAACCTCTTCATCATCAAGACCACCGGAGCCGGTTCTCCCTTTTTTCTCTATCTCCCGGTTATGAAGAGAGGCAGAAATCATCCGAAGAACAGAAAGACGCAGCTCTTCTTTTGCACGAAGGGCGGTTTTCAAGTCCTGTTCGATTTTGTCACGAAGAGGTGTATGCAAAGCTAAGATATGAAACTGGAATTATGAATCGAGAAGCGGGCTCCGGCCGCTATTCATAATTCCTTATTCCAAACTCCTAATCCTAACGGTCTACCGGAAATGCGGCCGTATCTCCTTTTGGGGGAGCTTACCGAGCTTCTGAAGCCGTTCCCGCTCCTTCTTCCGCTCAAGCTTCCGCAAAGCGCTTGCCTTGCGAGCTCTGTGATTTGCTTTTTTGGAATAAAAGCGGCCTTTGCGGGCTTCTAATAAAAGCCCTGATTGCTGGACATTCTTAGAAAACCGGCGAAGAAGCGCTGCAGTAGTTTCTTTTTGTTTTTTTATTGCGTAAACCATGTTTGCTATCGCTCAAATTAAAAATTAAAAATGAAAAAGTAAAAATCACACAGATTCCCTTCGGTGTCGTTTTTAATTTTAGACTGTCGTTTTTCCTTTTTCATTTTTAGTTTTTCAATAGACCCAAAAACAGAAACCCGTATTTCAGTCATCCGATTCTTTCCATCCACCTAACAAATGAAGGTGGAGATGATCCACCACCTGCCCGCCATCTCGACCGACATTAAATACCAACTGGTAACCGCTAAGCCCCATTTTCTCTGCCACACTTTTAGCAGTGTAGATAAGCTTTGCCACGATATCCGCATGACTCGCTTCAAGATGTGCGATGGACTGGATATGCTCTTTCGGTACAACCAAAAGATGTACCGGGGCTTTCGGATTTATATCTGTAAAAACAATAACATCTTTATCAAAAAAAACAATGTCAGCGCGCGAATCTTCTTTAGCAATCCTACAAAAGATACAATCCATTTTAGCTTATAGCTTTTAGCCGCATTAGCTTAATTAGACAACAGGGGGTCCCGCTAAATCACCATGAACTACCGAAGCTAATTACCTCTTCAGCCTCTTTTTAAGTGTTTCAACCAATTTTTCCTGAGGAACTGTTTCCTGATTCCCCGACGACATTTCCCGGAGGATAGCCGTGCCGTCAAGCGCCTCTTTCTGCCCAAGAATTAAAGCAAATTCAACGCCCGTCTTGTCGGCAATCTTTAACTGCGATTTGATAGAGTCTCTTCCAAATGATTCTGCGACAGAAATATTCGCTTTTCGCAATATTTCGACAAGCCCAAAACTCTTTTTTTTCGCCAAATCCCCAAGTTGCGCAAGAAATACCTTTGGCCTCTGCGGCTCGGGAAGCTTCAACCGGCCGGTTTTCCACGCAAGAATAACCCGTTCTATACCGATGGCGGCTCCTGCCGCCGGAATCTGCCGGCCGCCAATGAGTTCAGCCAAATTATCGTATCTGCCGCCACCTCCGAGCGCAAGGCGTCGAACCTCTCCACCCCCTTGCGGCACCTGAGTTGTTTTCCCTTCGGAACCGGATTTGTCGTCGCCATTCGCCACAGGATCGCCTTCAATAGGAATTTCTTCCTTTACTGGCTCGGTTTTTACTTCCTCATTGGCAAAGACTTCAAAGACAGTGCGCGTATAATAATCAAGGCCTCTGACGAGAAACGGGTTTAACGAATACGGCAACCCGACTTCATCAAGAAATTCCAAAAAAACCCTAAAATGGCTCTTGCAGTGCTCGCAAAGATGATCAAATGTCTGGGGCGCTCCCTGACGAATAACCAAACACTTCTCTTCTTTGCAATCCAGAAGCCGCAGAGGATTTTGCCGGAAACGTTCCTTGCAATCCTTGCAAAGCCCCTTCACCCGTGAGCGATAGTAGTTGGAAAGCGCCGAACGATAATGGGGCCGGCACGTTGCGCACCCAATTGAATTCACTTCAAACACGACCCCTTTTAATCCTAGTTCATCGAGAAATGTATACAAAACCCGGACGACTTCTGCTTCTGCCACCGCCCCCTCTTCGCCGATCAACTCAAGACCCCATTGGCGGAATTCCCGGAATCGTCCGCGCTGTGGAGCTTCGTGCCGGAAAAAAGACCCAAAATAATAAAGCTTAACCGGCTGGGGGAGATTCCACATGCCGTGTTCGAAGTATGCGCGCATAACCGAGGGGGTCCCTTCCGGGCGCAAAGACAGCTGATCGCCCCCTCGCGTGCGAAAAGAATACATTTGCTTTGTAACAATATCAGTGGTCTCACCGGTCCCGAGCGTAAAAAGCTCTGTCTGCTCAATATGCGGGGTATCAATGCGCTCAAAACCATAAAACGCCGAGGTTTCTTTCACCTCCTTTTGAATCTTCTCCCATAGGGGCTGCTCCTCGGGCAAAATGTCATGCGTGCCGCGGGGAGTCCTGAATTCCTTTTGTTTTGGCTTTGCCATAATTTTAGAAGCGGATAAGCGCTGATAGCTACGCGGATTTATGCGGATCCGCGTTAATCCGCGTTGTCATCCGCATAAATCTGCTTCTAGCGTAAAATCTTATTTCAGAAACAAATTATTCACTATTAACTCATGTTTGCAATTATTCCAACAACCCAGCTTTTGAAACCGGCCACGCCCTCAAAAGAGCCCTCCCGATAATCAAACGCCTCGGTAAAGCGCCCCACACCCTTCCGTCAGAACTCTGTGTCCTATTATCACCGAGAACAAAGTAATCGCCGGAGCCAAGAGTAATAATAATGTAGTCTCCGGTTGTTTCCGTACCTTTTGATAAGTACGGCTCCTCCAAAAGAACACTTTCTTTACTATCGGCGTTACCCGTAAAAACCTTTCCTCCTTTTATCTCCACTCGTTCCCCCGGAAGACCTATAATCCGTTTAATAAAGTACTGACGCGTATCAAGCGGATAACGGAAAACCACAACCTCGCCCCGCTCCGGCTCGCGAAAAAAGTAGGAAAGCTCGTCAATAATAAGGTATTCGCTATTTTCAAAATTCGGCTGCATAGAGGCCCCTTTTACAATAAAGGGCTGGGCAACAAAATACCGCACCGGAAGTGCGATGGCCGAGGCGATAACCAAAAACTTAACAAATTCCTTTATGCTGTCGGCAAACGATCGTTTTTCTTCCATTTGCTTATTCTAACGCACTTTTGCGATTTTGCAACATTCAGGATAAAATAATCGCATGTATCTTATTATCGGTCTCGGGAACCCGGGAGAAAAATACGATAACACGCGCCATAATATCGGCCGCGCGATTGTTGAAGCGTTTGCAAAAAAAGTAGGCGCGTCTTTTTCGCCAAACAAAAAATGGAACGCGCTTGCCGCAGAAAGCAAACTTGGCAAGGAGAAATTCATCCTGCTCATGCCGGAAACCTTCATGAATAAATCGGGAAACGCGGTCGGACCGGCGGCGCGATTCTATAAAATAAAGCCGGCTTCGGTCATCGTAATCCATGATGATTCCGACATCGAGCTTGGCAGGGGAAAATTATCATTTAACAAGAGCTCCGCGGGCCATAAAGGAGTGGAATCAATCATCCGAGCCCTTAAAACTCAATCTTTTTGGCGCTTTAGAATCGGCATCCAAAAAAAACGCCGCGTGGAAGCAGAAAAGCTTGTTTTGCAAAAGTTCGCGCCTGCGGAAATAAAAACTGCTGCAAAAGTAATTAAAAAAACGCTTTTAGCGCTAGAAACGCTTGTTGCAAAGGGCACGGAGACGGCAATGAACGCCTATAATGCACAATAAATCCCCCGCCAAGCGGGGGTCTTTTTATTTTTAGGCGCCTCATTAAAAGCCAAGCCAGTGAAAAAAAATCAGGCTCCAAATCACCGCAATGATTGCCATAATAACAAACAGGGCAGGAACGCCAAAAAGAAAGCATAAAAACAGCGTCACATTGGGATGCTCTTCGACAAAATCATTCGCGCGCGCTCGGAAAGCCCGGGACATAAGAGACTCCTTTTCAAAGAACAACTCCGGTGTTATACTATTCTTCACCCGGAATAATGGCAAACGAGCTTAATGAATTAGGAGAAATTTTAATAGTTCGCATCACCCCCCAACTTTTAGAGCGGGATGTTTTGTGGTATTCGGAAAATCTTGCCGCAATAAAGAAAACCCACCAAACAAGTCCTTTTTGGAGAGATTCCTCGATAATTCTCGAAACGGGGCTGGCAATAAAACCCTCGGAAGTGCTGCGCAAAATAACCGATTTTGGTTACGAAAAAGCCGCCGAAATTCACGGCAAAGGAGAATTCGTCTGGCACGGAAACCTTCTTGAGATCTGGCCCATTAATTTAGACCAACCGATCCTTATAGAATTCTTCGGAAACGCTGTTGCGGAGATCAGAAAGTCGAAACGGGGAGCCCTTCATACCGGTCCAAAAATCTCCCATAGCTCCTCAATAAATAAGTTGCCGGAAGGAAGTTTTGTGGTGCATATTGACCATGGAATCGGTATCTTCCGCGGAATGCTATCAACGAATTACGAATCCTATGCGAATATGCGAATTCGTAAATTCGAAGAAGATTCGTTATTCGTTGATGAACAACCGCTTGTAGCCAAAAAATTTTATATAGTAGAATATGCGTCCCCGCGAATAGGCGGCGTTCCCGATCGATTATTGGTCCCCGAAGACCAGCAAAAACGCCTGACCCCGTATATCGGCTTTGAGACGCCGACCATCCATCGCCTCGGCGGAACAGTATGGTTTACGACACGGCGAAAAGTAAAAGAGCAGGCCGAGAATCTCGCAAAAGACCTGTATGAACTTTATAAAAAACGAGCGGCAGAAAAACGAGAACCGTACCAAAGAGACACGCCGAGCATACGGGAATTCGACGAATCCTTCGCCTACCCGGAAACTCCGGATCAAAAAAAGGCGACCCAAGATCTGGACCGCGACCTTGGATTGCAAAAGCCGATGGATCGAATTGTCTGCGGCGATGTCGGTTTCGGAAAAACTGAAATTGCCATGAGAGCGGCGTTCCGGGCCGCAATCGCCGGAAAACAAACCGCGCTTATCGCGCCCACAACCATTCTCGCGGACCAGCATCTCCAAACCTTTACCGCGCGCTTTCTCAACTCGGGAGTGCTTATTGCCGGCCTTTCACGCCTTACTCCAAAAGAAAAAGAACGCGGGATATTAAAAAACATTGCCGAAGGAACCATCGACATCGTAATTGGAACGCACCGCCTGCTTTCAAAGGACATACGATTTAAAAACCTTGGGCTTCTTATTATTGACGAAGAACAAAAATTCGGGGTCCGCCAAAAAGAACATTTTAAAAAAATTCGCGGAGCGCTGGATATTCTAACACTCTCGGCAACCCCTATCCCGCGCACCCTTTCTTTTGCCATGGCGCGTCTTCGCGACATGTCGCTTATACAAACCCCGCCGGCAGGCCGGCTCCCGATCAAAACATATGTTCTTCCGTACAACCCCGCCACAATCCGCGAAGCAATCACCGCAGAGCTTGAACGGGGCGGCCAAACATATTTTCTCCACAATCGCATCGAGACCATGGGGCTTTTTAAAGAAAAACTTGAAAAAATCATACCCCGATGCCGAATCCGTTCCGTCCACGGCCGCATGAAAGAAAACGAGCTTCTCCATGCCATGCGGGAATTTCAAAACAAAAAATTCGACCTTCTCCTTGCAACCACAATCATTGAAAACGGCCTCGACCTTGAAAGCGTAAACACCCTGATCGTTGAAGATGCAACCATGCTCGGCCTTGCGCAAGCGCACCAACTACGAGGAAGAATCGGGAGGGCCGACAAGCAAGCAAGCGCTTATTTCCTTTTCCGACCGAAAACCCTTACGGAAAAGGCGCTCGAACGGCTTGAGGCGCTGCAGGAATATGCGGAGCTTGGTTCGGGGTATGAAATAGCGATACGCGACCTTGAAATCCGCGGCGCCGGGAATATCCTCGGCAAAGAACAATCGGGCGCAATCAATAAAGTCGGGTTTAACTTATATTGCCAGATATTGAATGAGGCGATGGAAGAATTAGAAGCTCAATGATCTAAAAATTTTTCAGGCTGCGGCATGAATAAATTCGCCTCGCGGACTACACAAAATGCATAACGAAAATTTGAAATAAGCAAATTTTCGTTATTTTGTTTGCCCGCTCGTTAATTTATTGTCACGCCTCCGCAATGAAAAATTTTTGGATTACCTCGCTTCAAATAAAAGACAAGTAAAAAGAGCGCGAAGCGCTCTTTTACCCCACAACTTATACATAAGTGTGGGGTTTATTTCAAAAGAATCTCGATTGCCTTCTCAAGCTGCCGGTCCTCACGGAGAATCTCCGCGGATGAAGCTTGAGGGCTCGCAATATAATGAGTCGGAACAACGCCAATGTCATTAATTTTGGTCTTGGAATTACCGACCAGAAACTCAAATGTTGTCAGCCGCAAAACCGAACCGTCGGAAAGCGGAAACACGGTCTGACCAACGCCCTTCCCAAAAGTACTGGTGCAGGCCTTATCGTCGGATTCGCGCTGGCAAGGCGGCCCAACAATCGGATAACCCCAATCCTTCATAGTGCCGGCAAAAACCTCGGAAGCCGAAGCGCTCCCCTTATTCACCAGAACCACTACTTTCATGTCACGGAATTCTCCCGGCTCATAATTCAACCGAAACAGCTTCTTTACGTACGCCGTGTCGTAAACCGTTGACCGATAACGCTCGCGCATCACAATCAAAACATCTCCCGGACGCGCGAAACCGTAAAGAATCTCAAGCGCTTCGTTAAGAAGTCCGCCTGGGTTGTAACGAAAATCAAGAACCACTTTCCTGATGCCGCTCATGCGAAAAGCGCGCATTTCCTTCTTAAAGTCGCTCGGTAAAATCTCACTGAATTTCTTGACCTTGAGATAACCGATTTTTTCGGACGGCCCCTCAAAGACCCTTGCCGATACCGCATGAACCGTAATCACTTCTCTCACAATTTTAAACACCATCTCCCTACCGGCGCGTTCAACCGTGATTTCCACCGCTGTGCCGGGCTTTCCTCGCATGCGTCTGACAGCATCAGTGATACCCGAAACCGCAGTACCGTCAATCTTGATAATCACGTCCCCCGACTTGACTGCCGCCCGAAATGCCGGCGTACCGTCAATAGGGGACACCACGACAACCTTCCCATCCTGCTGCGAAACCTCGAGACCAACGCCGCCGAACCGGCCTTCGCCCTCTGGAACAACATCTCCTTCATACTCTTCCTTCGGATGCCGAACCGAGTATCTGTCCTGACAGGATTTTTCATTCGCCTTCATCTGAAGCATTTCCTCTGCGCAGTTGGAAATGTTGTCTGGCCTGACCAACGATTTTACTGCGTACAACTCAAGCATCTCGGCGAACGCAGCCGCCTTTTCCCTGATTACCCTCTGGTCTTCTGGCGCTATCCGGATTTTCTTTTCCTCCGGGCGCGACGCAAGCCACTCCTTGAAGCGTTCCAGGAACTGCCGGATTACATCGGAGAGAACTAATGCGGCGGTCCCCTCTGGCGTTGCCGCAATTATTCCGACAACCTCACCACTCTCGTTCCAGAGCGCAGTACCGATCACCGATCCCGGAAGCTCTTCGGGTAAAAGCATTCCGCTACTCGGAGAGTCGGGAACAAGACTGACATTCAAAGACTTCCCATCCTGAAACAGCAGAGTAACTCCGTCATATTTCTTCCCAACCTCAATGCTACCGGCAAACCCTGTATCCTTCGCGCCGGGAAGCGGAGTCGAGAGCTCCAGCACGGCAAGCCCGATCTGTAGACTGCCGTAAACAAACGATGCCGGAGTGCCATTGAATACATACCGTGTGGTTTTGCCGTAAGCAAGCTCCGGGTAAAACGGAATCAGAGCACTCGGAACCAATACGTAATTCCCCTCAATGACGAGACCGTTTCCGAATCGCATCTCGGGTCCTGCCCATGTCAGCAACCCGACCCTGACCCTCCCCTGCGAAGACTTCACCGCCTCCTGAACCTTGAGGGGCAGGGAGACGAAATCGTCCCCGTAGTCTGAAGCCGGAGCAGAATACGCAACCGGACATGCCGCAATAATCAGAAACAAACAAACGAGAACCGCAAAAAACGCGCGCATTCTCATTGCTTACTCCTTCCATCTTTTCGATTTTCAAAGAGCCCCTTGCCTATAAAAAAATCCCGGAAAAGCGACGAGCACCCGATCTTCCCAAAGGACAGCTAAATCAGCTCCTTAGGGATAGAGTCGGCGCCCCGCTGGAAGCAGGGCTTGCCCTTTCCTTTCCAGGATTTTCCACGACAAGTTAAGTTTTCTTGAGTATAGCACCAATATATACCGCGTCAAGAGACTTTGAACATGCCGGACTATTGAAACCCGACTTCAATAGTTTATGTTGAGGATGGCTGGCAAAACTTATTATTGATATAATTAAAGGCGGCAAAGGCCGCTAAAAATTTGTAGAACAAAATATGCAAAAAATATACTCACTGGTTGCCGGAACAATTTTTCTTATTATCGCCCTGCTTCACGCGCTGCGACTAATATACGGCTGGGAAGCCATGATCGGCGGCTGGATGGTACCAATATGGCTCTCGTGGCTCGCGCTCGCCATCGGACTCTTTCTGTCTTATCAGGGATTCCTGCTCGCAAGAAAAACTGTTTAGCCATCCTACAAAAAGCGCCGCTGATTTATCCAGCGGCGCGTGTTTTGTTTTACGAGCGTCAAACAACCACCTGATGCTTATCAAGATTTCTTTCAAATTCATACAGACGTTTTCTAATACTCCGAAGTTCGGTAATGGTAGTCCAGTTATCCATAAAGAGCGAAAAACTATTTTGAACCTTTCCGAAGGCATTATCTATCTGAATAAGAACACCGAGCGTGATCAGTCCGGAAAAAAGCGCCGGGCCCGCAATTAAGAAAGGCACAACGACCATTATCTGGCCAAATGTGTTTGACCAAAGATCGAAATATCCGTAATGCCAGAAGAGGCGCCGATAGTTAAACTTGATACCGACAAAAAGTTCCGTAAGGGTTGGCACAGATGAATGATTGATTTTGTCGTCTTCACCGAGAACGAGTTCTTTCCTAAGCGCCGCTTCAACTTTTTGGTTATTGTATTCAAGGCCCGGAAGTTTAATGCCGACAAACCAAGAGATAAGCGTGCCTCCAAAACTGACAAATATCGCGACCCAAACGAATGAGGGTAACCCTGTATTTAAGCTATTTGATATCACCCACGAAACAACGAGCGCTAAGCTATATATAATCATGCGCAGAAACCAAAAACTGACCCAGCGCCCATGTGGACGGTTTTTATCGATAACCGGAGTTATAAACCCAATCACAAAAGCAATACATAATATCCATCCAGCAGCACCTCTATAAACACCGGATTCCCACAGTGCGGCAACAACCACTATCGCAACAGTGGTTAGCTCGGGCGCATTTACGTCAAGCCACCAAAGAGTCTTAAGAACCGGTTTTTCTACCAAGCGCCAAAAAGATATAGTGACTACCCTGATTTGAATAAACACAAGAACAGTCGTCAGCGCAGTGCTCCAAACGATCTCTTGCCCCCGCGCCCAAAGACACGGAAACCGTGATCTTATCAGACATAATAACAGAAAACCGCTGAGAAGAATCCACCCTATCCACCCTCGATAAATATTTGCCTCCCAAAGAGCAGCGATAACAACAATCAGAACCACCGTAAGCTCCGGCAAGCTTTTTTTTAGCCATGAAAAAATCGCCGGATTTAATACTATGTTCGCCAAAGAACGAAATCCGATGGTGAATCTCACCCTCATAATTTTGTCTGATAGGTAGACGGCGAAAGATCCGAGTAAGAGAAACCACGCAAATTGACCACCAGCTGTTCCGGCTAACGGAACAACAATGCCGGCTTTACTGAATGACCAGAGTATGGGGAGAAAGGCCACAAGAGTCATAATTGCTCTTGCCACCTGCAAACCGAGGGACTCAATGATTTTGGCATAGCGATACGGATCTTCCTGTATGCGCTGGGAGGCACCCTCGATTTCCCGCACCACATTTCTCCAGCGCGGAATAAAATTAAACGTGATTGCCTCGCGCCACCAAAGCGAATAACGGCGGGTCAAATAATTAGTTATAACAGCAAGAATCGTCCAGGGAACAGCAATCCACGAAAAATCAATCAGCTTTTGCTTGAACTCCGCATAAGTATGCTGATCAAGATGTTGCAGGATATCATAAAACCCGCCGTACCACGTATTCATCCTTACCGACATGGAAACTTGCGCGTATATCAAAAACATTAAAACTATTGCCCCGCAATACGCCCACAACGCCCACTTTCTTGACCAGAAAAACGATTTGATCACTTCGGCCCCCTGTTGCTTTGTTTGTTTATCAATGAGCGAAAACTGACTTATCCGTATCATGGGCACCATCTGCGGTCAATAAACTTCAACCTCGCCGGCAGCGTCAAATTCTTACAGGGGAAATTAAAAAAGTCCCTTCTCCTTAGGGACTTTTCATGAACGGAACAACAAAGAGCAAAATGAGGCCGGAGGCAACGAAGTACTGCCACGCATCCGTCGCCTCTTCCTTTTTCTCCCACGAAACTATCTTCTTATGGCGCAGAAAAAGCTGGGCAAGCTCTTGGCGCGCCTCGGTCAAGCTATTCACCTGGCGGTATCTTCCACCAAGAGACTGCGCTGCGGAAAAAAGAAATTGGGGATCCGGACGGGAAAGAACCATCTGATCTTTCCTGGCGCCAACCGAATAGCGATGATACGCCAGCACTTCTCCGTTCTTCCCTACCCTCTTCGGAATGGGCGAAGGCTTCGTGATGTCGCCGATGCCGAAAAACTCGACCGCAAAATCGTTTTTCGCCCGGAACGAAGCAATTTCTTTTTGCGTCTCTTTATTAAGCTCGGCAAGCTCTTCCTGCCTTCTCTTTTCGGCGCCCGCGTCTCCCCCCCGCTCCGGCTCGCCGTCAGAAATGACGACAAGGATTTTCCTCGTTGGACGGCCCGAGAAAGAAGAAAGCGCTTTTAGGGCCATTGGCGTAAAACTGGAACCCTGCGGGATCTCATACTCGATAAAGTATTCATCGGCAAAACGAAGATCCGATTCAATGTACTCCCAGCTAACGTCCCTGTATCCAAAATAGGAGTGCGCAGAAACCGTAGTGATTGCCGAGCCGCCGAAGAAAATCAAACAAGGGAGATCATCGGCGCCAGCAATTGATTTTGCTTCGCGAACGATTTGCTTCGCAAAATCAAAACGGGAAAAAGTGCCCTCTGCCGTCCGGACATCGATGGCACGGCTCGACCGCGAAGAGTCAATTGCAAAACATACCTCCGCCTGCTCATAAACGGGAACGCTCTTTAACTCCGTAATCTGCGGAGCCATCCAGTACGCCGCCGCAAAAAGGACAAACACAAGAACGACCAGAACGGCGCGCGCCATGAGCCGGAACGGACCGGTAACCCGCGCCCCTCGCAAATTCAGAAACTTTCTCCCTCCGAAATAATTCAAAATTCTCTCGCCCCGGTATACAACCGCGAGGTAACCAAAAAAAATAGCAAATCCTGCCGCCGCAATCATCCAAAAATATTCCGGGTGCCGGAAAACCATATGCTCGCCCTCCTAGCTAATAACGAAATGTCGAGGAGCCGCCTTGACCGTCGGAGTCCCCGCCATCCCGGTATTCAAGCTTGTCTCTTGTCCGCGAACGCTGCTTCCGTCCGTTCTTATCTTTGTCACCGTCACCCGAAGAGCCGTCTTTCTCCCGACCGCCGTCACTGCCGGCGGCCTTTCGTTCTTCTTCTTCAATCTGGCGCAAAATCTCAAGATTTCTCTGGGCGGAAAGATTACTCGGGAAACTCTTCAACACCTTCTCGTAGTCCCTAATCGCCTTCTCAAAACTTTCCGGCGCAAGTTCCAAGGTTGCGGCATTAAAAAGGGAAACAGCGCCAAGCTCCGTATTCCGGCCGGCAAGCTCCCGAAAAAGTTTTGTTGAGCGCCCCCTGTCTCCCAGTTTATAAAACGCCCACGCCTCTGTGGCTGTAATCTCGTCTTCAACGCCGGGCAAAAACCGCGCCGCTTGATAAACGAGAGCCGCCCGGAGGATCGCGATATTCTCAAGCGCGCCGCTATAATCGCCCACAATAACTTTATTTCGAACCGCTTCCTGATTACGCGAGAATGTGCGCCAGCCAACTCCCGCGAGAACCGCAAGAAGGGCGGCAAGAATAAACAGAACGCCGAGCACACGCCTCATAGCCCTACCCCCTTCCTACGGAAGTTTAATGAAGATGATCTCAACGAGCGAGAAGCCGGTAAGCATGACAATTGATGCAAAAAGCCATTCGCGCCAAAGCGGCATGGTCGAAAAATCGGAAACAATACCAACTTTCGCCCGCTCAAACTTATCAATCTTGTCGTAATGCCGCTCTACGTCTTCCGCAACCTTTGTCGCGAAATCAAAACCGCCGGTTGCGCGAACCGCATTTTTCAGCGCTTCGCGCCTCTGCTCGCCTTCTTCGTCCGAAACCCCGGTGTACGCGCTAGACTCGAGAACGCTGAAGTAAACTCTGACGCCAAGCATTCCGGTAAACTGCACCATCGTAAGCGGGTCGATACCAGCGTTATTCACGCCATCCGTAAAAAGCACA
>JACPMF010000003.1 GCA_016186145.1 Candidatus Sungiibacteriota bacterium | reverse complement strand
GTAGCTTCCGGTAGGAGTTGCGCCGTCTCCGGAGAATGTAAGAACCGTCATAACACTCGTACATGTCGTTGCGCCCGGGTTACAGAATGTTGGATTAAAAGAAATAGATGCGACTGAAGGAGAAAGACCGGTTGCGGAAAATGTTACCGCGGCCGAAGTGCCTCCGGTCGGCGTAACGGTAATGGTAGCAGTATTCCCCGTCGTCGCTCCCTGAACGACGGAGATATCATTTGATTTGGAAAGCGAGAACGTAAATGAAGTAACAACAAGATCAAACGAAGTAGTTTTCAAAAGCGGGCCATTGTCCTGAACCGCGACGGTATACGTGCCTGCGGCAACCGAACTTCCAACACTAAGCGTGAGCGTGGTGGAGCAATTTGAACCAGGAGTTGACGGAGGAATGCAGGATGACGGAGAGAACGACGCCGTGACTCCGGCAGGAAGGCCGGTAACTCTGGTGGGATCGAAAGAAACGGCTGACGGCGTTCCGGTATTGGTGGTGACGGTAATGGTGTTGGTGCCGGAAGATCCTTGGGCAACGCTGACAGCGCTTTTAGTGCGGCCGAGCGAATAGTCAAAAGCAGGGTTGACCGTAACCGGAGTGTCGGCGCGATCTTCGTTTGCCGCAGCTCCTCTTTGGACAAAAACTTTGGGAGTGAACGGACTGCCGGTGGTTGTTGTGTAGGTAACATCAACCGACTGCGGATCGGCAGTAACCCCGTTTCTTTCGGCATCGGGGTTGCCGCAGGCGGTAATGACGGCGGTCAGGTTTTGTGATTCGGATGATGTGCAATGTTTCCAGAATTTGTAGTTGATGGTGTCAGAAGGACTGCCGGTGTATGAAGTTATATCAGCGCTAATTGTAACCGGAGAATTGGCAACGGCTGATGTAGGCGCGGAAAGAGTGACCCCAACAGACGAACTGACGGTGAGGTCAAGAGCGGTTGAACTAGTCGGGTTTGACGTTCCGTATATCATAATCGGATATGTCCCTGTTGGCGTGGCGCCCGAACCCGAGGTAGTAAAAATAGTTAGCGTACTTATACAAGTTGAAGTGCCGGGATTACACGAGGATGGATTGAAAGTGGCCGAGGATCCTTGGGGCAGACCTGACACGGAGAAATTAACAGGCGCTGCTGTCCCGCCGGTTCTTGTGGCAGTGATGGTTGAGGTGTTACCGGTTGTAGCACCCTGTACTACAGAAATATTGTTTGACTTAGATATAGAAAAAGTAAATGTGGTGACGGCAAGATTAAAATTTGTTGTTTTAAGAAGCGGCCCGTTATCTTGAACCGTAATTGGATAAATGCCTGTCGAGGCCCCGCTTCCGACATTTAAGGAAAGGGTTACCGAACAGCTTGAACCGACCGTGGATGGCGGAATGCAAGAGGTTGGCGAGAATGAAACCGTGACCCCCGAAGGAAGACCGGTAACTTTTGTAGAGTCGAACGAAACCGCTGACGGGGTACCGGAGTTTGTAGTAACGGTAATTGTTTGAGTGCCTGAAAATCCTTGAGCAACGGTTATGGGGTTCTGCGTAACGCTCAAGGAATAATCAAAGGCGGGATTAACGACAACCGGAGTATCAACGCGATCTTCATCCCGAGCAGACCCTCGTTCAACGTAAACCTTTGGAGTAAAAGATCCGGTAGAGGCGTAAGTGACTGATGTAGTTTGAGGATCGGCAGTAACATTGTCGTGAACAGCGTCGGGAGCGCTACAAGCAGCAGTAACAACAGAAAGATCTTGCGAGCTTGAAGTGCAATGTTTCCAGAATTTGTAATTAATACGATCTGTCGGATTGCCGGTGTATGAAGTAATATCCGCGGTTAAAGTGACCGGCGTTCCGGCAACGGCAGACGAAGGACTGGTGAGGACGACATTAACCGAAGACGTGACCGTAAGATTCACGTTCGTGCTCGCCACCGAACTTCCCGAGGTACCGGTAACCGTGATCGGATAGATTCCGGGGGGAGTGGCTCCGGCGCCGGATGTGGTATTGATCGTCATCGTGCTGGTGCATGAAGTAGTGCCGGGGTTGCAGGATGCCGGGCTAAACGAGGCAGAGGATCCTGACGGGAGGCCGGAGGCGGAAAATGTTACTGCCGCCGGGGCTCCTCCGGTTGGGGTAACGGTAATAGTAGAAGTGTTACCGGCTGTCGCCCCCTGAATTACCGAAATATCGTTAGACCGGGAAAGAGTGTATGTAAAAGGAGTGATAAAGTTAAATGTAAAAGTAACAGCGCCTCCGTCTGAAAGGGTTTGCGTTGAAGAAGGAGTAATATCTTGCAGTACTTTTCCGACAGGGCCGCCGGATTTATGCGTTACGGTCCAACTTCCTGTCGGCTGATTTGAGTCATTGCGTGGAACCGCGATAGTAACATTTTGATTTATCCCGAGAATGTTGTCGGTATCGACAACCAAATCAGCAGTGCCCGACGGCGGCCACGTCACCCCGTCGCTTGTCGCCCGCCATCGTACCGTTCCGGAAGAAGCAGTAACCGTAACGCTATCCCGCTCCGTAACTCCGAGCTGCGTGCACTCAAGAAAGAAAGTCGTGTTTTCAGAAACGGCACGCACCACGCGTCCGGAGAGGGCGGTTCCCAAATCGCTTCCGCCGAGAGTCGTTCCCACCTTGCATGAAGCGGCATTTGCACACGCGTGCGCATCGGTTCCGCACCATTCAACGGTCACGTTCGATCCGATCGGAAGAGTAACGGAATTAGGAGAATCGTTAACTCGAATATCTACTTCCGGACGGCCACCAACAGTTACCGGCGATGTTGCGGTAATACCAAGGTAAACGCCGCTGATCGTAGCGCTCCCCTCCGCAACAGCGGTTGCGACGCCGGAAGCGGTAATCGATACGACCTCAGAATTTGTTGACGCCCACGCGATGCTCGTCGCCGGCGGTGTCTGTTCTGCGGCCGGCCCACCGGGACCATCCGGATCATACTTGCCAACGTAATTTATTCTCGAACCAAGTACAACTGTTTTCGAAGGAGGATCGAGAACGAATGTCGGTTCATCAAATTTAGCATTAACCGACTTTGCCGAGTTCATTGTGACGACACATGATCCTGTCCCAGAACAAACACCCGACCAACCGATAAAGTTAGAACCGGATGCAGGGTTGGCGCTAAGTGTAATACTCGCACCGCTTTCGTAAAACTCCGAACAATCCGCGCCGCAACTGATCCCGGCGGGATTAGAGGTAACCGTACCCGAACCGGTCCCGGATTTGGTCACGCTCATAAGATAAACCGGCTTTGTCACAAATGACTGAATGCCTCCGAACCCTTTACCCGCACTGTTTTCGGCGACAGCACAGAAAAAATATGTCCCGCCTATATCTATGCCTTGAGGCAAGCCGGATATTAATCGGGAATATGCTTGAGCAGTCGTTCCTGCGGCAATATTTGTGCCTCCTGCAGCCGGCACCCGCGTCCCAAACGTATCATTGCAGGATCCTGGGTTAGAAGCGCTGTATCGGAACCAGCCCACGCTTGCTAAGCCATTCGGATTCGCGTTGCCGTGCAATGTTGCGTCGGTTGTCGTAATATCTGATGCCTCTTCGGTGGTAACTGCAGGCGGGGCAGTAACGGTCGTAAACGACCGCACTGACCCATACGCTTTTCCGCCGCCGTTTTCGGCAACCGCACAATAGTAATATGTTCCTCCGGTAGCAAGACCGGTCATGAGTTGAGAGTATGTTTGAACAGCTGTCCCCGCCCCGAGCGCATCCCCTCCTGATCCGGGTACGCGGATTCCGAAAGTATCGGCATCATCGCAAACGCCTCCGGACGCAGCCCGCAAACGAAACCATCCCGTAGTTGAAAAACCATTCGGGTTTGCCCTGCCGTTTAAATTTGCAGTCGTCGTTGTAAGCCCGCTCGCGGCATCGGTCGTAACGGTCGGCGGCGGAACCGCGCCTACGCTAATAGTCTTCGCGCATGTTGCCCCGAACCACTCCACGCCTTCCTCCACCATCTTCCACTCAAACGGATATGTGCCAACAGTAGTAGGCGCGGTGAAATTAGAAGTAAAAGCGGCACTCTGTCCTCCGTTTATCGGGGAAGAAGGAAGATTAACCCGGGACGTTCCCCAGCGCGTGTTATCTTGAGGATTTTGCGAACCAAGCCTATGCGGAGTTCCGTCAGAAGTCCACTGCTTCGTCCCGCTATTGTTCATTGTTATCGTGGCGCTGAAAACCTCACCGGCGGTCACTGCGTCCGGACCGGAAATACCGACACACGAAGCGCCGTTAACCGGTGGCGGCGGAGGCGGAGAACACTGGCCGGGAAAATCTTCAGCACCAAGCTCACATGACGCAGGAATAATAAAACCGCCCGCCGGTCCTGCGGGTGAAAGCGAAGTAACGCCAACTTCAACGGAAGATGCTCCTATTTGGGCGCTGCCAGCTTCGGGAACGAGAAAAACGACGGATGCCAAAAATACCAAACCGAGCACCGCTGTTAACGCGCCGAATCCAAATAGTTTTCGCAGTGATCCTTCCACTCTCCTCATTCTACGCGTCGTAAAATTGTTTCTCAATCCGGATTATCCACATCATGCGCGAAACTAGGAACCAAGTCGGAAGAGCTGGGATACTGCGCCCCGCGCCTTCTGTCGCTAAATTCTTAGTTCCTAATTCTTGCCCTTAGTTCAATTCAAAAGCTTTAGATTAGCATCTATCGCTTTCTTCATGCCGGCAAGCCCGGGCGCGGCAGAGCGCGGATCGTTCCCGGGATACGCGCGGCCCCAATCAACATCGGTTAAAAGTGCTGCCGCTTCGCGCGCGCGTAAAAAAATCTCACGCGCCTCCGCTTTTTTCCCCAAATTCAATAATGAAACGCCGAGAGAATTCAAGAGCCACACATTATTCCCGTTAAAAGCAAGCCCCTCACGCGCAACCTCTTCGGCCTTTTTATATTCTCCCTGGCTGAAATACACCCACGCGAGATCATTATGCGCGGCCCAGCTTTCTTTTTTCCACGAGAGAAATTTCAAAAAATCTTTCTCGGCTTCTTTAAAATGTCCGGAGTATCCATTAATAAGGCCGCGAGCATAGTATGAAGCCATGATGGAATCGCCATGCAACTCGAGCTGTTTGTTTATTTTCCCGCGCGCCGAGGTAAACTCGCCCCGCAAGAAATCAATCCGCGCAAGCTGATACCACGCGTTTTCTACGTTCGGGTCAATAGCAAGCGCGCGTTCAAAATATTTTTCCGCGCGCTCCAAATCATATACGCCATCACGGTAACTATTGAAATAGTAATTCCCAAGTTCAACGCTCAATTGAGCGTCGTGCCGCATTAAAAAAGAAGCAACCGCGGGCAAACGGTATTTCTGCCAAACAAACCGCGCAAGCGCATCCCGGGAAAACAAAAAGCCAACAAGAAGCATTCCCGCCGCAACTATCCAAACGCGCCAATTTATTTTTGAGAAACTTCCAAAAATTGATTTTTTCAATTTCTGAAGAAAATAATACCCACCCCTCATAACTCATTGTGCGGCTTCTCTTCCGAATCGCAAATCTACAAACCGCCGCCTCTATCAATCGATAAATATAAGCCCATCGCCTCCCGCCAAGCATTCCCTTAACAAATATCACAGCCGCGAGAGTTCTTCCTCGGCGTGTTTTATTCCCTTTACCTCGAGACTATTACTGGAAACCGTTGTCTTGATATATTGCGTAAAGTATTTTTTTGCCTCGTCCGGGAGCCCCCTTTTTATGTAAGAATCTCCTAACGTCAGTAAACACACCGACCGCGCAGAATTGCTGGCCGGTTTATTTAAAGCATCTTTGCCAACAGAAATAGCGCTTGAGTAATCTTCCCCTTGATAGTATGCAAGCGCTAAAACACAGTCATATTTCAATCCTCCTTCGGCGTAACTATTTGACTTCTCTATAAAATTTTTGGCTGCGGTAAAGTCTTTCTTTTTACCAGCGAGGACGGCTAAGATATTATAAGGAATTTCCAGCTCCGTCGTCTCTCCGGATAAACCGGCTTTATTAATTGCCAGGGTTGCATACTTTTCAGCCTCTTCGTCATTATCAAAATAACGATAAAGCCGCGCGAATAGGATCTGAACAAGATAGAACTTCTTTTCGTCTAAACCGCTCTTGACCAGGTTTTCTGCCGGAAGTAAAAGTTCCAGCGCTTCTTTTGGTTTGTCCAGTTTTGTGAAATATATGTATGCCAAACGAAAACGCGGCCAAAGCGACTCGCTTGGATAGAGCGTGATGACTTCTTGAGAATACTTCTCCGCTTTATCATGTTCTCCTTTAATAAAGTAAAGCAGACTAAGACGATTCAGCACAACAGCGTGCACTTCGGGGCTCGCTTTCTGAATACCATGGCTGATCGATTGTTCGTAGTATTCAATGGCTTTTTCTTTACTGGCTTCGGGATAAAGTTCTGGCGCATTGGGATCAGCCTCTCCCAGCGCCGCTCTTCCAAGATGAGCATACGCCAAAGGATTGGACGCAAAGCTAAGCGAGGTTATTAATTTTTTTTCAGCCAAAGTAAAATTTCCGTCATTAATAAGTTTTTCCCCTGTTTTAAGATAATAGAAACCGATTACGCTTTTTCCGGCAAAAAACAACACGACAAGAACGATAATTCCTATAAAAACCTTCTGCCAAACCTTAGAATTATGGCTCCCTTCTATTTGTTCCATAAATTCACAATACGATGCTTTAAAATCTATTAAACCGAGGAAGCGCTTTTTAATCTTTCATAGTGATGGCGACCTTCCTCTGACAGTCTTTCTACCCAATTCCCGGCCAATTCTTTCGATGAAGAGCGCAGGGTGGTAAAAAATCCGGATGATTCTACAAAATATGTTTCTTTTTCTCCTTCTTTGTTGTTCAAAAGAGGATCAGAAAACTCTACTGTCGCAGTATCCCCCGGAATCAAATGCGCATAATTCGCGTCCTTTTTCGTTGTTAATTTTTCCGTAATATCTCCGAAACGCGAGTGGCGTACCCCGGTCACTTCTAAACTTTCGCTCCGATACTGAAGCATTTGCGGTTCTTGCAATATCCCCAAAAAACCTAACTTATGAGGTTTTGTGAATTCAGCTTCAACAACCGCAGATCCGTCTTCCTGCACCGCTTCATCAGGTATTCTTGTCATCGTTGTATAATAATTCCAATCCCGGGGGGTTTCTGTAAAGAAGTACTTTCTCATGCCGTACTTATCCTGATACCAAAACCGCACCGAGCATCCGCCGCCACCGCCGCCACCGCCGCCACCATCACCGCCGCCACCGCCAATAATGAAAGGTAAAAATCCAAAAGCGGAATGCAGCTCTCTTTGTTTGAAATAAATACCGATAAGACCGACAAACATTAGCACCTGAACCACTGATACCGAACGCATCAACGAAGAAAACGTTGACCATCGGGTCTTTGCAACTATCGGTTTATTTTCCCCCGGCATCCAATTTCTAAATACAGATCTGACTACTAAATATGCGGCCGCCCCTTTTGATAAGTTTTCAAAACGAAACCTTATTTTTTCACCAGCTGAGGATAAAAAAGCGGTGTTGTTGTCCGGCAACTTTTGCCACAAATGCAGTCTGTTTTTAAAGTACGAGGAGATGTCGCCCTTTCTTGAATGGGTCGCTTCGTTTGGAAGCAAAATTTTAGATTGGGCCTCATCACGATCAACTACGTAAATTTTTGGGGATACCCCGTCGGTAAGCGCCTCCGAGGCCTCATGGTGCAAAACTCTCTTAAGTTTAAGCCAGTCAATAAACGATTCCTCTTCTTCGATTTCCTGGAGCTGGAGAACAAGCCTGTGGCCTAATCTCTGTGGAATGGAGGCCAATTTTAATATGTCGCTGGCCATCTCGCCGCCTTCATATAAAGACATTGCGGTGCTGAAATCATATGCAAAGTTTTTTGGCAAAATATCATTTTCGATGCAAAAATCTTTACCGTTAAAAATCGCGACATGGGGGCAACTACCGAAATAGATGTCATAGCCGAGGTTCGGAACATCAGCATTTGCGTCATTAACCAAAAACGGATGTGAGATCTTTTTAAAATAATAGGAAAGATTAGTTAGCGCCCACCCCACAGTCAAGACAACGACAAAAAAGGAAACCCGAGTTAACAACTTTGTAGAATTTGTAAGTTTTTTCATATAAAAACGCCTGGTTAAACGCCTAAGCCGGATATCTTAATAAACCGTATCTGACTAGATTTATTTTATAACGGCCCTGCTCATTTCAGCAAATGTTTTATCCACATTTCTCGCCCAGCCGCTAATGCTTGGGTTATGACACAAAATATGATAAGGTGGTCGTTGAAATGATTCCCGCAAAATTATTTGCCTGGGCGCTTAATCAAGGAAAATACCTCGTTCCCATTTCTAAATTGCCGAATAAAGTCCAAACCGGCTCCTGGCAATATCACCAGGGTATTCGTGGCTACCTTGCCCTTCTTGACAGCACAATGCGCTTGCCCTCAAGCGAAATTGAAGCAATCCAAGAAGAGCGGTTAAAGTCAATCTTTCGCCTTCTCACACATGTTCCGTGGTGGAAAAACCGCCTTCTTGGGGCAGGTATAAAAACATCGCCGGATTCTTCTTACCGGGCAGAAATTATGAAACTCAAGCCGGTCGGGAAAAAGAACCTGATTTCGGCTTCTTTAAAAGATCTCATCGCCCACCCCAACAAAACTCAATCTTTGGTGTGGCGCACCACCACCGGGACAGACGGCATGCCATTTATCTGGGCTCAAAACCCAAGATCACATTTTATCGAGTGCGCAGCTTATTATCTTAGGGCGCTTAAACATTTTTCGTTTCCGGTTGACAAAAACTTGCGACAAAAATTTTTTGTAATGTTCAACTACCCGGATATCGAAAATTATTATTTAACCCAATTTGCTCGCGGTGTTTGGCTTACTTATCCAAAACTCGGTTATGCAAAACTGCCGCCAAAAGAACAAAGAACTGCTACTTATAACAACCTTTCAAAAAACAATACTTGGGTTCTTTACGGCGCGCCGTCAGCCCTTTGGTTCTTAGCTCAAGTTATAGAAGAAGATGGGGCCGCAGTAACACCGGACTTAGTAGTGACTTCCGGAGAAATGCTTACGGATGCGCTGCGCGTATACTTACGGAAAATTTTCAACGCTGAAGTTCGTTCATTCTATGGGACACGCGAGCTTGGAACCATAGGATTCAGCTGTCTATCCGGGCATAATTTTTTCCACCTAAACAGCGAGCATATCCTTCTTGAAATTCTTGATAATGCGGGAGAGAAATGCGCACCAGAAACATATGGTAGTTTAGTTATGACTTCACTGACAAATACCGCAATGCCTCTCCTAAGGTACAAAACAGGAGATATAGGCCGCACAACTAATGAACCCTGCTCTTGTAATATTTCCTTACCGCGCTTTGAATTAATTGGCAGGGAAAGCGAATTTCTTGTTCTATCAAACGATACAAAAAGCACTATTTGGCCAATTTATACGGCGATACTTTCGAATGGAAGATTTGATAAAATAAAACAATACCAAATTCAACAAGTAGCAAAAGATAAAATTCTAATTTTGCTGATTAGGAAGCCGTCGTGGACAAAAGCAGACTACAAAAATCTCTTGTTGTCGATAAAAGATGGGGTGGAAGAAAAATTAAAAGTTGAAATAAAATTTGTAGACTCGATCGATACTGAAGGAAGAAAGTTTAAAACCTTTATTCCTTATTCAGGGCACTAACCGAATTATAAACAAAAACCCTCCGCGCATGCACGAAGGGGGTACAAAAAATCTTCCTTATCTAACTTTAACGAAGCATCGGCATGTCTCTTCGATAAATCCGCTCATCGGCCACGGCAGGCCCTCCCTTAAGCGTATCCACGCCATCCCAGATGAATCTGTATTGTACGTCATTGCCCGACGACGTACGTATCGCAAAAAGAACCTTTCGCCCCTGCACTTGACCAACAACAGGATATACATCACGAGCACCTTCGGTTGGATCTTTTACCATGTAAGTTCCTGCAAAATTCGAACCTGTCACTTCACTAATCGTAAAAACCACTATTGCGTCTCCGGAGTCAGTCTCCCATATCCCGACCAACTCGGGCTTATCTAGTAACGAAAACGCGAACTTCGTGTCAAAAAACTTTTGATTTCCTATCGCCGTTTTTGGAGAAAAAGCAACCAACAACACAACTGACACCATGAACAGAAGGATCTTTCGTTTGGTCACGCTTGCCTCCTTAATGAATTTCGGGTATTTAGTGTATCTATATAGTAACAGATAATTGCTTTTTGGTCAAATTCTACGACCCTTATTTAACGATTGATTTCTAGAATTTGTTTTTTCAGACTACTCCGGTTAGCATAAACATATCAGCTTTTTGACAAAACGCGAGGAGCCGCACATGCTCCAAACGCTTATTTCTTTCGTCAGAAGCCGGGCAGAAGATCCCCTTACCGTCATCGGGGCGGTTGCGGTTATTGTCACCGTCGCAATCGCGGTTTTTGTCTCGGCGGACTTAAAGAAAAAAACAGACCGGCCGGAAAAAAAAGAATGACGATACTCACCGTAGAATTCATTTTCATATGCGCCGTAGTTCTTATGGTGATCGCGACTGTTGTTTCTATTTTTTGGCAACTCCGACAGCAAATTTCCGAAAACAAAGCACAAAGGAGAAACAGCGATGGCAATTGAGGTCACCGAAACTGCTTTGAAAAAAATCAAAGGTGAAATGGTATCTCGCGGACTCGACCCAAAAACGAACTTTCTCCGGATCGGCGTTCGCGGCGGCGGATGTTCCGGATTCTCGTACCAGCTCGAATTTGACACTGAACGAAACGAGAAAGACAAAACATTTGACTTCCCCTTCCCCGGCCAAACCGATGACGAACCGAAACTGACCGTGCTCGTTGACGTGAAAAGCTACCTTTTGGTTAACGGAGCAACACTCGACTACTCAACAGAAGGGCTTGGCGGGTTCGTCTTTGCCAACCCAAACGCAAAATCCTCGTGCGGTTGCGGCCAATCATTTCATACGTAAAAAACGGCGCTAAGCGCCGGTTTTCTTTCCAAAAAATTTATCTTTCAGCAACCGCAATAACCACGCTGTCATAACGCCAACTACTGCGCCGCCTAAAATGTCAATCGGGTAATGAACCCCCGCCGCCACGCGGCCAAGACCTATAACAAAAGCCGCTACGAAAAATAAAATACTTGTCCGTGGATAATAAAAAGCAACCGCTGTCGCCACTGCAAACGAAAGCGCGGCATGTCCCGATGGAAAGGATCCGTCGCTTGCGTGCGCTATCAGCTGCCGCACAGGTTCAACTCCCGCCTTCGTTAAAACTTCGGCGGGCAAGTCAAATGGCCGGGGGCGGTTGTAAAAAAAACGAATAAGCTCGGTGAAAACGAACCGCGCGGCAAAGGCTGAAGCAAATGTAAAAAAGAAAAACTCGCAATTCCTTTTCAAATACTTCCGCAATGACGGCAAAAACGAAAAAGCAACAATAAAGACCACCGCGGCCATTACGAGATACCAAAGATACACCGCAAGAAAAACCGCCGTACCGCTCATCGCAGGCGAAGATGCCGCCCACCCATTAAGCCAGTTAAAAAATTCTCTATCAAGAAAGTACACTAATTCATACATATTTTTCACTAATTTAACTTATTACGCTACTTAACATTAATGACGCGGCGGAAACTTAGAGAGTGCTTTGTTGAGCACAACAAGGTTTTTTAAAAGCACCGCAACGGCAACAGGGCCAACGCCGCCGGGAACCGGCGTTATGTAAGACGCTTTCGGCGCAACCGAATCAAAATCAACATCGCCGGCTATAACGGATTGTTGTTGATTATTGGTTGTTGGTTGTGGGTTGTGGGTTGTGGGTTGTCTATCAACACTCGTCCCCGCATCAATCATAATCACTCCGCTCTTCACCATATCGCCGGTGATAAAATTCGGTTTCCCCGTACCGCTGATCAAAATATCCGCAGTTCGCGTAAATTCAACGGGGCTTTCCGTACTGCTTCGCACTATCGAGAAGGTTGCTTTTTCATTCAGCAACCACAATGCAACCGGCTTTCCGACTAAGTTTCCCGCGCCGACAATAACCGCATACTTATTTCGATAATCAACTTGATACTCCTCAAAAAATGCCTTGATAGCGCCGGCAACCGGCGGCATTATCTCGCTTTTTCCAACGGCAAAATTTCCTACCGCGCGGGCGGATAACACATCGGCATCTTTTTCCGGCGGCACGGCATTTAGAATATATTGCGTGTTGATGTGTCCGGGCAACGGCAGTTGGACAATAACGCCGGTATTTTTCTTTTCATGAACAATCTCGGCTATGCGTTTTCGCAGTTCGTTGGTCGAGATTACCGCATCGAAATTATATTCTCGTACATCGATACCGACGCTCGCTGCAGTTTTCCTTTTTTGCGCAACAAACTTTTTTGTTACCGAATCCTCTCCAACCACAACCGCCGCAAGGCGTAGTTCGCTCCGGGCGGACGCAATTTCATCCTTTAGCCCACCCAGTATCTTTTCCGCAAGTTTTTTCCCGTCAAGTAAAACCATATTAATAGGTACTGCTTGTTCTCCGTCTGATATCGTAAATAAAAATAACCCTCTGGTTAGGAAGGATGTTATACATAATGCGATAATTCCCAACACGCCTTCGCCACCTATAATCGCCTAGCTTAACGATATCGCCCAAGAAAGGGTTATATCCCATTCCTTCTACCTCCCCAGAAATACGTTTCGCATCTTTGTCGGGAATTCGATCGATTTGTTTTTGGGCTGATTTATTTACGACGACGCGCCAGGTTTCGTTTGACTTCGTTCCATTCGGCATATTTCCCTTCACGAAACTCCCTCTCGCCGCGGCGAATAATTCTTAGTTCCGCTTTAGTAGGTTTTACAGTAGGTATCACTCTTTTCAGTGCCAAAAACTCCTCATATTCGCTTCGAGGAATTATCACTAAATCTTCCTTTTGCGCCAACTCCTTGGGTATCATTACAACTGCCATAATATAAATATATATCAATACCCGGAAAAGTCAAACAAAAGAAGCGCAACGGCTTGATTTTTCCAAAAAACTTCAGTATAATCCTGATATCTTTAATTTACAATGGGGACTATGGTGTAATGGCAGCACAGTAGTCTGTGGCACTGCTGGAACGGGTTCGAATCCCGTTAGTCCCCCAAATTAAGTAAACCCGCCCACCCAACCAAATAAAAACATCGTATCCTGCTATTCTTGCATTGCTTCATTATCTTGCTGTATGCTTAAAATACATATGGAACCAAAAACTTCTATTGATGATCTTGCGACAATGGTACAAAAAGGCTTCGTAACGGCAGCCGAAGAAAATGGCCGGCGTTTTGATGGTATTGAAAAACGCCTCGACGGCATAGACGGAAGGTTGGATGGCATAGACGGAAGACTGGACAGAATGGACGCGCGACTCGGTCGGCTTGAAACCGATGTCAACGAGTTGCGTAAAGAAATAGTCTACCGCCAAGAATTCGAAGACGCACTAGCTCGCATCAAATACATGGAACGCAAACTCGGAATCGAAAGCGGGGTTGAATAATTTTACTGTCAACCAAAAACCGCCCCCTTACTGTGAGGCGGTTTTTTAAATTGCGAGCGCTGTTGTTGTCGCTTCCTGCGGTGAGCTTGCTTGTCCCGAGCTTGTCGAGGTGGTCGAATCCGCTGGTTCTGTTGCCGATGTTGTCGTGTCAATCACAGCCGAATAAGCAATTATCGGTTGATATACCGTCGCCCCAACTTATTTATACATGTCATGCGTACCAATATCCAAAAATAAAACTTCCTCTTTGGCAAGAAAAACAAATTTTATCCGATACGTATAATCTATCCAAAAAGCCCACGAATTTTCGTTCTCACCATGAAGTTTGTGCGTATGAAGACGGGAATCGAATGGATTATTGCGAAAAATATTTTCTTTTTCTTTGGCTTTTTTCTTAACTTTCAGAGGAAGTTTTCTATAGCGCCTATCAAAATAAGGGACGGTTCTAATTTCCTTTACCATAAAAAGTTGTTAATCCAAATCGGCCAACGACTTGATGATCTTGGAACGACCCGCTCTGTACTCTTTTAATCCCACCCCTATCATCCGATCAAACCTCTTCGCCGCTTTTCCTTGCAGATAATAAGCAGGAACAGCCTGCTCGGAAAGTTTTCTGTACTCTTCTAACGGGAGAATGACAATTCCACCCTCCTCTTTTATTTTCTTTTTTGAAATAGTTATAGTATTCATATTTTTACAATATCACCTGTCCCCGCGAAAAACAACCTATGTAACCGGCGTTGTGCTCGCTAGGGCGCTCGTATCAATCTGGGTTTCTTCAGCCGCTGAATCCGCCTGCGGTGAGCTAATCGAATCCGTCGAGCTTGCCATGCTATCTGTCTCACTTCCTAATTCATTATTCATAATTCCTGATTCAAGTATTACGACCGGCTTGTCCGCCGTAGCTCCAGCGAAGGCGGGCTCCGTTGTCGTTGCTTCGGTTCCAAGCTCCAAGTTCGAAGTTCCAAGTTCCGGGTTACTAGTTCCTGATTCAACAATTGTGTCCTGTGTTTCAGTCGTTGACGTTCCCTGATTCATAATTCCTGATTCCTGATTCCCGGTTGTCCCGCATGCTCCCGCTTCCGACCGCAGCGCTCCGTTTTCTGAAAATACGCAGACCGGCTGTTTGGTTACACGATCATAAATTGTAATGCCGGAAGGCGCGTCGGTGGTGCCAAACGTCGCCTGTTTTTTTACGAAAAGATTTTCCGTCTCCACCTCCTTTGCCACCACCTTGCCATTCTCATCAATGGACCATTTCCCCCACATACCGGTAATGGCTTTGACATCAACTATAGAGTTGCCGTTCAGGCGAAGATCTCCGAAAAAGTTGACCGATACTTTGCCGGATGATTGGTCAATGCTCCACGCGTTCGTTATTCGTAGATTCGTATCAGATTCGTAATTCGTTGATGACAGTGGCTCATCTAACTTTGCGTATCCCAGATTCACAAACACGAGGATCTTTCCTGTTTTGGAGTATTCCGATGTTCCGAGGCCGCTTTGGATAGTGCCGTCAAAAGATTCGAGGGCAATGCCGACGGTCTGGCCTGATGTGGTTGCTTTGGCGCCAATTCCTGGTTCCGAAGAGAGGGTGATGCGGTCTCCGGGGTTAATAGGGCCTCCTTCCAGAGAGACCTTGACCGGAACTCTTCCGACCAATGCAACAGGAACTTGTTTGTAGTTGATATGCGACTTGTAGGCAAATCCGCCGAGAAGCACCCCCGGTTCGGTGGATACCACGCCGATGAGATTTTTGTTATTAACGGAAGACTTTGAAACAAACGGTATCGGAGACGTTTCGGTGCGTATACAACCAATGGTTCCGATGTCGTCTATTTCTCCCGTCTCTACGCATTTATCGCCTGGTTTGGTGTCTATAACGACGAGCTCGCCCGGCTTTAATGAGAGGTCTTGGGTGGGATAGTTTTCGGCAACGTCAATGTTGGTAACGTCTGCGGCTGTGGAGTGAACGACGCCTCGGGCTCGCGCGGCGTCATCGCAGTTAGAGCCGCCGTTGTCAACGCATAAAGCTCCCATGCCGATAATCATTGAACCTCCCGGTACGTTGGGGGATGTAAGTTCGGTGGTGGAGGCCATGAAGCCGTATTTGGTGTAGTCGGCTGAAGTGATGATGAACGGAGGAGAGGTGGTACCTTCGTCTCCGACGACAAAGATAGGAGTGCGGCTGTCGGCAGAAGAAGGAATCTCGACGGTTAATATACCGTACGGGCTTGTTGTGCCGCCGATGCCGATGGTGCCGTTGTCCTGAATCAAGAATCTCGTCGTGCTCGCAGAGTCGGTAACAAGGAATGCCCAGTCGGTGACTGTGCCGCGACCGGTGACGGTGAGACGGGCAGGAGGAGATGAGGTTCCTATACCCACAGAGCCGCCCATGAATGAGGCCGAGACCGGACTGACTTGAGTGGTTGAGGCGACGAAAACAGAAAGGGGGCCGCGAGAAAAAATTCCACCAGAGCCAGTATTGATAGAGTTTCCAAAAAGACCTCCGTAGACTATAAGATCATTTTGTATCTGCGCCTGACCCGCTTCTAATGAATGGGCTAAAACAGTTTGCGCTTCAAAACCGGTGAGATCAAAAATTTGAAATTCGTTTCCTGCCGCATTGCTTCCCGTGCCAATATATGCTCGCTTGCCGACAATAAATATTGCGTGTACTCCGGGGTTGGCAGAGCCGGAAGGGTCACGGCTTCCTATAAGGACCGGGCTTCGCGGATCGGACACGTCGTAGATGAGAAATTCGTCCCCAGCCACAGCACCTTCAAGGCCAATATAGGCATATCTTCCGGAGACAACAATATTCCTTGCGCTCGTGACAAGAGCAACGGCGGATGTTGTCGCGGGAGACGCCGGATTGGAAATATCATAAATTATGAAGTCTTCGGCGATACCCGCATCATCCTTAACCACATAAGCATATGATCCTGACACAAATACATCCTGACCTATGGCCCCTAACTTTAAACTTGATATAACAAGAGGATTTTGAGGATTGGAAATGTCAACAATTTGAAATTCGTTGCCCGCCTGAAGCGAGGTAGTTATATATGCGTATCGTCCGGATACGGACACCGATGGAGAATTACTACCCCCGCTAGAGACACTGCCGACCACTATAGGATTTCTAAGATCGGAGATATCAACAATGCGAAATACGCTATCCCCCGCAGTAACATAGGCATAACGACCGGAGATAGCTATTGATTGGACAAAGACACCAAGTTCAATGCCGCCCAAACGGCTTGGGGAACTTGGGTTGGATACGTCATAGACAAGAAACTCTCTTTCTGTGGTGCTTGCCGAGATGCCTAAATAAAGCGTGTCTCCGACTACGTACACCGAATATACAGAAGCGCCAACATCAATCCCCCCGACATGGGTAGGAGTTGAGGTAGAAATATCCAGTATGCGCAACTCACAGCCGGTGGCATCAGCCGCTGAACAAGTCCCTGCAATATTTGTAGCACCCGTATTAAGACCGACAAAAGCATAATCTCCCGATACATAAATGGGGTTATCAACTATACTTTGCCCAAGAGATTGACCGATTTCTGCGCCACCAATAACCGTTGGGGTATAGTTATTCACGCTATCCCCTCCTGACTGGAAGATGCTGCCCCCGACAAGAGTTAATTTCTCCGCAGGACTTGAGGTGCCGATTCCGATTCGTCCGTCTTGATTAACTCCGCCGATGGTAAAGGCGGGGGTTGAAGAGCCGGAGTTAGAGGAGAGGAGAGGAGGTTGCGACTCCGACTCTGCCTATGGTGTCAACGAGGAACTGTGTTGTTGTTGAGCCGACGGTGAAAACATTGGATCCGGCAGTACCGGTAAAGTACCCTGCTCCGGCGACAGAGAGAAGAGCTGATGGGCCGGTGGTGCCTATGCCAAAATTCCCCGAAGAATCTATAACTGCACGTGGCGCCGCGGTGCCGGCAGTATAGAAGGCAAGAGTGCCCGTGGCCTGGAGCGCTTCGGTATTCAACCCCCCGCCGAGAATAGTTGAAGTGCCCTGGGCGAGGAATGGGCCGTTGATGGAAAAGAGAGCGCCGGGTGAGGTGGTGCCGATGCCGACGTTGCCGGAAGTATCTATAGTAACCCTCGGCGCTGCTGCCGACGCTGTATAAAAATTCAAACTTGTGGTTGAAAACACCGACGGACTAATCAGGCCCCCGAATGTTGAAGTTCCCGTTTGAGCGAGAATATTTCCGTTTACAGAAAGCAAAGCCCCTGGAGTATCGGTGCCAACACCTATAGATGAGGTTCCTATACCCACAGAGCCGCCCATGAATGAGGCCGAGACCGGACTGACTTGAGTGGTTGAGGCGACGAAAACAGAAAGGGGGCCTGTTGATTGAATTCCGCCGAGGCCGACATTTAATGAATTTGAGAAAAGACCTTGTCCGACCGTAAGACTGTCGCGAACTTGAGCTTGGCCTGCTTCAAGGGAGTGGGCGAGGAGGGACTGGGTTTCAATACCGGTGAGGTCATAGATACGGAAATCACTCCCGGCAATGCTCACTGTCCCAATATAGGCACGCTTGCCAGAAACAAAAACCGTGTTAACAGATCCTAGGTCAACACCACCGATCGTGGCAATGGAAGTATTTTGTATATCAAGAATACGAAAGTCGTTGCCGGCCGCAGTATTAAGTCCCACATATGCGTAGCGTCCTGAAATAAAAAGGGCATTAACGGAGGTTCCGAAATCAATCCCCGTAGTGGTAGCGATGGAGGTTGGATCGGAGATGTCGTAGACGATAAAATCATCGGTAACACCATTGTTTGTTTTACCCACATATGCGAATGATCCTGAAACTGCGACAGAGCTGGCATGGGTGCCTAAATCCAGGCCAGAAACAATGGCGGGGCGCGAGGGATTTGAAATATCAACAATGCGAAATTCGTTG
>JACPMF010000010.1 GCA_016186145.1 Candidatus Sungiibacteriota bacterium | reverse complement strand
AGTCGTCGCCAAAATTTTCGTCCGTCCGAGCGAGGGCATGGCGGAAGGGGGGTGTGGGGGGAATTCCGCCACGCCCGAGCGGATAGAATTGTCGCCCCGCCACCTGCCCGAATACTTGGAGGGCAGAACACCAAAGAAAAATGTCCTTTCCTTTTTAGAAGAAGTTGGTCGCGCGCAAATCCGAAAAGCAAGGAACATTTTTCTTTGGTGTCGCCGAGTGAAGCGAGGCGGTGGCGGGGCGTCCTCATTCGTGGGGGTTCTCCGCAAAATGGGTTCTGACTTTTTCAAACAAACACCACATTTTAGAAAAGCGCAGGGAGGGCTTGACACGAGTATCTATTATATATACGATGGATATATGAAGACATTGATTAACATAAAAGCCGATAAAGAAGTTAAAGAAACGGCCCAAAAATTGGCTCGGGAATTAGGGCTTCCTTTGAGTTCCGTAATTAACGCCTATCTCAAAGAATTTATTCGGGGGCAGTCCTTACATATATCTATTGAACCCAGGATAAGGCCCAAGGTAGGCGCTTTGCTCAAGAAAGCGAGCATTGATTACAAGCGCAAAAGAAACATTTCGCGCACCCTTAGAACGCCGTCCGAAGTTAGAAAATATCTTCACTCCCGATGATAGTAAGATTTCATAAGAATTTTAAGAAGCGCTACAAAAAATTGCGTCAAAAGGAGCGGGTGCGCTGTGAAGAGAGAGTCGGACTCTTTATGCAGGACCCGTTTCATCTGTTGCTTAACAATCATGCGTTAGGCGGCGAGTATAAAGGTTATAGAAGTATCAATATAGGCGGCGATCTTCGAGCAATTTATGAACCAGTTTCTCAAAACGTAGCTTTTTTCATTACCCTGGGAACTCACCCCGAGCTTTACGGGTCGTAACCGTGTTTGGTTCTTAACTGAATTTATTTGTATTGAGCTTATCGAAGAAATTTTGGGAAAAGAAAATTTTTTATAAACATCATGGGAGTTGATTCAAAACCGTGGGCTTGGAATAAAACTGACTACAATTATGACTGCTGGGAAACTCCAGACGATGAGTTTTTATCAGTTTTTCTACGCTGGAAAAATAAAGGGTACAGTAGAGCATTGGATTTAGGTTGTGGTACTGGTAGGCATTCAATTTTTTTAGCACAGAATGGTTTTACAGTAGACGCATTTGATTTGTCCCTCGACGGCCTCCAAAGCTTTGAAGAAAAGATTCAGGACAAAAATTTCAACATTACAATCAAAGCAGGTGATATGTTGGATTTGCCTTATGGTAGGGACGCGTTTGATTGCGTCCTTGCTTTTCATGCGATACATCATACTGATATGGTTGGTTTAAAAAAGACGATCAAAAACATATATGACGTTTTAAAACCTGAGGGAGAAGTCTTTTTGACCTTAACTTCCAAAGAAGGCGATTCATGGAAAAAGCACGCGAATAATAGAATAGACAATAATACTTTGATAAAAACCGAAGGCCCAGAGGTTGATGTACCGCACACCTATTTGTCTTATGAGGAAGCGAGAGAATTATTGACCGATTTTCAGTTGATAAAAATCCAGCAGATAATAAGATATTTTCCAAACCAGAATAAGAAGCACTCGCATTTTTTCGTATTATTGAGGAAGTGATTTTTATAAACATATTATTTTGAATTTTGCCGCCAAGCCTTCGCATAAAGCTACGGCCAGCAAGCAAAGAAAAACTTGCTTGTCCGCTAAAGCTTTAGCGACGGTGGGAAATTGCCATTCGCCTTCGTTCCTTCTTCGCCTGCGGCTACGGAAGGACACAGTAAAACTTCGGCGGACAAGTCGGCGCGGCGGCTTGTCCCGAGCGAAGTCGAGGGGAGCCGCGATTTCGGAATTTCGCGGGGGGATTTCCTCGCCGCCGCAGGCGGCGAAAACCGTCCGAACTATTTCAAGAATAGACCAATGAATGCGAGTAGCGGGACAAGTCCGGTGGTTAGGAAATAGCAGTTTAAAAAGCAATGGTGTTTATTAAAAGCATTTTAGTTCCGGTTATTGCTGTTTTTATTTTCGGCGCCGCGTTTTTTTTTCGATTCGCCCCTTCTTTTCAGAGAGACGAAGGGAAAGTCGATTCGTCTGTTGAAAATACGATAACAGCATCAGTACCTCCTGCTTTGGAACAGTCGGAAATTCTTGATGAATTGCAACAAACGACTTCTTCGCGGGTTGCTCTGAATAGAGAAAGAACAAGGCCGTCAGTCCCGCTTACTTTAGCGCCCGAGCGTTCTTTGCCCGAAATAGTAGAGATGAAAGCGCCGGATCCGGAGGTTATTATTCCTTCGTCGGTTCAGGTGCCGGAGACTATTTCGCCGCCGGTGCCCTTGCCCGCTCTGCCGTTATCGCCGCTTGATGAAGACATGCTGAAGGCGGCGGTTGTTCGTATCCGTTGCGGAAATGTGTATGGCTCCGGATTTGCAATAACCTCCGGCGGCTTGGTTCTTACCGCCGCGCATGTTCTTATCGAGGCGATTGATGCCGGCGTGTCGGAATGCGATGTGATTTTCCCCCGTAAACATCCTGATTTCGGCTTTTATTCTGAAACATATTATCGAAAAGGAGCGATATTGAGCGCGAGCACTACGACCATATTCTATAAAGAGAAAGGGCTTGATGTCGCTCTTTTGAAAACAGAATCGTTGGCGGATGAGCCGATATTTCCCGGCGGGTTCCCTTTTGTTGATTATCTTTTTTGCGGTCCGGAAACACTCGGCAATGAAGTTCTTCTTTTTGGATATGCGGCAAATGTCGGCACGGGCGTAAGTTCTCCCGGCTCCGTGCTTTCCCGTTTCGACGGGGCAGTGCTTGAGTACGAAGATGTGAACGGGGTTAAGAAGGTGCCGTCCAAGATTTTTGACGCGGGATTCGATTATCTTCCTGATTTCACTTTTTCAGTTGATGAGTCCCGTCATCATCCCATCGTTTTGATTGTATCGAATAATAATTTTTCGGGAGCCTCGGGTGGCCTTGTGTTCAATACTGCCAAGCGGTGTATTGTGGGAGTAAACAGCGCGGTCGGTACGGCCTCCGGAGATCCCAGAATATTCGGCCTTATTTATAACATTGCGTTTCCTGAAGTTAATGACTGGTTAAAGGGTTTCCTTCCATAATGCCATGAGAAAACTTTCCGTTGGAATTTTGATGGGCGGACCGTCTGCGGAGCATGAGATCTCCCTTCTTTCCGGCAAGGCGTTTTTAAGCAATCTTAACCCGGATCGCTATATTGCGTATCCGATTTTAATCTCAAAGAACGGCGGCTGGTTTTTACGCGGAAAGCGGATACCGCCGGAAGAGGCGCTCAGGCATATAGATGTGGCGCTGTTGGCTCTTCACGGAGAGTTTGGCGAAGATGGACGGCTTCAGGCATTTTTGGAGCATCATGGCGTGTCGTATACGGGATCGGCCGTTGTTTCGTCTGCTCTCGGTATGGATAAACTTGCAAGTCGGAGTATCTTTCGCGCAGACGGTTTACGCGTACCGGCTACTGCTGCGTTCGATAAGGACGAGATTGGTCAAAATTCAAAGTTGAGCCAGAAGAGGATTTTCCAGCTTTGCGGGAAGGGCCCGTGGATGGTGAAGCCAAAAAGCAGAGGGTCAAGCGTCGGCGTATCTTTTGTCCGAACCCCCTCCGCTTTTTCGGGAGCTTTCAAGAAAGCGTTCAGGTTTGAAAGCCAACTTCTTGTTGAAGAATATCTGGGCGGTACTGAAGTTACCGTGCCGATTCTTGAGAGGAACGGAAAGCCGGAAGTTCTTCCTCTTGTTGAAATAAGGCCGCGGAAGTCTCTCTTTTTTGACTACAAGGAAAAATATGGCGGTGAGGATGGCGCTGAAGAAATTATTCCGGCAAGGATTTCGAGGAGGATTGCGGTGCTTGCGGCAGAAGCCGGGCTTGCGGCATACAAGCTTCTTGCGTGTCGCGGGTACGCCAGAGTTGATATGATTCTGGTTCATGACCGGCCGTATGTTTTAGAAGCAAACACGCTTCCCGGCATGGCCCCGGTCTCGCTCTTTCCCAAAGCGGCTAAAGCGGCCGGGGTTGAATTCCCCGGACTATTGGATATACTTATTGAAAATGCTCTTCGAAAAGGGGGTGAGTAATGCGTGTTTTGAAGGTTCCTTATGATCGGGGTGGTGGCATTAAAAGTTACGGCGCGAGTTTTGGCCCGGAAGCGATAGAACAGCAGTTTAGGAAATTTTTATGGCGATGTTCCGAAGACGGTGTTTCTCTGCCGGCGGTCCAGTTTGTTGATATGATGAAGCGGGACGGTTCGCCGACGAATCTGAAAGGCGTTTTTGCGCGAGAGGTTGATGCGGTGCTCGAACGGAATGAATTTGGACTAACCGTTCTTTCCGGAGATAACTCATGCAGCTTTTTTACCGTAGAGGGCGTTGCCTCGATTTTTCCGAGCCCGCATCTTGTGGTGCTCGACGCGCATCCGGATCTTTGCAATTTTTATCATCACCCGCATGCAAGCTGGGTACGGGGCCTTTGGGAGAAAAAAATCGTAATACCCTCGAAAACCTTTTTCTTCGGAATCCGCGATGCGGAAGAAGTTGAAATGGCGTATCTGAAAGAAAAGGGCGCTGTCGTTTTTTCCTGTGACGAGCTTTCCGGCATTGAGCTTTCTAATGTTTTTTTTGATCTGAAAACGCGGAATAAGATCAATACGGCATCCGCGCTTATACTTGTGGTAGATATTGATGTCGTTGATCCTTCTCAGGCGCCGGGAACGGGCGTTTTGCGCGCACCCGGATTGGATCTTCGGAAGGTTCTGCGTACGGTCCGCGAATTCGGACGGCTTCCATTTCCCTTCAAGGTAGGTGAAATCACCGAAGTGATCCCGAAGGCGGGCAATGCGATGCGCCCGGAACATGACAAGCGAGATGATCCTTCAAATTTGACGGTTCTTGCCGCAGAAGCGATTCTTCGTGAGATGATTTATCAGTTTTCAAAAAACCCCGCTTAACGCGGGGCCTTATTTATCGGCTTAGAATGTGCTTGTAACATACTTACAAACTTGAGAATGTTGGTTTGACAGCCGGAATTCTTTGCGCTACACTTATAGTGTACTAAGTACACTAACTAAACACGGGTTATGCGTATTGGTATTTTGGGAAGCGCGTTCGACCCGCCGCATAAAGGCCATATTGAGGTTGCAAGGCGCGCAAAACATGCGTTGCGGCTTGAGCGGTTGATTTTGGTGCCGACCAGGGTCCCTCCGCATAAAGCCGCACCGTCTTTGCCCGGGGCGTTGCGTTTTAAAATGGCTCGTATTGCTGCCGGGAAAAGACGGAGGTGGACGGTTTCGGACATGGAGTTAAAACGGCAAGGTGTTTCTTACACGCGGGATACGATTTACGAATTGAAAAAGCGGTATCCTGGCGATGAGATTTTTTGGATTATCGGTTCGGATTCCCTCGCCTCTATGCCATGGAAGTGGAAGGGAGGATATGACATTCTTGATCTTTGTACTTTCGTCGCGGTAAGGCGCCCGGGGTATTCGTTGAACAGGGTATCCAAGCGAATTCTTAAGAAAGTTGTTCTTCTCTGCGGTGCAAAGAAGGATATTTCAAGCTCGACGATTCGCGAGCTTTTTTGAACGTCCGCGGGTAACCGTTGATGTAGTTGTTTTTACCGTTGAAAAAAGAAAACTCTCCGTCCTCTTAATTAAGCGGAAGTATCAGCCCTTTCGAAATATGTGGGCGCTCCCCGGTGGTTTTATCAGAAAAAAAGAAGAGCTTGAAAAAGCCGCACGGCGCGAACTTCGTGAAGAGGCCGGATTTTCCGGAGTATATCTGGAGCAGTTGTATACTTTTGGGGCTTTGCGCCGCGACCCGCGGGACCGCGTCATCACCGTCGCTTATTTTGCTTTAGCGCCGCGCGAGACTATGAAATTGAAAGCGTCATTTGACGCGAAATCTGCAAAGCTTTTTTCCGTGCGAATAGTGCCGCGGCTTGCGTTTGATCATTCCGCAATTATCCGGTATGCCTTGACGCGGCTTCGCAACAAAATTCAGTACACGAATGCCGCATGGAGCATGCTTCCGAAGGTTTTCACGCTTGGCGAACTGCAAGGGCTTTACGAGAGTATTCTCGGCAAGCGTTTGGATAAGCGGAATTTTCGCAAAAAAATCATTTCGCTCGGCATCATAAAAGGGGCTTCGGGTTTGAAAAAAGGGTTGCGCCAGCGGCCTGCCCGGCTGTATACATTCAAAACGCGGAGATACACGGAGTTAAAAAGATTTTTTTAACCCGAATCCGCCAGAAACCGCCGCGGCTTGCCGCCGCGATGAATGGCGGAGCACGAGGGCTAACCCCGCTCAAATTTTGCCATTATCCCGCAGTGCTGTTTTTATCAAAGGAATGTCGTCTGAAAACAGAGCGAAGCGCGCGTGCCGAACCCCGCAGTAGAGCAAAGCTCACTACGGGGCAAGTAGGCACATATTCTGAAATAAAGGCGACCTGCCCCGTAGTGAACCAAAGGTTCTACTACGGGGAGCGCTTCGCTTTGGCCCGTGAAGCAAAATTTGAGCTGGGTAGTTATCCTTAAGAACCGCGGGGGCTTGTCCCCGCGTAGTTCAGGCAATATCATGCTGCAAAGTAAAGATGACAAAAGTTATTTCGGGTTTTTGCGCGTGGCGGCGGCTTCTCCGCCTCTAAAAATCGGAGACATTGGCTACAATGTGCGGATAATTTTGGAGTTTGCCAAACGCGCTGAAAAGGAAGGGGCCTCTATTGTCCTTTTTCCGGAAATGAGCATTACCGGTTACACGATTGGCGACCTTTTTCATCAGCGGCTTTTGTTGAAACGGGCAAAAGACGGACTTCAGGAGATTGTGCGGCGGTCTAAAAAGCTTAAGGCCGTTTTGATCGTCGGTTTGCCGATCGCTCACGAAGGAAAAATTTTCAATACTGCGGCGGTTGTCTCTGCCGGAAGGATTCTTGGCTTTGTTCCGAAAACGCATATTCCCGGCTATAAGGAATTTTACGAGGAACGATGGTTTGCGTCCTCGCGTGACCTTTTTTCAAAAGACACGGATTTTTTCGGCAAGCGTATTCCGTTTGGCGCCGATCTTTTATTTCGGTTAAGCGGCCTGTCACAGGCGGTTTTTGCGGTCGAAATTTGCGAAGACCTCTGGGTTCCGGTTCCGCCAAGCTCCCGCGCTTCGCTTCGGGGCGCAACCCTTATTTTTAATCCTTCGGCATCTCCCGAACTTGTCGGCAAGGCGGACTATCGAAGAGAGCTTGTTTTGCAGCAGTCGGCGCGGACCATTTCGGCCTACGTCTACGCCTCATCCGGCGTCCATGAATCAACGACAGACTTGGTTTTTGGCGGACATAGTATAGTTGCCGAAAACGGTTCTTTGCTTGCCGAGTCGAAGCGGTTTCAGCGTAACGGGGGGCTGATTTTTGCGGATATAGATATTGAACACCTTTTGCATGATCGGGAAAAAACGACGAGTTTCGCCGAAAAGACAAGCGAAGAAGAAAAAGATTCGTTTGATTTCCGATTTCTTGAAGTGTTTGTTGCGGATGGAGGAACACCCGGTTTTTTTCGGCGCATCTCGCCGTTTCCTTTTGTACCGGAGGACCCCATGCTTCGCGGCAAGCGGTCGGAAGAGATTTTTTCAATACAAATTGCGGGGCTTGCGAAACGCCTTGAACAGACGCGTATTAAAGATGTTGTTATCGGAGTATCCGGCGGTCTTGATTCAACACTCGCGCTTTTGGTTTCCGTAAAAACTTTTTCGCTCCTGAAGTACCCTTTACGGAATATTCATGCATACACCATGCCGGGGTTCGCAACAAGTCGCCGCACAAAATCAAATGCATATCGTTTGTGCAAGGCGTTCGGCATAGGTGTTGAAGAAATTGATATTGCCAAAGGCGTACTCGCGCATTTCAAAGACATTCAGCATAGTCCGCAAAAGCAGGATTTGGTTTTTGAGAACGCGCAGGCGCGTTACCGGACAATGGTGCTTATGAATAAAGCGAATCAGTTTCATGCCATTGTTGTCGGCACGGGCGATCTTTCCGAATTGGCTCTTGGCTGGAGTACGTTTTCCGGCGACCATCTTTCGCATTACAACGTCAATGCCGGAGTTCCCAAAACTCTGGTTCGGTATTTGGTGCAATGGGTTTTGGATACGCACGTTGAGGGTAACGCACGAAAGGCGCTGAAAGATATTTTGGAAACCCCCATTTCTCCGGAATTGGTTCGCGGAAAAAAAGGGGGGATCACGCACAAGACCGAAGAGATTATCGGTCCTTATGTTCTCCACGATTTCTTTTTGTATCATTTCCTTCGTTGGGGGTCTTCTCCGAAAAAGATTTTATTCCTTGCAGAACGGGCATTTTCAAAAAAGTACGCGCCGCGCGAGATTAAAAAATGGCTCCGCCTTTTTTTGGAGCGTTTTTTCAAAAACCAGTGGAAACGTTCGGTCATGCCGGACGGGCCGAAAGTGGGCTCGGTAGCGCTTTCTCCGAGAGGCGACTGGCGCATGCCTTCCGACGCCGAGGCAAAAATGTGGTTGGATGAACTCTCGGATTGAATCATACTCAACAGTTTGTTATTATTTCAAAGATGAAAGAATTTGAGCGTCCGGCCCCGGTTGAGGGCAGAGAGGGCTACGAGAAGTTTCCCGGTATAGATCGGGTAGTGGTGAAGGGGTCGGCTTTGTATGCCTTAGAAACAGGGAAAGACATGCGCCTTGCGCGCGATGTTGATTTTTTCTTTGTTACCGAGAGATCTAGCCGGTCGCGGGATATCGAAATTCAATATTTTGAAAATCTCGTCGATGCGGAGAAGCAGCTTTCACCAGACGCATATGAGACGATATGCGGCTTTATCAAAAAACATAAGATAGAAGACAAAGCAATTCAGATTACGCATGCTTCTTCCGACGATCTTTACGAAATGGCGCTTTTTGACGACGAGCCGGAGTTGATTTTGTGGGATCGCTATTGGGAGGTGCAAAAAAAGCTTGTAAAGCCGGTTACGAAAGAAAAGAAAGAAAAAATCAGTTCCGTGGTTCGCACAGCCGGAAGGTTTTTGTCCGGAAGGGCAGAATCTATCAGGCGTCAGGCCGAAGAAGCATATCAGCTGGAACGTTACCAAAACGGAGAGCTTATTCGAGGACGCATGCCCGGTTATTTGTATCCAAGAACCCGCGATCTCGCAACAGCTTTGCGGCTTGCAGATCTTGGAGAGCGTTTTAGCGTTTCCGTGGACGATTCTGAGCTCGCCCTTCAAGAGGCCAACGCAAAAGAAAAGCAGCTTCGCATTGCCGTCTCCGGCGGAGATGAAGCGGGTGATCTGAAAAAAGAAGAAGGATATCCGCGAAGGCGGCGTGTTTGGGTAGCAGACCGATTTGCCGGCAGAGGCATTAATTCTGCCTTTTGTAATCTTGCGGTTAAGAAGGATCTTTTCGGATTTATCGAAAAGCGTTATCCGCATCTTGCGGAGATAACACGAAAAATTCAAGAAGCCGGGGGTGTCAGCGAGTTCATTAAAAATGAATACGGCGAGGCATATCTTGCGCGCGGCCACGCAATATTGAGTGATCCGAAACTTACCGATGTCTCACTGCCGCTTGAGGCGCAGAAACAGCTTTTTTCCTTCTGGGACGGTCATTCACACTTAAGAGATCTTTTTGGTGAAGATATTCGATTGTTTTTCCAGCACGCAGGCCGCATCTTTAAAGAAACAGTTGGAGAAACCCCGGAATCCGATGCCTCTATAAAAAGACGCATTATTCAGTCGCGAATCAGTGAGATATTCGCTTCGGCAGAGACTACGCGCGCTGAAAAGCGAAATGCTTATGAGTATCTTGGAGAGATTGCTTTGAGCCACCAGTCGGGTGGCATTGAGTTGCAGGGAGAATACGCAGCGGCAAAAAAATTTTTGCAGGAGAGTTTGCTTAAAGAACAGGACAAGGCATCAAGGAGGGTTGTCGCTGATCAGTTTGTAAAACTTGGCAGTTCCGGGAACGATTCTTCCATTGCATACGAATTTTCGGCATTTATAAAGCAGGAAAGTGCGGCTCTTAAAAAGGAGAGAGGGTCCCGGAAATCTATTTTAAGTCCTTCAGGCATGGCGCTGCTCCATACGCTTTTTCGGCTGCGCGGTGAGGATGCCGGAAGGGCTGTTTTTGAACTGATGGCAAATCCTGAAGTTGATCCGCGTTTGAAAAAGGCATGCTTGAAAAATTTGGAAAACAACAAAGGTTTTTTCCCCTACGTCGATTTTATTAATCGAGACGCCTGCTTGCGTTCCGGTCAGATTCGTTGGGAAGATTATGCGGCTCTTTGGCGCGTTGAAAAGATTGCGAGCACGACGGTTCGGGAGAAGTTACGAGGCGTGTGTTACAGCGAGGCAGATAAATTACGTTTTGACGGCAAGGGCGTGGTGGAAACGAATCAAGAGCTCGCTAAAGGGTTGCCGCCGGAATTTTTTCTTACGCTCCGGCGCATATTTGGGGATGATGCGAAACGAATTCAGCAGTGGGAGGCGGCAATAAACGCCGTTAAGTCGGGAAGACTTCAGGAGGCGTTTTTGTATGATATTTCGAACATGCTCGGGTATGATCGAGAAATTGTTGACTTGATTACCGACAAAATCATTGCCACGAAACAGCCAACCAAAGAGCATCTTTTGCTTGCAAACCGTTTGCTGAAGAAAATCCGTTTTATTTCGATTTTGCAGGAAAATCAAAACCAGCTGGGGGCCGATTTTCCACTGCTCGATATGACTGCCCTCTTAAAAGAGGCCAAAGCTCCTTCGGTTCTCGAGGCGGAGATAGATACGGTGATTGTACGGGGCCTTCATGCGCTGACGGGAAGAGGAGATTTAAGTACTGATAAAATTCAAACCCTTTTTAGGGCGTGGGAAGACCCGGAGCCGGTATTTATTTTTGCGGCAGAGCTTGCGCGGAGCGGCATGAGTTATAAAGAAGGCCCGCAATATAAAGCATTGATGCTGACCGGAGAGATGCTTGCGCATATGGATCCGCCCGATTTCATAGAATGGAAGCAGTGGCGGTATTCTACTAAAGATCCGGTGGTAAAAGAACAACTAAGCGGCATGACTCCGGAACAAATTGCCGCATACGCGGAGGACGATTTTGTAGATATGGGGGAGGTTATTGTCGGCATGTTGCCAAGCGACAAACCGAAGCGCATTCAAGATACGCTTCGGCATATGGTTTGTCATGATCTTGCCGAGGAAGGGGGGAACGAGGAGGGTGTGCGTATTTTTCGTTTAGCCCGTGAGTTTGTGCGGAACGCAGGAAAGCCGTCCGATATCGCGGTAGCAGTCGCTGCCGATATTGAATCGTTGAACAGCCGCATTACGACAATAGATCGGTTGTTGCGTTTGGAGGAAGATGCGGCACTCCTTGAACGGCTTCCCGGTGACTTAAAAAAATGGCAAGAGGCAGAAGCGGCAAAAAGAGTTGAATTGCAAAAGCTGGGGTTGCGAGGCACGGAAACGCGCGGAGAGATTGAGGTTCGCATTGATGAAATGCGGCGTGAGGGGGTTTCAGAAAAGGAATTTTCGCGGCTTGCAAAGTTAAAACCAATCGAACTTGCCGATAAGGTAACCGGATTTCTTGGGCGGTACCGGTTATCACCTGCGGCAAGTCCTGAAGAATTGAGCGATGTTGGGAAAAGCATACAAGATTCTTTAGACACGCTTCTGGTTTCGGAAGAGTTGAGGGTGTTGCGGGAGGAGTTTTTCGGCAGCCAGGAAGGCATTAAACGCAATCAATGGTACGGTGCGCTGAAAGATTTGAAAGCGGGGCGAACCTTTTTGCAGCTTGCCCAACTGACACCGCAGGCGATCGCATTTAATCGCATCACCCCGGGGAAGAAGAAAGAAACGGTGAGCGGCGCACTTGATGATCTGAAGAAACATTTTGCCGGCAGCGATGCGATTCTTGGAACCCTCAAAAAAATTGAAGAAGTCATTAAAGAAGAGGCGCATCCGATTGGAAAAGAGCGTCTTGCGCTCATCTTTACGGACAATCCGATGGCTTTGCTTACTGTCGGGACTTATCCCGGCAGCGCGAGGTCGTGCCAGCATTATGAAAACGGGGACTATGTGCTTGCGGCGTATGTTGCCGATGCGTACACAAAAAATTGTTTGTTGGTGGATCTTGATAAATTGCCGGAGGAAGTAAATCAGGAGTTAGAAAACGCGGCGGATACGGAAGAGCGGCTTAAGGTGTTTCAAAGTCATACGTTTGCGTTTATCCGGGCTGCCGTTGCAAGGCGTCTTACAAAAATTGTTCATCGAAAAGCCGACGGCAAGCCGCAAATTTTCCTTGAGCCGGTTTATACCCCGCTTGATCGGGAATCTATTACGAGGCTTATGAATGCTTATGCGATTTCTTCTTTGGAGCCAAAAACAGGCCTTAAGGCGGTACGGGGAGGAGGAATGAACAAGCTTATGATGGTTAGGGTTGCTGCAAGCAGGAACAATAGTCAATATGAGGATGGGGAAAGCGGGGGTCCGGGGGGCGGGGGCGGCGGTATGGGTACGATGAGGGGGGCTTATGAAATGCCGGCCCAACCCCTTCGCGACGTTGATTATTTGGTGAGGTAAATAGGATCGTTTATTTTTATAAGGATTTACGCTATTATCGTTAATAGCTAAGACAATTTTAATTACATTAAATTCATATGTTCGGGAGAAAAAAGTTACCCTTTGAAGAAGCCGCAGAAGAGGCTCAGGCGGTGAGACACGTCGCAGAACAAAAAGCTCATGTAGAAGGCCGAAGTCGCCCTTTGGGAGAAGATTACGAAAAAGCTTTTCAGTTTGTCGACACTATGCGTAGATTCAGTCCTGAAGCCGCGAAGGCGTTAATTGAATTTACTAATTTAACAAAAGAACTCAAGGATAAAATAGGAGCCGATGCCTATACAAAGTTGATGAGACACATCGAGAGAGAATATAACTCTTTGGCCGAAAAGTTCAAAGTCGAGTTAGAAGATATGGAAGAACGGGAACGAACGGAGAAATTAGAAAGTATGCCGGAAACTCTTTGGCATCAGTTAAATTCAAATAGAGAGGTTCAAGGCCTTCTGGATAAAGATGGTGACTTGGCAAAACATATAAAGTTGATATTAAACGCAAATAGCAAGATTCTTCAAATCGTACTTTTTGAAGCATTATCAGGATTTTCGAAATAGGTAATAAATAATTAAATTCTTTATGTAAGAAACTACTCTTTGCTAAAGAGTTAGCAAGTATAGACTTTTTTACACGGGTTTATATATATGAGACCACGAAGAGAAGGGGAGCCGTCAATGTTTTCAGGTTATGGGAAAGAACTGGCGGATAAATTCGGAAAGGAATGGCGTGGAAAAGAGGATTTTTTGCTCGGGGATACCGTGACATGGTCAGAGGAGGCAGTTAAAAAAGGTTTGCCCCAAAATGTTGGAGAAGGTCCATTTGAAGCAATTACAGAGTTAAACGAGTTTGAGGCCGGGAAATCTCCCGATGTTTGGATGGGCATTCAAAAAATAGAGGGGGGTAAAAAATTGGTTTATACACGGATAGGGGGTTGGAAAGATTACGACGAAGTAAAAGCAAGGGCGGGACAGGCCGCCGGTCCGGAATATCAAGTTAAAATTTTTGCGACCAAGTGGTTTAAAAAGTTTTCATAGAATTAAAACGAAGAGGTAAGACCCCGTGTTATTAAATGACGCGGGGTTTTTGATTTGACTTTTTGGGCCGCAAAACATATACTACTTTTTGTTCTTTTGTAATTTTTTTGTTTGTGAAGAAAGGGGAGGTAATGGCAAAAACCGCGCTTTTGATCGTGGATGTGCAGAATGATTTTTGCCCTGGCGGCGCGCTTCCCGTGCCGGATGGCGACAGGGTTATTGAGCCGTTAAATTGCGTGGTTGCTCGAGCCATACATGAGAAGTGGTTTATCTGTGCCTCAAGAGACTGGCATCCAAGGAATTCGCGACATTTTGTGGAGTTCGGGGGCCAGTGGCCGGCGCACTGCATTCAAAATACCGAGGGCGCTCGATTTTATCCTGAATTGTATCTTCCCGAGGAGCTTCGTATTTTTTCTAAAGGCTGCGCCGTATCCGGGTTGTCGCGCGAAGTAGACGGTTATTCTGCATTCGATGGCCGTGATCAGTTTTCAATGACGCTTCGTCAAACGCTTCCTTTCCGCGGTGTCGAGCTTTTGTATGTTGCCGGTCTTGCCACCGATTATTGCGTAAAGGCGACGGTTCTTGATGCGTGTTTGATCGGTTACAAAACCAGGGTTTTGATAAATTGCTGCCGCGGCGTTGAACGTAACGAAGGGGACAGTCGCCGCGCGGTGATGGAAATGATGAGGGCCGGAGCAGAAATTTCTTTTGAGCCGTACGATTCCATGGTTATGAGAATTCCTCGCGTGCAACAAAGACCGCAGCCGTCTTCAAGGTGCGCAACAATACGATAAACTAAAATATAACCGACTGAATTTCAGCCGGTTTTGTTTTGCTTATAAGCAACATCCTTAGAAGATAATTGAGCCGGGATACTGCCAATAGTATCGTACGTGTCCATCGGGAAAGAATATGAGGTTGCGAAGCTCTTCCGAATCTGGGTTTACCGAAAGGCGAATTTTTCCTGCAGACTTTTGAAGAAATAATTTTTTTCGAGCTCTATAAACCTGATAAGGCGGCTTGATTTTTCGATGCGAATAATATCCCCTTTTTGGAGGGCGATAATTTCCCAAGACCCAACGAACAAAACGGCATCTGCGGGCTCCCCGGTCTTTTTAATGGAAAACTGTCCGCGCTTTCGGAAGTCCCCGATTTGTATGGTGATTGTCCGGTTTCGCTTGATTACCAAGCTTGGTGTTGGTATGTTGTGGTCGAAAAGTTCGGTAATGACAAAGCATTTGATGTCCGGCATTACAATCGGGCCATGGGCGGACATATTGTAAGCGGTTGATCCTGTTGCGGTGGAGGCGAGAACCCCGCTTCCGTGGATTTTTTGTACCGGATGGCCGTCGACAAACACCGTAATGTCAACAAGGCCCGAGAGATTTTGCACCGTTACTTCGTTCAGGGCGTCTTGCGAGAATATTTTTTTGCCTTTCCGAAAAAGGGTTCCGCGTATCAGCATCCTGGGGAGAACTCTGTACTTTTTCGAAAATACTTTGCTAACTCCGTTAATAAAATGATTTTGGTTTCGCACTGACGCAAGAAAGCCGACATGCCCGAGATTAAGCCCCATGATTAAAGGGTTCCATTTGAGAAACTTTTGTGCGGCCTCAAGGATGGTACCATCGCCGCCGAGAACGAAAAGCACACCGGGCGCCTCTTTTCGTCTTTTCGGAACCGCGTTCGGGGGGAGAATTGCCGTTTTTGGATAATGGCGCGTTATCCATTGCGTAAGACGTTTTGTCCAAAACGCGGCATTCCGTATGTCTTGCCGGTAATAAAAAGCAATTTTTTTGAATGGTGTTTTCGACATGCCATTTAAGCGTAGCACGGTGAAAACTACTTGACAAACCGAAAGCGGTTTTGTTACCATGCGTATAGTGTAAAAAGTACACTAAGTAGTTCCTTGAAATTTGAAGAAGGGGGAGGGATCATGAAAAACGCCGCTTTTACGCTTATCAATAGCGCGAAAGGAGCTATCGGCATGAGAAGCGATGGCGATGCTTATGACCTCGTGATTATCGGCGGCGGAGTGGTGGGGACGGCAGTTTATTTCCGAGCGGCTCTTTCGTTTGAAATACGGAGCGCCGCACTCCTTGAAAAGCATCATGCCGTAGCACAGGTTAATTCGAATGTGCTTGCGAATGCCGAAACCGCCCATCGCGGAGACAAGGAAACAAACTTTTCTCTTCCGAAGGCCTTGCGGATGCATGCGTTTTATAAGTATCTTGTCGCTTACCTGAAGGAGCGCGGGCACGGCGCGTATGTTGAGTTGCCGGCTATGGTCATTAGCACGAATGTGGAGGAGGCAAACCTTCTGCGGATGAGATTCAAGATGCTGAAACCCCATTATCCTGATCTTGAACTTATTGGATGGCAGGAGATTGCGGCGATTGAGCCGAAAGTCGTTGAAGGAAGAAATGAAGATGAGAAGAAACATCTTTATGCGCTGTATAGCAAGGGGCATGCGGTAGATTACGCCCAGCTTGCCGAATCGTTTGTTCGGGAAGGCGATAAAGAGGCGAAAGCAAATGGTAAGGAATTTCATGCGTTCTTTCGCACTAAGGTTTTTGGCATTGAGCGCGATGCAGACAATACTTACCTTGTAAAGACTAACCGAGGCGTATTCCGGGCAAAAACCCTTGTGATTTCTGCCGGGCCTTATAGTTTGATGTTTGCGAAGCGTCTCGGCGTCCGCCATGCGGAAAACGGTCTTCCTGCGGAAGAGTACGCGATTCTGCCTGTCGCGGGGAGTTTCCACTACACGACGGAGAAGTTTCTGAACGGAAAGGTTTATACGGTCCAGGACGAAAACATTCCTTTTGCAGCGCCTCATGCGGATCGCGCGGTCTATAATGAAAATGAAACGCGGATCGGGCCGACTGCGATTGTGCTTCCGTTCTTTGAACGCCATCATTTTTCGACCATCGTGGATTTTATGAAAATGGGAATGCTCCGGCCGTGGGATTATTTTTTGACGCTTTTGCGAGTCCTCGGCGATCCGAGGCTGTCCCGTTTTGAGCTGAAGAACATTTTATATAACTTTCCAATTCTTGGAAAATGGTTTTTTCTCAAGTGGGGAGCGCAGAAGGTCATTCCGACGATGCGGTTTCGCGACCTGCACTTCGGAAGGGGAATGGGCGGTATCAGGCCCCAGCTTTTGAACCTCAAGACCAGGAAGCTGGAAATGGGTCTCGGTAAGTTTGTCGGTGATTCGGATAATCCGGTAATTTGCAATGTAACGCCTTCTCCCGGCGCATCAAGTTGTATGGGTAATGCTATCGAGGATATCGAACTTGTAGAAAGTTTTTTGAAAGAAAGGGGGGTTCGTAATGGTTCGTGAGGTTCTTTCCGGAGACATTCTCCCTGCGCGAGAAGCAATCGCGGCTATCGATACAACTGACCTCGGCCCGCCAAATGAAATTCCGGAAGTTCCTGCTGACGCATTCCCTGAAAATATTTCTTCTGAAGAGCGGCAGTGGTTCTGCGAAGAAATCGTGCGTTTGAAGCGGGAACGGAACGCTTTGGTGCTTGCGCATAATTACATGCCGCCTGACGTTCAGGATGTGGCGGATGCTGTCGGCGATTCTTTATTTCTCGCGCAAAAGGGCGTTGCGCCGGATGCGGACGTTTTGGTTGAGGCGGCGGTTCTTTTTATGAACCAGATTCTTGCGGTTATGAAAAAGCCGCACCAGAAAGTGCTTGCCCCTGATTTGAGAGCGCTTTGTTCTTTAGCTTCGCACGCGGATGCGGGGAAAATCCGCGCTTGGAAGAAAGAACATCCCGATGGGGTGGTGGTAAGTTACGTGAATACGTATGTTGACGTAAAGGCGGAAAGCGATTATTGCTGCGCTTCGGCAAATTCCCCGCAGGTGATCAAATACGTGTTTGAAAATCACGACGGCCCCGTGCTTTTTGGCCCGGATGTTTTTCTCGGACTTTACGCGGCAAAGATGCTTTTGGGGATGGGGCAGTCGGTTGACCGGTTATGGTTGATGATGGGCGCGTGCCACGTTCACGAACGGATTCGTCCGCAGCATTTGCAGGAGGAGCTCGCCAAGCATCCCGATGCGGTTGTTGCAGGGCACATGGAGTGCGGCTGCCAGTCAGCGTGTCTCGTGCCGTTGATGAACAGTTCCGAAGGCCGGATGCGGTTTTTATCAACGCAGGGAATGATTAAGTTTGCACGGGAGACGGATGCCGAAAAGATTATTGTTGCTACCGAAGTCGGTAATATTTATCCGATGTCAAAAGCCGCTCCGGGAAAAACTTTTATTCCGGCAAGCCGTGAAGCGATCTGTCCCTTCATGAAACAGAATACGCTTCGGAAGGTTTATGAGTCGCTTCGCGATCTCAAGCACGAAATTACCGTTGATGTAGAGCTTGCGAAAAGGGCGCGCGTTCCGATTGAGCGAATGCTTCGGATCGTCTAAGAAAGGGGATCTGAAATGAACGAGATTTTCGTTCGTCGAAAGCTTGAAGAATTTTTGGCGGAAGATATTGGACCTGTTGCGGTTGAGTCGAACGATTCGCTGCGTTTCGTTAGCGCGAGAATCATTGCGGAAGAACCGGGAGTTATGTGCGGAGGGAAATTGATTGTTCCAGCCTTTTCGCTTATTACTCCCGACGGCGTTCAGAAGCCGCGAGCGATCTTTTTACTTGAAGAAGGAAGGGCTTTCTCTTCAGGAAATATCGTTGCCAGAATTGACATTGAGGTTGAAACACTTCGCCACGGTATCCGTACGGTTTTGAATCTTCTCCAGCACCTTTCCGGAATTGCCGCGCATACGCGAAAAGCGGTCGATGAAATCAAGGGTTTGCCTGCGAAACTTCTTGATACGAGAAAAACTACGCCCGGCCTTCGCGTGTTTGAAAAGTATGCTGTAAGGGTCGGCGGCGGAACCAATCACCGGTTTGGAAGATATGATGGGATTCTTATCAAGAAAGAAGATATTCAGATCGACGGCTGGATTAAAAAAGCGATTGACCGCGCTTTCCTGGCAAAGTCGCATTTGGTCAGCGTCGAGATCGAAGTGGAAACTTTTGAGGAGCTTGAGGTTGTCGTAGCCGACGGCAGGGTCAGCCACGTGCTTCTCGACAATATGAGTTTGAAAATGATGGCTGAAGCGGTACAAAAGTACGGTGACAAAATTATTTTCGAAGCATCCGGCATAGGCGATAAGGATCTTCGCTTGATTGCTGAAACCGGGGTCCATTATATTTCTACCAGTTCTTTGGTTCGAGGCGCTCATCCTGTCAAAATGAAAATGCGCGTCGGGGAAAATTAAGAAAGCGGCCTGAAGGCCGCTTTTTATATAAGAAAAAATGCCGCGCATGCGGCATCTCGATTTTTAAGCTCTTTTAGTTTTCGTCTCGGAGTTTCAGCGGTTTCGACTTTTTGCTTTTGAACACTTCTTCCGTCTCTTCCGAAGTGACAATTGCGTAGTCTGCAGGGTTGATTTTCGGAAAGCCGAGGAGTCCGGCAAGCGCGCTATTCGGGAAAGTCTTGAGGTAGGTGTCGAAGTATTCGCGTTTTTTGTCGATCAGCATTTTTTGATCTGCCTCGAAGCTATTGCGGCCGGCTTCGACGACATCCTGGATTTTTCGGTAAAGCGAGGGGTCAAGCTTGGGGTTCCGTTCCTGGATCCACTGGAACATTGCCCGGGAACCTTCTTTTCCGTAACGGCCCGTCATGACGCCGTCCCAAAGCTTTTTCATATCGTCAACATACATTGCGGGAACCTGTGCGATTTCTTTCAGCTTCTTCCAGTAGTTGTCGTAGTTATTTCGGTTCTGTTCGTACTGCGCCTTAACGCCCGCTTCCATGCGAACAGCGGTGTTATTGAAGCCGATAAGCGAACCGACGACGGCGAGAACCAATACACCCAATACCGCAAGAACAGCAACGGTGATTACGAGCCCTTTACTCATGTGACCTCTCCTTTCCCGTTCGGGGTTTTTGCAGTTTATCGCGTTACCAGTGTTTTCTGCCAGTTTCAAACGGGTCTTCCCTATAGAAAAAGACGGCGAGCCCCACAGAAACTCCTATTCCGACGATAAGAAGAGTAATCAGTGTCCATGGCGGCGGGCGGACGCCTGCCATAAGGTATTCGAAGTCGGCCATGGGCCGTCTGACAAAGAGTTTGTCTACCAGCTCTTTTGTTTTGGTAATTATTTCCTCGTGCCTTTCGAGGGAGCCGATCTCTTGGAGGGAATCACGCAGGCCGATTTTGACTTCTTCTGCCTGCGTCCACGACATCACTCGCACCCAGCTGACTTCCGGATAGCGGGCGACACCGAAGATGACTACGAGGTCGTTCTTTTTTCCTCCAAGCCATCCTTCTTCGAGGGCGTGAAGATAAGAAGAGTCAGCGGTCGGTACAACGACAAAAATGATGTTGACCTGTTTTTTCTTTCCAAGATCAGCGTTTACTTCCATGAGGTCGCGGTTCCAAAGCGGGGAAGCGTCCGGAGGGATTGTAACACCGAGCGCGATGAAGCGATCAACATAATGGTAGTCGTATATGTTAAGAGGGTAGGACGGCATGAGGTTTTTGAATTCCTCCATCGCGCCGCTTCTTCGCATGATTGACCATGGATTTGCTTTTATGTAGTTCGTATAGCCGTGAATTACCGCCGTCGGGTCGCCGCTCTTTGCTTTCGTATATCGCGGGGGTTCATTCACTCCTTGTCGGTCAATTCGGTTAATTTCGATCCGTTCGCTGTTTGAAGTGTAAAGCGCCCAATCCCAGTCATAGGAATGTTCATAGCAGGTATCCCAGCAGGTGCTGCAGTTGCCTTTATCGTCGCACATGCATGGGTGCGGATTGCAAGGATAGGAATGTTCGCATGACACTCGTTCTTGTTGCTTATTGACGACGCGGCCGTTCCAGAGCTCGTTGTCGTAGGTTGCCGCATAGCGGGAGATAAAGTAACCGACGAGCATGAGAAACACTACAACCCCAACCATAACCAGAAATTCTTTGAGACTGATAATGTAGCGGCGATCCCGCTTCAAAGTACTCCACAAAAACGCCCCCAAGGCGATAAGCAGAGGAATGACGAGGAGCAAGAAGAGCTCCATAAATCCCGCTCCTTCTTTTGTTTTTTGGCATGTCCTAATTTACAAGGAACAAAATTTGTTTTAGCAAATTATTCCCGTTTTGTCAACTTTTTGGTTGGCTTTTCTGAAAAGTTTGCGTTCATGTTATGATCCGGGTGCATGTATAAAAACAGGGGATCGAAAACAACTCCAAAATCTTCTATTACCGTTTCTCCTTCGCAAATCGGCATGCTTCTCGAGTGCCCGAGATGTTTGTGGCTTTATTTTCGCGAAGGATTGAAGCGGCCGTCAGGGATATTTCCAAGCCTGCCCGGAGGATTTGACCGTCTTTTCAAAACCTATTTTGACGGATATCGGGAGAAAGAAGAATTACCCCCGGAGCTTCGCGGTTTGGGCAAGGAAACGCTTTATACTGATCGCGCGTTTCTTGACGTATGGCGCAACAACTGGAAAGGAATTTCTTACGTGTTTACAGAACTTGACCTTACTTTAAAAGGCGCGATTGACGATTTGCTTATTAACGAGAAGGGCGAATTTGTTCCGATTGATTTTAAAACCCGCGGTTATCCGCTTAAAGAAGACACTGCGGCCCACTATCAAACCCAGCTTGATCTTTACGCTTTGCTTTTTGAAAAGAACGGTTATCCGGTTGCCGGATACGGATACCTGTTGTTTTTTTGGCCGAAAGAATACGCGCAAAGTTCTGCTGATTTTGTCACCGAGCTCGTAAAATTAAAACTAAGCCCTCAAAACGGTCTTGGAATTTTGGAAGAAGTTGTCCGTATTGTCAGGGATGGCGAGCCGAAGGCGCATAGCGAGTGCGAATTTTGTCGTTTCCGCGAATTTTCAAACGGCGAATGATATGCGCCGGAGAATTTTTATTGCAACCGGACTTTCCGAAGAACTCCGCGAGAAAATCACGGAGGCGGTTAAGCGATGGCAGTGGCTTCCGATTCGCTGGGTGCCGCCGCAAAATTGGCACATCACATTGGTGCCGCCTTTTTATGTGACCGATCAGGAGTTTGAGGCCGTCCGATTGCTGCTTTTGGAGGAAGCAAGAAAAATTCATTCTTTTTCTATACCATTCAATTCAATAGAGCTCGCTCCACCGGGGCAGGAAGCGAGAATGATCTGGCTTTTTGGGGCGGCTTCGGAAAAGCTTCTTGAACTGAAGCGCCGCTTTGAAGAGCGGATTGTTCTGGAAAAAAGCGTCGGTGGATTTAAAAAAGAAGAGAGAGCAGTTTATCCGCATATCACGCTTGCTCGGTTTGAAGAAGGCGGTCTTGCGGAAATTGAAAAAAAGACGAGAATTCTCGAGCAGCTGCCCCTTGCTCTTGAAGTTTCGGCGATAGACATTATGGAGTCGCGGCTAAAAATTACCGGGGCTGAATATACTTTACTTGATAGAATTTCTTTGTTAAGTAACAATAAAGCATCAGTTCTTTAACACTTGAGAAGTTATAAGATGAAGGGGGGGCGGCAAGATGAAAACGCCGATACTTTTTATCGCGCTTGATGGCCTCGTTTTGAATGAGCGGAAGACATTGAATACCGCATATGATTTGAATTCAGCTGACGGCCGGTTTGGATTTAAGGTTAATCTTGATTACCTTTTGAAACATGGTATTCGGCGCGCGGTAAGGCGGATTCTTGACCTTGGTCGGCCGGTGTTTGCGGATCTTAAAATGTGGCATGATGAGCGCGCTATGGTATCGGTTACTGATGAACTGATGGAAGCCGGCGTGGACTATTTTAACATTTACGCTCTTGCGGATGGCCACCTTATTGATGTGGTGAGGCATATAAAGAAATATCAGAGCCATACGAAAGTACTCGCGCTAACCGTTCTTTCTTATCTGAGCGAGCCGCACTGCCGTGAATTTTTCCGTCGAACAACTGCGGAAGCGGTAAATGATTTTGCCGGTGTCGCAGTTAATACGGGGTGTGACGGTATTATTCTACCCGGCGCTATGTTGAATATATTTAAAAAATTTCCCCTGATGACTGTCGCAACCGGCATTAGGCCTAAGTGGTTCAGGGATGCGCGGCATAGATTTGAAGTTGAGCCGGCGGTTGCAGTCGCGAGGGGTGCCGATGGCCTTGTTTGCGGCAGTCCGATCATGAAAAATGAGGATCCGGTTGCGGCGCTTAAAATGATTCTTGCGGAAATAGAAGCAGCGACATAGAAGAAAGCTGCACGAAAGAGCTGATAAACATAGATAATAAACACCAAGTTTTCTAATGGTGTTTTTTTATTTTCCTTTACTTCAATACAGCGCTGTATTAAAGTATTCGTGTATGCCACACGTATCAAGAAATAAATTAGATAAGGAGACGCTTCGGTCTCTACACGATCGGTTTATTGAGCTTTTGGCAGGTACTACACACCAGGGAGATCTAAACGATATATTGAGCGATTTGTTGACAAAAACAGAGCGAATTATGATTGCAAAGAGACTTGCCATCGTTGTAATGCTCTACAAAGGATATCCGTTTGGCATAATAAGCAGGACTTTGAAGGTGAGCGAGGCCACGATAAGCGTAATGAAGGATAGGATGGATCGCGGCGGCGGTGGATTTGAGAAAGCGGTTGTACTCCTTGAAAAGGACAGAAAACTTGAAATGCTGTTTGCAAAACTTGATCGTATTATACGACTTTTCGCTTTGCCGCCAATCGCGGGTAAGGGGCGGTGGAGATTTCTTCATCATGAGTAGATTGTGGTGATTTTGTTTTTTTAAATACTTCAATACAGCGCTGTATTGAAGTATTTATGGAAAAAGAAAATGCGGGGTGCGTGATGCACCCCGCATTTGATTTTATGCGGCCCGCGACATTCGTATAGAAGTTTCTATCGAAAAGGGTTGTCCACGAAGAAAGAAAGTATCCAAAGTCCGAAAAGTATGAGTCCAATTACTCGTAGATAGGGCGGCAAGAAAGTATCACCACCCCGCGAAAACATATCGGAACGGGTAAGTACAACCAAAATTACAGCCGCCATTATTATTGGGATAACCAGTAAGAGCATGAGGGTTTCAAGCACACTCCCTTCTTCTGTAGAAATAAAAAACGGCGAAACTATTAAGAAAATCAGTGAAAGACCCGCGATTATTAAAATTATTTTTATAGCCTTTTCCGTTATTTTATTTTTACCCATAATTAGACAAACTCTATACAAAAAGTTATTGATCGCGTTATGGTTGTTTTCTTAATAGCGGCCCCTTGGCCGTGTCCTCGATAGCAAATCCTAAATTTTTAATTTTTTCGCGGATTTTGTCGGCTTCCTGCCAGCGCTTTTCTTTGCGGAGCGTCTCACGAATTGCGACGAGTTTTTGAATGTTTTCCGGAACGCTAAACTTGCGGATTTCTTTAAGGCGTAACCCTAAAACGCGATCAAAATCAATAAGCAGTTTTTTAACAGCAGCAGGATCGAATTTGGTTGGCGCTTTGTTATATTCCCGTATTAAATCCCATATGACGGCAAGAGCTCTTGGTGTATCAATATCATTGGCAAGAGATTTTTGAAAATTATCTTTCCAGGGTTTTAACTCGACGCCTTTCCGTTTTTTTTCTTCGGCAAGCATCCGAATAAAATCATCCAATTTTTTTCGCGCTTGGCCCGCGGCTGCGAGCGCTTTCCATGTGAAATTTAATTGTGTGCGGTAATGAGCGCCCAGCGCAAAGTATCTGAAATCCAGAGGGTTAAATTCTTTGGCCGCTAGATCCCGCATCGTATATATGTTACCTAGAGATTTTGACATTTTTTTTCCGTCAACCAAAAGGTGCTCTCCCTCGATGAAATATTTGACGAATTGTTTTCCGGTCGCCCCTTCGGACTGGGCGATTTCGTCTTCGTGGTGGGGAAATAGGAGGTCAACCGCCCCGGCATGGATATCGAAAGATTTGTCGAGGTATTTCATGGACATTGCCGAGCATTCGATATGCCAGCCCGGCCTGCCCGCCATAGCTTTAGCGGAGGCGGGGCCGCCCGAATTAAAGGATGCCTCCCACGATGGCTCTCCGGGTTTTTTCGCCTTCCAAAGCGCAAAGTCCCGTGCTTCTTCTTTTGAATATTCATCTGCGGCAACCCGTGCCCCTGTTTTTAGGTTCTGTTTTTTGACTCCGGAAAGCTTCCCGTATCGTTTGAATTTTGAGATGTCGAAGTAAACCCCGTCGTCTGTTTTATAAGCAAAACCCCTTTTTAAAAGAGTGTTGATCAATGCAATCATTTCAGGGATATGCGCGGTTGCCCGCGGATATTTTAACGCCCGCAGTATATTTAGTTTTGCGAGGTCTTTAAAAAATTCCTTTGCATAAAATTCCGTGAATTCTTTGAGCGTTTTTCCTGCCTTCCTGGAATCGCGGATCGTTTTATCGTCGACGTCGGTCAGGTTCATAATATGGCGGGTTTTATAGCCGTGGTACTCGAGGGTTCTTCTTAACACATCTTCAAAAATATAGGTCCGCAAATTGCCGATATGGGCGTAGTTATACACGGTTGGGCCGCAGGTATATAAACTACCCCGGCCCTTTTTTATGGGCCGGAGGATTTCTTTTTTGCGAGTGAGGTAGTTGTATAGTTTCAACAAAAAATAGAAGCGGATAAATAAGGATAGCTACGCGGATTCACGCGGATCCGCATCGGTCCGCGTTGTCATCTGTATAAATCTGCTTCTACAATAATTAGAACCATTTATTCTTTTTAAAAGCCCCAAGAATGATTGCGGCTCCTAAAACAAGAAGTCCTCCAATTATCCAAAAATCATATGCATTGCCGAGGATTGGGTTGGAGATCGCATTTGTCGCAAGCAAAGCCGCAAGGAGAGAAAGCGGGAATGTTGTGGTGGCAATAATCGTAAGAATGCGTGTCGTATCGTTTTGCTTTATGTTCAGAAGCGTCGTGTTGGTTTCATACAGCGCATCCAGTGTTTCTTTTTGGGTTTCCAAAAGTCCCCAGAGTTTTTGGTATTCGCCCTGGAGGCCCTCCAAAAAAGGAATTATATTTTTCCCGAAAAGCGCCTCTCCTTCTGCGGCAAGCGAATCTATGGTAACGCCTTGGGGTTTTAGGGAGCGGCGAAAATCAATAATATCTCTCCCGACAATTGATATTTCAGCAACTACGTCCCGTTCCTTTCCTGAAAAAACCTCCTCTTCGATAATTCCAATTCTGGCTTGAATATGGTCAAGCTGGCGCAGGGAAAATTCGTATAATTCTTTGATAATGTAATAGAGGAAATGGAGAGTTGTTTTTGACGTATAGAGGTCCTGGCACGATTTGTCGACAGCGCAGGTTTTGAAAAATTCATCAAGCGGTGGAATTGGCTCGTACGATACGGTAATGATTTCTTTTTTGCCGATGATAAAATCAATTTCACGGGGGTATGTTTTTTGCTCTTTTTCATTGAAGATCGGAAAATGGAGGACGAGGTAGAGATGGTCGTCGAAGCGTTGAACTTTCGGTCGGGTGGTCGGCCGCTGAAGTTCCGCAAGAATGAGTTCGTGGAGCTTAAACTCATCCCGAAGCCACGCGATTTCTTGTTTTGTCGGGCGGTGGAGTTTGTACCATACCCCGGCTTTTGTTTTGAGCGAATCCATGAGAAAATTTTACTATAGACGCGGGGTACAGGGAAGAGTTTGACAAGTTATCCATATCGTGGTTTATTAATTTTGTACCACGAGTCGGTTAACTAAAAACAAGGAGTATGTTCATAATGCGGAAAAGGCAGGAAAAAAAGCCGCTGAATAGGAATATCGTGAAATCGGTGATCCGGGTATTTTTTCAGCATGCTAAGAAATATCCGTATGCCGCGGGTATTGTTATGTTCTCTGTTATAAGCGTTACTCTGCTTGAAATTACTGCCTCGTGGTACTCGAAAAAGTTCTTTGACACGCTTTCCGCGGGTCTTGCTCCGGAGGTCGCGTTCATTCTTTTGATCCAAATAGTTATAGCGCTTTACGGTATAATCAGCGCCGCTGAATGGGTTGGTCATCGTTTGTGGGGTTTTGCGAATACGATGTTTGAAGCCTACACCATGCGCGATCTGGAAAATACCGCATTTGCTAATCTCATCGGACATTCTTACCGCTTTTTTGCCGATAATTTTACGGGATCACTGGTGAGGAAAGTGCGAAGATTAAGCCGGTCATTCGAAGAAGTTGCGGATAACGTTGAAGACAAATTGCTCGCGCTCGTTGTTGCAATCGCGGGGGTTCTCACGGTGCTTTTTCAGCGTTACCCGATTCTTGGCGCGCTTCTTTCAGTATGGGTTATTTTTTTTGTTTTCCTTTATTATCGAATTGCTATCTGGAAGATGAAATACGATTTGGAAAAGGCAGAAAAAGATTCGGAAACGACGGGCGTGCTTTCCGATGCGCTCGCCAACATTGTTACGATTAAGCTTTTTTCCAGAGAGGAGCATGAGAAATCCTTATTCGGGAAGGTCCTTGACGAGTTTACGAGAATCCGGCTTTTTACGTGGCGCGTGAATGTGGTGACCGATGCGGTCCAAGGCGGACTGATGCTGATTATTAACTTTATTCTCATGTACACCGCGGTGCGTCTTTGGCGAGACGGAAGGATTACTATTGGGGATTTCGCCTTAATACAGGGCGTTCTTATGGTTATATTCCATCGTATTTGGGATTTTGGCCGCGTGGTGCGAAAAATCTATGAGTCGTTTGCGGATGCGTCCGAAATGGTCGAAATTATGGAGACGCCGTATGAGGTGAAAGATAAGCCGGGTGTTTTGCCGATTGCGGTTAGCAGGGGCGCGATTGAATTTAGAAATGTCGGATTCAACTTTCGCGGAACGCGGAAAATTCTTGATGATTTTAATCTGTCTATTGCGGCCGGAGAGAAAATCGCCTTAGTCGGTCCGTCGGGTGCGGGTAAGACCACGGTTGTTTCGCTTCTGCTTCGTTTCCATGACGTGGCGGATGGGGGAATTTTCATTGACGGACAGAACATTGCTTCGGTCACGCAGGAAAGCTTGCGAAGGAATATCGCGCTTGTTCCGCAGGAGCCAATTCTTTTCCACCGGGCATTGAAGGAGAATATTCGTTACGGAAGGCCGGACGCGACCGACGAGATGGTGATAGAGGCCGCAATGCAGGCAAACTGCCATCAGTTTATTTCAGGGTTTCCTGACGGTTATGACACCTATGTCGGCGAGCGCGGCGTAAAACTTTCCGGCGGGGAACGCCAGAGAGTGGCGATTGCGCGGGCAATTCTTGCCAGCACCCCCGTTCTTATTCTCGACGAGGCAACTTCCAGCTTGGATTCCGAAGTAGAATCTCTTATTCAGGAGGCAATGAAAAATCTGATGCGGAAGAAAACCGCTATTGTGATTGCGCATCGCCTTTCGACGATCGTGCAGATGGACCGGATTGTGGTGATTGACGAGGGGAAGATCGTTGAGATGGGTAAGCATGATGAATTGCTCGAGCATGACGGTATCTATAAGCGGTTGTGGACGCTCCAAGCCGAGCGGTTTATCGGTTAAACGCCGTGTTTTCAGGCCCCATTTTGTGGGGCCTTTTCAATTAGCACTCTCTTGACATGACTGCTAATCGGAGTATAATGGATAGGGTATAATGATAAGAATACTGAATGCTAAATTCTGAATGTTGAATGAAATTTTTACAGGACCCCCTACAAACTATTTAGCATTCAGCATTTATAATTCAGAATTATGTTAACGGAACGGCAAAAATCTATTCTTGGGGCCCTTATTCAGGAATATGTAGAAATGGCTGAGCCGGTATCTTCCGGGGAGCTTGTGAAAAAATACCGCCTGCCATACAGCCCGGCAACTGTCAGAAACGAGCTTCTTCGTCTTGACCGAGACGGATTTATTGTTCAGCCGCATACATCGGCGGGCCGCATTCCTACCGATAAGGGGTATCGCTTTTTTATTGGCGAGAATCTGCCCGATCCAAAGTCAGAGAAGAGAATTGAAAAGTCGTTCCGCCCGCTTCGGAGCATCAATAATGAGTTTAATTTTTTGAAACATGCAAGCCGCCTTTTGAGCGAACTTTCCGGAGAGTTCAGCATGGCGGGATTTTTCGGGCGCGGCGTTCTTTACAAATCCGGTATTGCCGAGGCTTTTAGCGATCCGGAATTTGCCGATGAGAAAAGAATTCACGAGTTTAGCGAATTGATTGATTTTCTTGATGATGATTTTAAGGATTTTTTTGTGGCCGAGGGCTTGGAAGAGCCGCGAGTGTTCATTGGCGAGGAAAATCCCATCAGAGAGGCAAGAAACTATACCATGATAATTTCGGGCTGTCCGACGCCGTATGGGGAGGAAGCGGTTTTCGGGATTCTCGGCCCCCGCCGAATGGATTATAATCATAATCTTGCTCTTTTACGGGCAATGCAGCGGCTTTTTAATGATTAATAACAATCTTATAAATTTAGACAAACATGGCAGAAGAAAAAACAGAAATAGTTCCTGATGAGGAATTTTCAGCCCAAGACAGTACTGAGAAAATAAAGAAGCTTAAAGAGGAACTGAAAAAGTGTGATGTTGACAAGAAGGAATACCTTGACGGTTGGCAGCGCTCTCGCGCCGAGCACATCAATTACAAGAAAGACGAGGGGAAGCGTTTTGAGGATATGGCTCGATTCATTGTTTCCGGCCTGATAGGCGATGTTTTACCAATACTTGATAGTTTTGATCTTGCGTCTCAAAGCGGCAGGCAACGGCCGTCCGGAGACCGGCAAAAGTTCGAAGAGCAGGGTATATTGCTTATCCGTTCCCAACTTGAAGATATTTTGAAAAAACGCGGACTTTCAGAAATTGCAGTCAAAGCGGATGACGAATTTGACCCTTCAAAACACGAAAGCGTCGGTGAGGTTGAATCGGAGCAAGTGGAAGGAAGGATTGCTGAAATCGTTCAGAGGGGGTATGCGTTTCGAGAAAAAGTCTTGAGGCCCGCGAGGGTCAGGTTGTCGAAAGGCCGAACAAGTTGATTATAAGAAAAACCGCCGGTTTAACGGCGGCGGCGAGGGGTTGAAAAGGAAAGTCGTTTTATTTCCTCAATCGCCTTACTTGGCGGAAAGGTGCCGGGCGGTTCTGGTGTCGGTATGGCGCATCTCTTGAGTCGTGTTTCTGTTACCCAATCCGTTCCCTTCATATTTTTGCCCCATCGTATCCCGACTTTCATGGAGCATGATGGAATTGCGGTTCCGTTAAAGCGGAATTTTCGTGAAATTTTGATTAAAAACTCTCCGGTGAGTATGATGACTGTTCCCGGCAGGATGCCTCTGGCCGGGGAGAAGAAAGAACGCATCGGGATCGTTACTTTGAATCGGGAATTGCGGAAACTCTCATTCACAGCGATTAATTCCATGGCGTGATCTTTTTTCTGAGCTTTTTGACGGGCTTCGCAAGCACCTTGCGAATCTCTCCGGGAATTCTCTTCCATGTCCACCATGCAAATCCGCCAAGAAGCGCAAGAAATGCAAGCATTTCCATTAAAAGGTGTCTTCCTTTTGCAACGAATTTGCGGTTTGAGATTTGGAAATAGATATGAACATGTCATAGATCGCTTCGGCAATGAGGGGCGTCCAAAGAGTTATACCGATTGCCCCAGAAAGCACCGTTAGCCAAGCCTTATCCTGAAAACCAATTATCATTAAGAAAAAACTTGCGACATCGCAAAATGCCAACATTCCAATGTAGATTTTATAAAAGAACATCATGCGGCACCTCCAGGGGCCAAATCTTAGATAGTGAGTTTAAAATAACATAGTAGTAAAAATAAGTCAAATAAAAGATATGCAGAAAATTTTAGGAATAGATCTTGGAACAACCAATTCAGCAATGGCCGTGGTTGAGGCGGGCGAGCCGAGGATACTTGAAAACAAAGAGGGTAACCGGACCACGCCTTCCATTGTCGCTGCGGCAAAATCCGGCGATCGTCTCGCCGGGTTGCTCGCGAAGCGTCAGGCAGTGACGAATCCGAAAGATACTCTGTTTTCCGTAAAGCGGCTTATTGGCCGCAAGTTTACTGACGCTGAAGTGAAGCGCGACAAGGGATGGCTTCCCTATGAGATGCGTGAGGCGGCAAATGGCGGCGTTGAGGTGAAAATGGGCGACCCCTCGACAGGCTCGGGGCAAGGTAAGTGGTGGAGGCCGGAAGAAATTTCAGCAATGGTTTTGCAGAAGCTGAAACAAGATGCTGAAGATCAGCTTGGTGGAAAAATTACGGAGGCGGTAATTACCGTTCCCGCGTACTTCGACGATTCCCAGCGGAAGGCCACGCAGGCGGCAGGCGAGATCGCCGGTCTTAAAGTGCGCCGTATCCTGAATGAGCCGACCGCGGCAGCTTTGGCGTACGGTTTTAATAAAAAGAAAGATGAGCAAATCGTCGTATATGATTTTGGCGGCGGTACGTTCGATCTTTCGGTCCTTGAGGTCACGCAAGATACTATTGAGGTGAAGGCGGTTGGCGGCGATACGCATCTTGGGGGAGATGATTTTGATCAGCGCATTATCAAGTATCTTGTCGACGAATTTAAAAAAGAGCAGGGGATTGATTTGGCAAAAGATGTTTTGGCTTTGCAGCGCTTGAAAGAGGCCGCTGAAAAGGCAAAGCATGAACTTTCTTCGACAGTCGAAACGGAAATAAACATACCCTTTATTACGTCCGATGCGTCCGGGCCGCGGCATATGGTTATGCGATTCGGCCGCGCCAAACTTGAAGATTTGGTCCGCGACATGATTGATAAGTCAGCCGAAATTACCCGGCAAGTGGTAAAAGATTCCGGTTTTGGGTTGAATGACATTGACGAGGTGATTCTTGTCGGCGGCCAAACCAGAATGCCCGCGATTCAGGAGGCCGTTAAAAAACTTTTCAACAAGGAGCCGAATCGCTCTATTAACCCCGATGAAGTCGTGGCGCTTGGCGCCGCGGTTCAGGCAGGGATATTGCAGGGAGACGTTAAAGACGTTTTGCTTCTGGATGTAACGCCGTTGTCGCTTGGTATTGAAACTCTCGGAAGCGTCATGACAAGAATTATAGAGAAAAACACCACGGTTCCAACCGCAAAATCGCAGGTTTTTTCAACTGCCGCCGATAATCAGCCCCAAGTGGAAATTCACGTATTACAGGGTGAGCGGGAGATGGCTCGAGACAATAAAACCCTGGCGCGTTTTATTCTTGACGGTATTCCTCCGTCTCCCCGGGGCGTTCCGCAGGTTGAAGTTACTTTCGACATTGATGCAAACGGCGTTTTATCCGTGAAGGCGAAGGATAAGGCGACGGGAAAAGAGCAATCGGTTCGCATTGAGGCGTCCGCGTCTCTTTCTAAAGAGGAGATTGAGCGGATGAAGAAAGATGCGGAAATTCATGCGGAGGACGATCGGAAAAAACGCGAGGCTATCGAGGCAAAAAATATTGCCGAAGCTCTCGTTTATACTGTTGAAAAGGGCGTTCGCGAGGCTGGAGAAAAAATTCCGGCAGATACGAAAAAGAATATAGAAGAAAAAATCGAAGCCTTAAAAAAGGCCAAGGAGGGAGAAGACGCTGAGGCGATAAAAAGGGCAACGCAGGAACTTTCTGCTGCGGCTCAGCAAATCGGTGAGCTTTTGTATAAGAAGCAAGAAGGTGGTGACGCTGAACCGGGCGGCGGAAAGGTAAAGGATGCGGAGTACGAAGATAGAAAAGGCGACGAAAAATAAAAGAGCCGCCGGAATTGCAGTGGGTATCTAATCCACTCCGGCGGCAGAAGCCGTGCGGCGTGACAGGGTTTTACCTGCACCTCTCGCCTCCGGCGAGCGCCCTGCATCCGGGCCGCGCCGCCGCATAGCTTCCTTAAAAAGGTTACTCGAAAGATATCTTGGTTGTCAATCATGAGTGTTAAAGAGTTAATCATCGCGATTCTTGTCGTAACTTCCGGCATTTTTAATGCCTACTTGTGGAAGCAGCTTGTTTTTTTAGGAGTTTTCAGCGACGGTGTTCTTTTTTCTTTGCCGATTGCCTCACTTTTTCTTTTCGCGACGGCTCTTGCGCTTGTTGCCATGCTCGGGGAGACGTTGTGGTTGGGAGTTGCCGCTGTTTTCGCGGCATTCACGGGCTCCTTCTTTTTTGTCAGAGCAAGCATGCCGGTTATTTCGGGCCTCGTGTTAACGCTTTTGTTCGGTTTATTGGCGTATCGCAGTATTCGGAAAGCGGCTAAGAGCGAGAATACATTCGGCGTCAATAAGGTTTTACGGCAAGGCCTTCCGTTTTTTTTCACCGCTGTTGCCGTGATGGTGTCCATTTTTTATTTTTCCAGGATTATTGTTTCTGATGAACAGACATTTATACCCGAAACCGCCTTTGAACTCACTTTGCCGTATCTCGAGGACGCTTTGCAAAATATCATTCCCGGTTTTCAGGCATCGGCTTCTGTTGATGAGTTGCTTCGCAAAAACGCAGAAGATCAGTTAAAAAGCACCGGTATCTCTCAAACTTCTCGATCGCAAATAGAAAAACTGGTGGAAGAGCAGCGGAAAGTCCTGGAACAAGGTCTTGGCATTAATGTTTCCGGCAAGGAACGCGCCGGAAATCTCATTTATCGGCTTGCGAACCAAAAAATTGAAGATTTTCTCGGAGAGTATAAGCGTTATGTTCCGTATTTATCCGCCTTCGGATTTTTCCTTGCGATTAAGGCGCTTACCTTTCCGCTTTATTTAATTTCACTCGGAGTCGTTTGGGGATCCATCAAAATGCTTCTTGCGCTCGGGGTAATAAAGAGGGAAACTGTAAGTGTGGAAGTGGAGAGATTAACGTTATAATATAATGCAAATACTACGAATGGATATGCGAATGCCGCGAATTGAAGATATAGGATACCCATTTGGGATATTCGCATAAAATTTGCAACTTTCGCATTATGAATTATGAATAAGGACTACTATAAAACACTCGGGGTTCCTAGAAATGCCTCAAAAGAGGACATAAAAAAGGCCTATCGAAAAATGGCGCATATTTATCATCCTGATAAACAAGGCGGCAATGAGGAGCGGTTCAAAGAAGTAAATGAGGCTTACCAGGTACTGGGAGATGATAAAAAGCGCTCGCAATACGACCAATTTGGGAGAGTGTTTGAGGGCGGGTCGCCTTTTGGGCAAGGCGGATTTGATTTTGGCAAAGCAGGGGGTTTTGGCGGGTTCAATTTTGGCGGAGATTTTAAAGATTTTGCCGAATTCGACCTTTCTGACGTTTTTGACGAGATGCTCGGCGGCGCTGGCTTCGGAGGAGGAAGGCGTGAACCAAGAACAAAACGCGGAAAAGATATTCAGATAGACCTTGAAATACAGTTTGAGGAGATGATTTTTGGCGGTAAACACGAAGTATCGCTGAATAAGCTTTCTCAGTGTGAGCAATGCGGCGGAAGCGGGGCGGAAGATAAAACTAAAATGATAACGTGCGCGGTTTGTCACGGATCCGGCAAGATAGAACGGACACAGAGAACGATTCTTGGCGTATTTTCCCAAGTGAGCGTTTGCGCGGAGTGCGCGGGGAAAGGCGAGGTTCCCGAAACGCCGTGCCGTTCTTGCAAGGGCAGGGGGGCGGTGGAGCGCGCTGAGCGGATTGAAATTTTTGTGCCTGCGGGAATAAATAACAATGAAATTTTAAAAGTTTCCGGCAAAGGCGAAGCGTCGGTTGTCCGAGGCACACCCGGCGATTTATACGTAAAGACTCATGTTATACCGTCAAAAATATACAAGCGTCAGGCTGATGATATTATTATGTCTTTGCCGATTAAATTTACCGATGCCGCGCTTGGCTCTAAAGTTGACGCGGCAACTCCTGACGGCAGCATTTCTCTAAAAATCCCGGAAGGCACCGAGTCCGGCGATATTTTAAAAATCCGCGGCAAGGGCGTCCCGCATACTTCCGGTTACGGCCGAGGCGATCTTTTGGTTGAGATAAAAGTTGAGACGCCTAAAAAACTTTCTAAAAAAGCGCGGGAGATTATTGAAAAATTGAGAGAAGAAGGTGTTTAGTTGACTGACTTCTTATAAACTGTATTATTGAAATATGTCAATTGTAGAGACAAGACCGCAAATTATCATCCGCAATGGAAAGCCGCAGGCGGTTATTTTAGATATAAAAAAATATGAAAAACTGCTTGAAAGTATTGATGATAAGGAAGATTTAGCCGAGCTTCGCAGAATTAAAAAATCTAAAACTTCATTTAGAGAACTAAAAAATTATCTCGGCAAACGTGTATAGAGTTTTACTTGAATCAAGGGCCGAGCGCGATCTGGGTTTGTTGGAGCGTTCAATGCATAATCGTATCATTGAGCGGCTTTTGAAATTGAGAGTTAACCCTCGTGATAGCGCCCTAAAACTTATTGGTTCTAAAAATGCTTGGAGGATTCGCATCGGTGATTGGCGGGTTTTATATGAGATAGACGACGGGATCAAAGAAGTGAAAATTTATAGGATAAAGCATAGAAGCAGAGCATATTAAAATAAACCACCAGGCCATGCGGCGTGGTGGAAAAAGTCTTGCTTCACAGCATTTGAACATCGGTTACTTTGGCCATAAGGCGCGGAAAATCTTTATGCCATGATTTCAGACCGCCGGGGTAGAATCCAAGGGCCAATTCTTGAAACCGTGCGTTGACGGGCCAGTGACCATAAACCCCTTCTTGAACAGCCCTCAGTGAACTCACATCTCCAACGATCTCTATAGTTTTACCACCTTCAAAGTAGCCTATCTCTTTGTCTTGGCCAAAAATTGAGCCAACGAGAGTTGAAAGAATTAACATGTCAAGGTTTTCAAGCCTGTTTAGACAGATGATTCTTAGAAAAGGCATTCTTTCCTCCCCCTGCTCCAGTTTAAAAATATACTGCTAATATAACAAGTTTATAATTTTTTGTCAATACCCAAAATAAATATTTTAATACTCGGAGCAATAATTGCCTTATCAGCCATTTTTTATTTCTGGCAACTTGATCGCAACGACGTAGTTACTGACGAGGCAAGCTATATGGCGCGCGGAATGAAGATGCTTGATTTTAATTTTGGGATTGAACAGCCGACCCCAATTCAATGGGTTATAAGCGCGCCGTGGTGGATGAAATTGTCTTTCCACGATCATCCGTTACTTGTTTTCTTTTTTGAATATTTATCGTTTAAGAGCTTTGGCGAAAATATTTTTGCCGGAAGGACTCCGGCAGCGCTTGCTGGTGTAGTTTCTGTCGTCCTCCTTTACCTTATCGGCCGGGAATTATATTCAAAATCTATCGGTGTGATAAGCGCCCTATTTTTTGCCGTTACGGTAGGACATGTTTGGATTTCCCGCGTAGCGCTTCAGGAATCAATTGTTATCGCGTTGATGCTTGCCGCCGCTTATTGTTTCATTCGTTCGTTTCGTAGTCATTCTCTACCCGGTTCAATAGTTCAGTCTATTGGTACAGATGCGCATGGCACAGGAAAAGTAAGAATTAAAAATGGTGCGTGGTTTTTAGCAGCGGCCGTTTTGACCGGCATTTCCTTTCTTGCTAAGTATACAGCTTTTATATTGGCTCCGGTTTTTTTAACAATTTTTATTATCCTCCGAAGAGATTATCTGAAAAGTTTCTATTTTCCACTTTCTATTTTTTGTCTTCTTGTTTTTGTAAGCCCGGTTATTATCTATAACATCGGTCTTTACCAAAACTTTGGGCATTTTGATTTTCAGTTTTCTTATGTTTTCGGCCAGAATGTTGCCGCATGGTCTGATATGCCCGGCAAGGAAGAAATCGGCTCTTTTGGCGATCGCTTTCGCAGCTACTTGCCAACACTTTTTAGGACAAACTCGCCGTTTTTCCTTTTGCTTTCATTCGGCGGACTTTTTCTTATATTGAGGCGGGCCAAATCGCATATTATATTCCTCTCGTTTTTCTTATGGCTTGCTGTATTTATGGTGGTTATCGGTCCTACCGAGCGTTTTCTTACCATGCTCGTCCCGTGGCTTTCGCTTGCCGCTGGTTTTTTTGTTGTACATACTGGTAAATTCGTTATGAAGCCATTTGGTTCAATAGTTCAGTCTATTGATACAGTTGGCTGTAGGAGATTTTTTACTACAAATTTAATTTTTGCATTTATAGTCATTTTTGAGATTTTCTATTCGTATAACTCCGCTATTGCGCTTTCTCCGGTTGGCGGTGCTCCGTGGGCCTATGCCGCAGAAGTGCGCCGAGACAACTACAACTGGGGCTATAATCAGCTGGAAGATTTTATATCAACGGAGCTTGCCGGAAAGAGACCGGAGGTGATGGTAAGTTTCGACTACCCGGTTATTGCCGAACTCCTTGATCGGACCTTTGAAGAGGATGTCATCAAAAACCTTGAGCCAGAAGCGTGGATGTTTGTTTATAACGGCAACCAAGCGCTTGGGCCGCAACTCTGGACCTTTTTACGAAGAGCGGTGTATCACGGCTGGCCGATTGCGGACGCCGAAACATACCGGCGGGTGCTTGCAGAAAACGGAAGAGATTATTTTGAACGAATCGGCGTTCGTGAAGTTTACTTTGTTCAAAACACCGAAAACGTTTTGGCTCGAGAAGTGAGAAGAAGATCGCTCGCCGATGACGGCGATATTTTTGAGAACGAATTGAAAAATGCCGGCGTAAAACCATATCGCGAGATAAAGAATTTCCATGGCGAGACCGCTTTCCTCATTTATCGGTTTTCCCTCTGACCGGCATAACTACTTCCTTCAAAAAGTGTTTAACCAATCTTTCTGTTTCGCCGGAGCTCGATACCCAATTTATTTTGGTATTCTTTCGAAACCACGTTTTTTGGCGCCGCGCATAGTTTTTAATGGCGCGCTCAAGCCGTGTTACCATCTCTTTGTGGCTCAATTTTTTGCGCAGGTATTCGGCTAAAAAACGGTATTCAAGGCCGAGCTCATAAAATCTTTTCCACGCAAGTCCTCGCTTGCGGAGAGTTCGCGCTTCTCGTATCATGCCTTCCCGGAGCCGCATAATAAGCCGTTTGTGTATTCGCTGCTTCAGTTCGATATCAGGGCGCGAAACTCCAATCCAGAGTATCGTATAATTTGATTTTTTTTGAATTTGGGAACCCGTCCCAGAGCCTTGGCAATTTCGATTGCGCGGATTAATCGCCGCGGATTTTTCCGGTCAATATTTTTTGCCCGTTCGGGGTCAAGTCTTTTCAGCAACATAAACAGCTTCCGGGCGCTCTTTTGGGAAAGGGTATTGCGAAGCGTTTTATTCGGCGGAACATTCGGAAGGAGGTTTTCATATAAAACGGCATCAATGTAAAATCCCGTGCCGCCTGCCATAACAGGAATTTTGCCGCGGCGATTTATGTCCTGGATTGCGCCCTCCGCGCACTTCTTGAAATCTGCCGCCGTGAAAACTCTTTTTGGAGAAACAAAATCAATGCAGTAATGAGGGATGGCTTTGTACACAAAAACCTTTGGTTTTTGTCGCCATTTTCCCGGAACTTTTCCCGTGCCAATATCAAGCTCGCGGTAGACTTGGCGCGAATCAGCCGATATAATTTCTCCGCTGAATTTTTTTGCAAGCCGTACTGCAAGTTCTGATTTGCCGGATGCGGTTGGTCCTATGATGACAATAAGCTTTTGCGCTTCTTTTTCCATATTGAGAAATAGTTTTGTTGAGGAATTTGTTTCGTTCCAAAGTATACCATATAAAGAAAAAAACGCCCGCGGGGACGCGTCGTTTTCGATTATTGTCCGTTTTGAGCGATCTTGGCAAGAATCGCTCTCACCGGCATTTCGTTTTGCCGGAGGAACGTTGTCACCTCGGATTGGCAGCCGGAAATATGCAAAATCCGAAGAAGTCTCGTTACCTCATCGTAGGATGAACGCATTCTTTGTATGTCGCCGTCTCTACGGGCCCCTTCGTAGTCATTCCATGACTTTTTTGTTACCTCAAACAACCGCGTCACGAGAGTGTCCTTCTGATCCACGATCTGTCCTCCTTTCTTTTTTCTGCCGATGGGACGGGCTTATCCTTTCAGGAGAGATCCGTCCGGGGAACTCTCGTTAAAGGATAAACGGGTATAAAGAACTATTAAGGTATTTTTTCAGTATACACCATTTCCAAAAATTTTTCAAGGGGTTTCTGGCCGGTATCTCCTTTGCCGCGCTCTCTGATGCTTACAACATTGCCGGCGGCTTCTCGGTCGCCGACCACCAAAAGGTAGGGAATTTTTTGCATTTCTGCTTCTCGGATTTTTTTCCCAATGCTCTCATTCCGATCGTCGAGCCAGAATCGGATATCGGCTTTACTGAGTTTAGCCGCGATCTCCGAACAATAGCCGGTTACCTTGTCGTTTATGGGCAGAATCGCGACTTGTATGGGGGATAGCCAAAAGGGAAGCGCGCCGTTGAAATGCTCCAAGAGAATAGCGATAAAACGCTCAAACGAACCGAAAACGGCGCGATGAATTACCCAAGGCGTTTGTTTCGAGCCGTCTTCATCTATATAAGATAATTTAAGCCGCTTAGGCAGCATTAAAGTATCGAGTTGCGCTGTTCCCAGTTGCCAATCTCTATTTTGCGAGTCGTCGATGTGAACTTCAATTTTGGGGCCGTAAAATGCTCCTTCTTTCTCGGCGATCTTATATAATAAGCCGCTTTTCTCGAGGGCATCTTTTAATGTTTGCTCGGCAAGATCCCAATCCGTTTTTGTCCCAAGAGCCTTTTCCGGTTTTGTGGCAAGTACATATTTTGGTTTAAAACCAAATGACGAATAAAAGTCATTTATTGTTTTCAACACACTTCTAATTTCTTCAACAGCTTGATCCTGCCGTACAAAAATATGAGCGTCGTCCATTGTGATTTGCCTCACTCTTAGCAATCCGCCTAAGGTTCCGGAAAGTTCATTTCTGTGCAGGCGGCCGATTTCTGCCAAGCGCAAAGGAAAATCTTTGTAGCTTCGGATAGCCGAGTTATATATGAAAGACGATTCCGGACAATTCATGGATTTAAGAGCAAGAACTTCATTTTCATCACGCGGGTTTTGGAACCAAAATATGTTTTCCTTGTAGTATTCCCAGTGGCCGGACTTTTCAAAAAGCTCCTTTTTTACAAGGATCGGCGTTGAAATTTCTTGGTACCCGTTTTGGTCATTTATCTTTCGAGCGAATTTCTCAAGCTCGCGGAAAATCAGCATGCCCTTCGGATGCCAAAATGGCGCGCCGGGCGAGATGTCGTGGAATGAAAACAAATCCAGCCGCTGTCCGAGCGTTCTATGGTCATTTTCCGGCAGTTCTTTTGGTTGTTCCTGGTTCTCTGTAGGACCAGTCCCGAGTTTTTCGAGTGGTTGACTTTTTTTCATTTGTCTGTTAGCATTAATTACACATTAAGCACCTTTTAACCCAGCAAAAAGGGGAGTGCGTAGATGAAAGCCTTTCTTGTCGGCGATATCGCTCTTGCTCAGCGCGGATTTTATGGGGAAATTGGTGCAGAATTTGGAGTTCCTCCTTCTGTTCTTAAACTGCATGGGGTGGTAATGGCCGAATCTCTCGAAAGTGCTGCAGAACGTTTAGGTGGTAGGCTACATGCAATTGGTCTTTGTAAGCGCACTGGCTGCAGTATTTTACTTCTTGATAGGCATGCGATGCTCAATTCTGGTATTCCATCATTGGCCCATGAAGCGCAGGCGACATATCCGGAAGCACGTTATTGGCTTGAAGAAATCCCCACCGTCATTTCTTAGGCCGCATACATTCAGAGTATTGTCGAGTGAGTAACCCTCCTCGGCCTTTTTATTTTCCATCACTAAATTCTTATCCTTCTGGAAAACTTTTTATAGAAATTATCGCGCGCACCAACCATAAGAATAATAACATTGCTTCTTACAATTTCATAGGCCGCGCGGTACGAAACTGCGCCCGCCCAGAAATCATAAGAAAAATACCCGCGAAGCGGGCCGTGCAGCATTTTTCCTGCGCGCGGATTAGCTTTTAGGCGCTTGAGTTCTTCTTGAAATTTTTCCGCTGCGGGGCGTAAAAGAAATTTCAAGTCACGTTCAGCCGGTTTTGAGAAATAGACTATTGCCACGGATTATTTACGAAATAGTCTTGCAAAAACATCATTTTCGGTTCGTAGTCTTTTTTGGGCAAAATCTCTTCGGGCCGTCTTTGAACGTCTACGAATTTCCCTAACCACCGAAAGATCCCATAGTCGTTCATATTTAACCACTTGCCAAAGCGCCGCGACTTCTCTTTCTAATTTTTGGATGCGAGTTTGAGTTCTCATATTATCTAGTGTAACAAATAATATATTATGTGTCGAGATTCAGCCCTGCAAACTATCTGCAGTCGATATTCTGTTAGACACTTGGTGCTAAATATTTGCGATGGATTAAATCTCAATCGCCTCCTCGCAAAGAATTTTTATTCCATCATCGCGCGGGGAATCTGAAATTCTGCCCTTTATTTTTATCACTTTATCTTCTTGCCAAACGGATCCGGTGCGTTCAAGCACTTTTGGAAATACCAAAACCTCGGTTTTTCCGGTTAGGTCTTCTATGGTGGCAAAAATCATCGGAGAGCCGGCCTTGGTGACTATTTTTTTTATGCCGTGAACCAAGCCGCCAACCACTACAAGAGAACTTTTTGGGCGCAAAGCGAGATCTTTCAGCGGGATAACTTTATTCTGCAGTTTCTCCTTATATTCTTCAAGGGGATGCCCGGAAATATAGAGGCCGAGGAGTTCCCGTTCCCACGCGAGCCGTTCGCTTTTCGTTGCCGGTAGCGCCGGCTTCAGTCGTATTGCTGCGGCAGTATTGAGCGGTGTTCCGGCAAATAAGCTGTTCTGGCCGCGTGCGTTTTGGCGTTGCTGTTCGTGGTTGTAAGAAAGAATCGTATCGAGATTTTCCAAAAGCTGGGCTCTTTCGGCAAGCATATCCATAGCGCCGCACTTGATAAGAGACTCGAGCGATTTTTTGTTTAAATCGCGGTGCTGTACCCGCTCCACAAAATTCGTGATAGAAGAAAATTTTCCGCCTTGCTCTCGGGATTCGATAATTGCGGCAACAATATTGCCTCCTACATTTTTTACCGTTTCGAGCCCGAACCTTATTTTGTCGTCTTTTTCTGTTTCCCCTTTGATAAGGGTGAATTTGGCAAAACTCTCATTGATGTCCGGCGGCAATACCGGAATGCGCATGCGGCCGCATTCCATTACTATCTCGGCTATTTTTTCGGTGTCTCCGGAATCGGCAGTAAGTACGGCAGTCATGTATTCTCCCGGGAAGTTTGCTTTCATGTAGGCGGTTTGATACGCGACCCGGCCGTAGCTTGCTGCGTGCGCTTTGTTGAAGCCGTAGGCGGCGAATGGCTCGATGAGCCGCCAAAATTCTTCGGCTTTTTGGTGCGACATGCCGTTTGCCGTGAAGCCGCTAATCAGTTTTTCCCGTTGCGCTTTCATTTCCGAGGGGATTTTTTTACCCATCGCCTTGCGAAGCTTGTCCGCTTCGAGCCACGAGTATCCGGCAAGTTTGATTGCAATCAAAAGCACGTCGTCTTGGTACGTAATAACCCCGTACGATTGGTTTAGAATTTCTTCCAGCCGCGAATCCAGATATCGGACAAGACGCGGGTTGTGTTTTCGCTCAATGTAATTCGGGATTGATTCAATCGGCCCCGGCCGGTAGAGCGCTACCATTGCGTTTATATCGTGTATGGATGACGGCTTCAGGTCTTTCAAGTATTTGGTCATGCCGGCGCCGTTGAGTTGGAAAAGTCCGGTAGTTTCCCCTCGAGAGAGGAGTGTGAAGGTTTTTTTGTCATCAAGGGGGATTTGCTCGATATCAATTTCGATATTGCGGTGTTTCTTGGTAAGTTTGACGGCGTCTCCAAGGATTGCAAGGTTGCGGATTCCGAGAAAGTCGAATTTAAGAAGACCCGCGTCTTCTATTGAGTGCATGTCGTACTGGGTGATAATCTTTCCGCCTTTGGGGTCAAGCTGCAGCGGAACGTATTCTTCAAGGGGCCGCGGGGCAATGACGACGCCCGCGGCATGCACCGAAATATGGCGGACGCATCCTTCCATTTTTTTTGCTTGATCGATAATTTTTTTTGCTTCCGCGTCATTTTCATACAGCGTCTTGAGGTCCGGCGATATTTCCATTGCGTGGTCGATGGTCATGGGGAATCCTTGCGATCCCTCCGGAATGAACTTAGCGATTTTATCGCCAACCGCGTACGGGTATTCAAGAGCCCGTGCTACGTCCCGCACCACTGCTCGAGCCATCATGGTTCCAAAGGTTCCGATTTGGGCTACTTTGTCTTCACCGTATGTGTCTTTGGCGTACTGAATGACCTCGTCCCGGCGGTTATCGGCGAAGTCCATGTCGATATCGGGCGGAGAAGGGCGTTCCGGATTCAGAAACCGTTCAAAAGGAAGCCGGTATTCAAGCGGATTAATACTGGTTATCGAAGTCAAATAGGTTATGAGCGAACCGGCGACCGATCCGCGGACATTCGTAAGGATGCCTTTTTTATGCGCATAGCCGATGAGATCGGAAACGGTCAGAAAATAAGGAGCGAATCCTTTGTCCCGGATGATTTTCAGTTCGTATTCGATTCTTGCTTCAACTTCCGGTGTTAAGGTAATACCCCGTTTTTGGATTCCCGCATATGCTGTTTCCCGCAATTCATCGTCGGGCGATCCTTTTCCCAGTTTTAGGCTTGGGAATATCCAACTGCCTATGGGGATTTCGATATTCACCCGCGAGGCGATTTCTTGAGTGTTCGCGATAGCTTCCGGCCGCTCCGGAAAGAGTGCGGCCATTTCTTCTGCCGAGCGCATTGATAAATTGGCGCCGCGCATGGTAAGACGGTTTTCTTCGCTGAATGTTGCGCCGGTCTGGACGGATACCAAAATGTCCTGCGCTTCGGCATCATCCGGCTTTACATAATGGATGTCATTGGTTGCTACCAGTTTCGCGCCGGTTTTTTCTGAGAGCACAAAGAGCGCTTCATTGGTGCGGCGTTGGTCCGGAAAGTTAAAGTGAGGCATGACTTCCAAATAAAAGTTTTCTTTTCCGAATATCTCCTGGTAGCCGCGGATAAGCGTTTCTGCGGCATCGATTTTCTTGTTTTGGACGGCGCGGGAAATTTCACCGGCAAAGCAGCCGGAAAGAGCAATAAGCCCTTGAGAGTGTTTCCGGAGGAGTTCTTTATCAATGCGCGGTTTGTAATAGAATCCCTCCAAATTCGCTTTTGTCACCAGCTTCATGAGGTTGTAATATCCCTCTTGGTTTGCCGCAAGCACCGTAAGATGATAACGCTTATCGTCAATCCCCGGGCGCTTATCTTGCATGCGCTCATACGCAACGTACAATTCAGCTCCGATAATGGGTTTAATGCCCGCTGCCTTGGCTTTTTTGTAAAATTCAAGGGCTCCATAGAGAGCGCCATGGTCGGTGAGTGCTAGCGAATCCATGTCGAGGCGGGCGGCTTCATGCACGAGCTGGTCTATCTTTGCGAGGCCATCCAGGAGCGAATAGTGAGAGTGGACATGCAAATGGGTAAATTTATTTGCCATACGCTGTCATAATAACAAATTTTTAATTTCGTCCGCAAGAATTATTTAATACGGATTGTCATGTCGTGATTTATCTCCGGAAAACAATTTCGACCTTAGCGCTTTTAGCTGTCTGCTTTTGGTTGTAGTATGGACTCATGGAAACGAAGGGAAAGAGGGTTATGATTGGAGTGGACGAAGTAGGGAGAGGCGCTTTTGCTGGGCCGGTAGTTGTGGCAGGCCTTACATGCCGGTCACCTCTGAATATCAAAAACAGCCGTTTAGGCCCTCTCTGCGATTCTAAAAAACTGACTCCAAAAAAGCGTGCAGAGTGGTATAACTACTTGACGGCTCATCCGGGGGTGAGTTGTGCTGTAGCTCGAGTTACCCCGCGCGTTATCGACAGGATAAATATATCTGAAGCGGCAAATAGGGCTTCCGCCCGGGTGGTAAGGAGACTGGTTCCGTCGGGAAAGGTTTTTTTTGCGTATCTTGATGGGGGGTTAAAACTCCCCGAATCCATTCCGCATCTGGCCATAATAAAAGGCGACGAAAAGATGAAAATAATTGCAGCAGCGTCAATCATTGCCAAAGTGGTCCGCGATCGCTATATGGCGCGGCTTCATAAAAAAGATCCGCGGTATCGATTCGATCTGCACAAAGGGTACGGGACAGAGCTGCACAGAGGGCGCATCAGACGGTTCGGGTATTCGGATCATCATAGGAAATCGTTTATCTTAAGATCTTGAATTCAAAACTCAAAACTCAAAATGCAAAAGTCAAAACTGTAAGTTAAAAGTTTATAAATTTTGGATTTTGACTTGTTATTTTGAATTTTGATTTTTTACTTTTTAATTTATGTACACTATCGGCATTGACATCGGCGCCTCAAAAATTGCCGCCGCTCTGGTAAGGAACGGACGAATCCTTCGTTTTCGAAAAACAGAATTTAAAGCGCGGGGCGGTCACGCAATCAAACAAACCGTTTTGCGCGCGCTGGATTCCGTGTGCGGCAACGCGCGCATTTCTAGTATCGGCATTGGGGTGCCGTGTATTTTTACGGCAGCTGGGAGGCCGTCTTTTTGTCCGAATATTCGGGGGCTTAATCCGCTCGAGCTTTCTCGGGCTATCGCCAAGCAGTATCGTGTGCGGGTTTTTATGGAGAATGACGCGAAGGCGGCTGCCATGGCGGAATTAAAATACGGTGCCGGCAGAAAATCAAAAAATTTTGTTTTCGTAGCTTTAGGAACGGGGATCGGCGGAGCAATTATAGCTGACGGCAAAATTTATAAAGGCGGGCTTGGTTGGGCAGGGGAGTTTGGACACACCATTATAAAAATCCAAAATTCAAAATCCTCCGCCAAAAGCGGATCCGCCTCGGGCGGAAAAATTCAAGAATATAGCGAATGGGAGCGGGTGAGCACAAAAAGGTTTTTAAGAAGCAAAAAGACCCCGAAAGATGTTAATGAATTTGCGAAAACTATTGCATTGGGATTCGTCAACATCACTTATGCTTTGGCGCCGGAATACATTGTGATCGGCGGCGGTTTTTTGTCGCTTTGGGATTCGCAATTCAATAGAAAAGTGTTATCCGCCATGAGGCGTATGAGCATTTTGCCCGGGCCGTCTTTTCCCAAGATTATACGTTCAAAATTCGGTGAACGAGCTGGCGTTGTAGGCGCCTCGTTACTGATGTACGATAGGCGGAGTACAAAAAAGTAACGGCTCTTTTAAAAATCAGGGAGATAGCAGATGCCAAACATTCGGATGATCTGGTGGGACTATGGCCGAGTGCTTTTTGATCATCTCACCGATATATTCGTCGAGGATCTCGCAGCGCTGTCGGAACCGCGATTGAAACCGTATGAAGTATACGCAAAAATTCATGCAAGCGGCGTAGTTAGGCGGTATGATGCCGGATTAAGTTCTACGGAAGAATTTATGCGCGAGATGGAAACGCTTTTCGGGTTTGAGAATCGCGGGCAATTTATAGCGTTATGGCATCGGATTTTGCAGCCAAATCGCCTGGCATGGAAGATTGTTATGGGTCTTTGCCGAAACGGCTATCCGCAGGGGGTCATTTCAAACACAAACGAAATGCAAGCAGGATATATTGAGAGAGAACTTAACTGCGGATCGGTCATGATTTTCCGGCCTCGTGTCTATTCGTATCGGGAGCGGGTTGCAAAACCCGATCCGCTCATTTGGCAGCGGGCGCTTGAACTCGCAAATTCTGAATATCGAGGCCGTCAGCCCTTTTTGCCGGAAGAGTTTGTTTTTGTGGATGACCTTGCCGAAAATGTTGATGGTGCCCTTGCGTGCGGCTGGCATGCGATTCATCATAACCCCGGCTTCGTTAACGCTACGCTTGCCAAATTGGCTGAACTCGACGTAAGGTTGTAGAGATACGAAAACTCTGTGGAAGCGGGATAACGCAGTTTGCAAAAACTGCGTTTTTTTGTTACATTATACCTTATGAAATCCGAATTACGTGAGCAAGCGGTCAGTCTACGAATCGAGGAAGAAATGAGTTACGGCGAAATTCGCAAAAGGCTGGGAGTACCAAAGAGTACTCTTAGTTACTGGTTGCGGGAATATCACTCTTAGTGAAGAAAAAATCTCATGATGGCAATTAGTGTCTTTCTCGACCGCTGTGAAAATATGGGTGGCTAGTTCAGTGGCAGAACGCTGTCCTGATAAGACAGAGGTCATAGGTTCGATTCCTATGCCACCCAATAAACCCAAATTTAGTACGGGGCTGGCTGATAATGATGATCCACTTGCGTAGGCCAACGGTTCCGGATTCGATTCCTTAAAAAGAGGTTCACTATGACATTTGAGGCATCATCCAAAAATAAAAGTTTGGAGGCAGAAAGGGTTGGGTTTGAAAAAAAAGACGGAATCCGACAAAACCCCGAGCGGCTTGAAGCAATCCGGATGGCGGTAACATCTGAAATAGATGAAGAGATGCGGCGGCTTCACGAAGGAGAACCGTTTCATAATGAGGCGCATCCTCGTAATGTTTTTGTTGGCGCGAATGAGATTCTTGATATTATCGAGCGCTATTGCGGTGTTGTAAACCAGGAAGAGAGGCTTGCTACGGAAGCGGCGGCCAAGGGTCATGATCTTGTTATCAACTATTCCATTGAGACCGACCCCGGTGCCCTTAACTTCGGGCAGCGTTTGCGTCATCGTGGTTTTGGCGAATTCATGCCTCCGGGTGTCCGGTCCCGGCCCGAAGTAGCCGAGCGCGATGGCGTCAAAAAAGGGAATGAAGAGTTAAGCTGGCTTCGAGTACAAGAGATTATTTTGCGGCATGATCCGGCCGGAGAAGTTTACACGCCAGCGGCTATGGAAGAAATCCGTACGGCTATCGGCGTAACATATCCCGATGTCCAACCCTTTGCGGTTTCTGAACAATATCGGACCGTACGCGATCCCGAAACCGGTGAAGTTATTGAACTTACGGATTATCTTGGAAAAGGCAGAGAGGAAAAACCGTCTCTTTTTCTTTTTGATCAGCCGCTTTTAAAGCCAGAAAGCCGCTTTGCGGCGGTTGCAGTCGCTTTCGGAGATCTTTTGTATGGCGGCAGGTGTGATGCCGCGCGTTTTCGTTCGCGTGGCAACGAAGAGTATCGCGAAGTTAATTCCGTTATCAGCGCGATAGCTGAAAAAGATATTGAAAAAATACCTCCAGAGTGGCGGCGTCAATTGCCAGCGGCGACAATCGGAGAGATAGCCGGGGGACGGCAGACGCTTTCTTCGGAACGAAAGGCTGCAATCGCACGATCGGCTATGAATTGGATTTCGTCTCAAGTGGGATTCCTTCTTGGCCAGAAAATAAGGTTCGAGAGTCTTCTCCAAAATCTATATATTATTAATGAAAGCCGCGATCCGGAGGGATTACGTCAAGAATTAAATGAGTACTATAGAAACTTTGATCCAAACATTGTTGACGCGACGAGGCGGGCGGACTATATCCGCCAGCAATTCGGCGATTTGGCCGATTCCGCCGCGTTTATTTCCTCGGCCGATGCCGATCGGCGTTTTGAAAAACTACTGCAAGAAATGGGGTATCCCCCCGTTGCGTAGTGGCAGGGTAGTATGTCCCAGAGAAAAAAAATCTTCGTTGGCATGTCAGGCGGAGTCGACTCCTCGGTCGCAGCCGCACTTTTAAAGGAGCGCGGTTTTGATGTTATCGGCGTACACATTAAGATGTGGTCTGATCCCTCCATTCCATGCACCACAAAGGAAGATCGTTATGACGCGATGAAGGCCGCAGCGCACCTCGGCATTCCGTTTGAGACATGGGATTTTACAAAAGAATACAAGCAAGCGGTTGTCGATTATATGGTCCATGAATATGCATCGGGCCGTACCCCCAATCCAGATGTAATGTGCAACCGTGAAATTAAATTCGGGGTTTTTTTGAAGAAAGCATTGGAGCGGGGGGCGGATTTTGTGGCGACGGGACATTATGTTCGTAAACAATCAACGAATAGCGAATCGGGTGCGAATATACGAATAAACGGGTTCGTAAATTCGAAAAGAATTCGTAATTCGTTGATGACTGCGGCTGATCTGAATAAGGATCAGTCGTATTTTCTTTGGACTTTAACCCAAGACCAATTGCGCCACTGCATTTTTCCTATAGGTGATTATGTGAAAACAGAGGTACGTGAGATGGCGAAGAATTATGGCTTGCCAAATGCCGAGAAGAAAGATTCTCAAGGACTTTGTTTCATTGGAAAAATTGATTTGAAAGAATTTTTGGAAAATTACATCCCCGCACGGCCGGGTGCTGTCGTGACGACTTCGGGAAAAAGGGTCGGGGAGCATCATGGCCTTGAGTTTTTTACCATTGGCCAGCGAAGGGGTATTGCGATTGGGGGCGGTACTCCCTATTTTGTCGCCGAGAAAGATTTTGCGGCGAACACGCTCGTGGTTGCGGAAGACGAATCCGATCCGCAGTTAAGGCGGGATTCACTCATTGCCGGAGAGTTAAATTGGGTTTCCGGCCAGGAACCTGATTTTCCTCTCTATTGCCAAGCGCGTATTCGGTATCGTCAACCTCTTCAATCCTGTTGGATTGAAGCGCAGAACTACGCAGAAGGTACGCGGATAAACGCGGAAGAAAATTCTGCGGCCATCAACGGTTTCTGCGATTGTCGGCGTCCGGTCTAGGAGTGTCCGCGTCGCTTTTAGCGAAGCGCAGCGTGCCGTTACCCCGGGTCAATCGGTTGTGTTCTATAAAAAAGGCCCCTTCGATAAAACTCGGGGCAGGGAGGTGCTCGGCGGCGGTGTTATTCGCGGGTAGGATGTGATAAAATATTGCTTGTGGCTGATCCTAAATCTTCGGGAGTTATTGTTACCGGCGGTGAGATACATGCGCGCTCTCATCTGATAGCGCGGCTTTTGCTTGCTATATCCTTTTTTGTCGTAATCCCGCTGATAGCGGTTGGTTTCCGCAGATTTATCAGCAACTATTATTTATTTTTTGAAGCAGTCGGTATTCTTTTTACATTCGGGTTCTTCTATTATTATATTATTCCGGCAAAATATATCCCGCGTTTCGGCTATTTAATTGCGGATGCCGTTTTTTATTTATTAATAGCTTTCTTAATGTGGCAGATTAATGGTTTTGTCGGATTCCATATTTTATTTTTTTACATGCTGCTTTTCGGCATCATAAACGCGCTTTCATACAACTGGCGGGATATCATAATAACAATTTTTGCGACCTCCCTCACCATTGTTGTCTATAATTTTTACAGCTTTTTACCGGCGGTAAGCTATTCCTTTTTGGAGACCCTATCTTTTACTCTTATAGAGCTTATTATCCTGATTATTTTAACGATTGAATCCCGTATTCTTGCCGAAGAGGCGCTGACGGTACAGCGGGAAGCCCTAAAATTGCAGACAGAACTCCTTCGTGTCCAGGAGCTCGATCGCCTTAAAACGGAATTTATAAGCATTGCTTCGCATCAGATGCGAACTCCTCTTTCCGGCATCAAGTGGGCGCTTGCCGATTTGCGCGAAACGGCGGTAAATCTTACTTCCTCGCAGCAGAAGATCGTTGCTCTTGCGGCTGAAAATATTAATCGGATGATAAAAATCGTATCAGGATTGTTGGATATCGCAAGGATTGAAGAGCGGGCAACGTTTTTAAAGCCGGAAACATTCTCGTTGAAGCCGCTTATCGCCGAGATTGTCGATGATTTGAGCCTTATTGCTATACAAAAAGGAGTGGCGGTAGAGACGAAAATTTCTGAAGATGCGGAAATTTATGCCGTTCGGTCGTCGCTTAAACAAGCGCTTTTAAATATCGCCGACAACGCAATCCGTTACTCGGAAAAGCCGCAAGCAACAGTTATTATTTCAAGCACGGTTTCTAGCACTCACGTTCGTATCAGCGTTTTCGATCAAGGGATCGGCATGTCTGAAGAACATATCGTTCGCGCCTTTACTAAATTCTTTCGCGCCCCCGAAGCGGTAAAAATGTCGCCCGATGGCAGCGGTCTTGGGCTTTATTATGCAAAAAGGATTATAGAAGAGGAAGGCGGGACGATTAAGTTGGAGTCCGCCGCGGGCAGGGGAACGACGGTGGTTGTTACTCTTCCGGTGCGTTCGCCAGCTTCTACCGTATGACGGCGAAAGAACTTCGTGTAAAGTTCCTGAAATTTTTTTCCGCCCAAGGCGCCGTGCCGGCCGGCCCGCTTCGCCGGAGCTTCAGCGAGGCGAGCAGGCGGGGATCCGCCTCCGGTGGAGAGGGGCGTTACACATGACTCATCAAGAGTTACGTCAAAAATTTTTATTGTTTTTTCAGCAACGCGGACACAAGGTTGTGCCGTCTTCTTCGTTAATACCCGATGATCCGTCGGTTCTTTTGACAACAGCCGGTATGCAGCAGTTTAAGCCGTATTTGACTGGACAGGCTGATCCAATGAATGCGTTTGGTTCGCGGAATGTATTTTCCATTCAAAAAAGTTTTCGTACTACTGATATTGACGAAGTCGGAGATCTTTCGCATCTTACGTTTTTTGAGATGGTAGGAAATTTTTCTTTCGGAGATTATTTTAAAGAGCGCGCTATCCCTTTGAGCTTTGAATTTCTTACCTCTTCGGAGGGGATGAATATTGATCCGGAAAAAATTTTTGTGACGGCGTTTAGTGGGGATAATGAAATCCCGCGTGATGACGAAGCGGTTGCATTATGGCAAGAACAATTTGGAAAAGCCGGTATTGACGCAAAAGTCGGCGAGCGTATTTTTTTATACGGCAGGGAAAAAAATTGGTGGGAAGGGGGGCCTGGACCCGCCGGACCGGACGCCGAAATGTTCTACGATTTTGGAATTCCGCATGATTTTAAATTCGGCCCCGAATGTCATCCAAACTGCGATTGCGGGCGATTTGTTGAAATAGGCAATGATGTGTTTGTTCAATACAACAAAACACAGGACGACACGTACGAGCCGCTTCTGCAAAAGGCAATTGATAATGGCCGCGGGTTTGAGCGTCTTGTAATGGTTGCACAGGGGAAGAAAAATATTTTTGAAACCGATTTATTTGCGCCGTTTTTGGAATTACTGCCGGCAGAGATTGATATTCGCCATAAAAGAATTATTGCCGATCATCTCCGCGCCTCGATTTTTTTGATAACCGACGGTGTGCGTCCTGCAAACAAGGAACGCGGATATATTTTGCGAAGGTTAATGCGGAGAGCCCTGGTCTACGAAAATATGTATAATATTCCCCCGCATGTATTTGACGCAATTATTCATGATTACGTTCATGAATACGGAGAATTTTATCCCGAACTTATGCGGGAAAACGATGCGATTAGAGAGGAGTTTATTAAAGAAAAGCAAAAATTCGGAAAGACGCTTAATTTTGGAGTTAAAGAGCTTAATTCCCGCAAGGATGAAGAAATTGATGCGGTGTTGGCTTTTAAGCTTTATGAATCATACGGGTTGCCTTATGAGATAATTAAAGAGTTGGGTGGAAAGAGGGCGCGCGGCCTCACGCGGGAAAATTTTGATATTGAATTTAAAAAGCACCAGGAAATTTCTCGGGCCGGGCAAGAGAAGAAGTTCGGCGGGCATGGGTTGCTGCTTGATACCGGAGAACTAAAAGCCGCTGATGAACGCGAACTCAAAATTGTAACTCGTTTACATACCGCAACGCATCTTTTGAATGCCGCCCTTCACAGGGTTCTTGGCGAGGGTGTTGAGCAGGCCGGGTCGGATATAACCGTTGAGCGGACTCGTTTCGATTTTGTCTTTCCAAGAAAGGTAACGTCCGAAGAGATAAAAAAATAGAAGAGCTTGTTAATTACGCGATCTCCCGAGATTTTCCGGTAAAAATCGTTGAGAAGGATGTTGATGAAGCAAAAAATTCCGGAGCGCTTTTTTTCAAGAAAGGCAAGTATCCGGCGAAAGTTAGGGTTTATACGATAGGAGACGAGAGCGAGGTGTTTTCAAAGGAGCTTTGCGGCGGTCCGCATGTCAGCCACACCGGAGAAATAGGCAAGTTCAGGATAATAAAAGAAGAGGCCTCAAGCGCAGGGGTGAGGAGGGTAAGGGGGGTTATTGAGTAAACAAAGTTAATTCCTTTAAATCAAGGTAAAGGTAAAAACACAGGGTTGAATTTTTGAGTTCGGGCTTGCTCAGTAGCTGTACTCATTCACTATTAATCCCGCCTTATCCCTCAAGATTATGTTATCGTGTCGGGGATCCCAGAGCGGTTCTTTTCTTTTCAGGAAAACCCGCCAGCGGTTCGTGAAGAAGTTCTGTTTTTCCCGATTATCTCGCAGGCAGCCGGCATAGTTGAGGTGTTGTTTTACAAAGTCTATGCATGCATTCCCTGCGGCTTGTTCTTCAAAACCAATTTTGGTTTGTCGGCAGCGCGGTGTTCGCTCTATGAGGTCGATGCAAGAGCTGTTGAGGCCGGTTTTGAGGAGTTCGCTTCGCTCGATTTCGGGGCACGCCTCCGAGAGTGGGGGTATGAATGAATGAAATTCGTTGAAATACCCGGTGCAAGTGTTTTCCTGGAATGATGATCCGAATGTCGTATCGCCGGTTATAACAATTATCTCTCCGCCCCCTCTTAGCTCGATGGGGGTTGCGGAAACACTGTTGTTGGGAATATAAAATGCGCTTGGTATTTGGATACGGTCTCCTTTTCTGTTTTCAATCGTCCAGCCATCAAGGGAAATCGGCTGTTTTTTTTCATTTTCGGAAGCGGTAAAACCGCTTCGTTTGATAATCAGCTGCTCATTCCGAAGATCTGCGGGTGATGGAAAGGCCCGCGAGATTGTTACTTCGTCTCTATAAAAGGATTGTCCCGGCATTGACGGTTGTGTTCCTGTTGGTGCGCCGGACGCGCTGCCGTTAAAAGAAAGCGGAGAGGGCGGTTCGTTGAGCCCGCCGCCGGGGCCCGTTGCAAGCGGTCCTTCTCCGGGAAAAAATGAAGAGCCGCTATAATGCAGAAAAAGCACGATCACGATGCCGGCGATGATGAAGAATGTAAGTGGCCTGTCCATTTTGCGTTAGCTTCTAGCTTCTTAGGTTTTAGTTTTTTAGTTACACGAACTTGAACACTCTAGAAAGCTAAAAAGCTAGGAAGCTAATATCTTCGTTTTATCTTAAGATGGCTCCGATAATATCTTTATAACCGTTGAGAAATTCTTTCGCGTCAGCGGCTTTTTTCCCTGCGAGCTTAACTTTGATTACGCATAAACTTCCTCTCCCCGTCTCCACTAAAAGAGAAGTTTGGTCTTTTTGCCATACCAGCCCAGGCGTATCAAAGGGGGGAATTTTTGGATTAGCAACTTCTGCCGCTTCTATTTCTAAGCGTAACCGATTATTGCCCCTTTGCCAAAAAGTATAACTCCCCGGCCATTCCAGAAAGGCGCGGATTTGCCGCTCAAGGTTTTCGGCCGGTTTAGTCCAGTCAATTTTACCGTCTTCTTTTTTAAGCATTTTACAGTAGACCGCTTTTGATTCGTCCTGTGGCGCGGGTTTTATTTCTCCCGCAAGCCATCTCGGCAATGTTTCAATAAGCAATTCTGCTCCAAGCATCGCTAGTTTATTATGCAATTCAGGATACGTTATTTTGGAGTTTAGGATTTCGGATTTCGGATTTCGGATTTCCAATTGTCGCGAAGCGACAATTGGCCCATGGTCCATCTTCTCGTCCATGAGTATCAGGGTAGCGCCGGTTTCTTTGTCGCCATTGAGGATTGTGTGTTGAATTGGGGAGGGGCCTCGATAGCGGGGTAATAATGATGGGTGGATATTTATTGCTCCATATTTCGGGATATCCAGTATCTCTTTAGGAATTAGTTTTCCATAAGCGGCAACAACGAATAAATCCGGCTCGAAGTTTGAAATGGCGGTTTTGAAATCAAAATCGAGCTTTGTTGGTTGCAAAACCCGAATTCCATATTTTTCAGCTGTTTTTTTTGCCGGCGGTGGCGTTATTTTTTGCCCTCTTCCCATTGGTTCGTCCGGTTTGGTGATGAGGGCGATGACCCGATAGTTATTTTTAATAAGTCCCTCTAAAGAGGGGAGTGCGAATTCCGGCGTACCCCAGAAAATTATTTTTACCCCGTTTTTTTGTTCTGTGCCGTTCGGGCTTGTTTTTTGTGTTGACAAGGGCGTTCTTTTTTGCTAACCATAGATGGTGCATGCGAAACGCGCATGCGTTTTTTGAAGAGAAGGAGGCGGCTGATGAGGCGAATTATCGCTATTCTTGCTTTTGTTTTTGCTACCGTCGGGACTGCATATGTCGTTAATGCGGCTCCGGTTGCAGACTGTACGAAGTGGAAAGAAATGCGGACGGATGCGCTGATTGTTTCTTCTACCAACAACGTGCGGGTTGTCGCGCAAGATCTCTGGTATACGCTTTATGCGGAACCGACCACAGGGCTCACCTGCTCTCGTTTCTTCATTAAAAGCAGCAATTTGACAATTTGGCAAAATTGGCAAGGGGAAGGCGGGAGGTCTTTCGCTTACCTTCTTATGCCGGATAATACGCCATATGTCTTGTCTGATGCACGGGTGCGGTGGAGGGTTAGTTTGATTAGTCTTCCGGAAGGCGTTGGGACGCTTGAACTCGGTGTTTTTTCCAGGGGCGAGATTAAGCAAACGAGACAACTTGATGTCTCCGTCGTCAATAAGCCGCCGCGTTAATCGCGGCTTTCTTTTTTCCCGTTATTGTCTGATTTAAATATTTTCTCCGCTTTGTCGATAAAAAGTGTTCCTTGCAAGTGGTCGAGTTCGTGTTGCAGCACGCGCGCAAAAAAACGGGCGGCACCCCGGGTGAATTTTTTCCCGTTTTCGTCGTACGCCTCAACGGTTATTTTTTCATGGCGGCGAACCTCGCCGAATTTTCCGGGAACGGACAGGCACCCCTCGGAGCGTCCAAGTTTCCGTTTCGAAACATTTTTGACGGCTGGGTTTATGAAAACATAGTAGTTCCAGCGTTCTTTTTGGGGCAACTCGGCTTCTGGCGAGAGCGGCTCATTCTTTTTTTCAATAAGCATTTTTTCCATTCTGTCGATATTTTCGGCTTCCTCCGACACGATGAAAATCTGCAGCGGTTTTCCTATTTGCGGGGCGGCAAGCCCGACGCCGTCCGGGGTTGCCGCAAGCGTATCTTTCATGTGGTCTATCAGGCGCTGTATAGGAGCGGTAGGGATTGAGTCGGTCGGTATCTCTTTTGCTATGCCGCGGAGAATTTTATCCGGTTCTTTTACTATGTTTAAAATGGTTGCCGTTGCGTTTTTCATTTATGATATTTTGCTTTTTTTGTTTATTTGGAGAATTTTTTTCCTTTCCGGATTTTACGAACCAACTTCCCCGAGGTAATTTTTTTTTATCAACCAAATCCTCCTTCGGATTAATTTCTTTGAAACTATCTAAAATCTTTTGATCCAATTCATCAAATTCATTATCTGATGTATGCTTAGAAGGCTTTTTTGGAAGCCCTTTGAGCGATGCAAAAAAGTATTTGCCTCGGGCTTCTCGGGGGAGTCCTGGTTTCTCGAGAACGTAACGCATGAGCCGGCGGAGATCCGGCTCGTGGTAGAGTCTTGCGATGCCAAGGTACGCCGCGAATTTTTTCTCTTCGAGCATTGCGCGCGACAAATCATCGGCAAGCAAATGCTCTTTGGAATGTAGATGCTTGTTGCGTTTAAGTTGCATAACCACTGAAATGATACCATATTTCTTGAATTTTGAAAGTAAATGTAAAAAGGGCCTTTAAAGGCCCCTTAGTTGGTTTTGAACGGGAGAAAAATATATTCGGGCCGTTCAGCAATTCTTCGTGCCACATAAGATTTGAAGTCCGCGCCGTAAGGCATATAGATTTTAACATTGTTGTGGTCTGCTAACCGCCAGCGTGCTCCTTCAGGATTTGCGCCAAGCAGCATAGCGTATTCGCGCGGGCCAAAACCGCTGACCCTTTCAGCAAGCCCATCGTCATTAGTAGCTACTTGCAGATAAAGACCATTGTCAAGTACAAGGCGGCAGAGTTTAAGAAAGTTTTCTTCAAGTTCTTTGGAAGCGTAAAGTTGATGCCCCGGTTCCCGATACGCGCCTTTACAAACGCGAACTGAAATTGAATCGTAGCCGCAATATCCCCCTATTTCGATTTCTCTTTTTAGAAAATCAAGAGAATCTTTTGCGTAAGCTTGGATACATAACCCAATCCAACGATAGGATTGCGGTGGGAATAAAAGTCGAATTAGCTGCCATGTGCTGCTACGCCAATCAAGGCGTTCGGCGTCTATCCAGACCCGAGTTTGATGTTTTGCCGCCTTGTTTACTATTGATTGAAAAGCGCTTAAGCCCAAACCGCGTACAGCTTGCGGGACGTCTTTTTGCAGAAGTCCGAAGTGGCTTAATTTAAGTGAGATATCGCCATATATGGCGTGTTTTTGCATTGCGCCGAGAAGCGCAAGGTATTCGTTTTTAGCCCAAAGAACAGTAGCAGCGTCATTTCTTTCCTCGCCGATACAGTCAATCGATACTGAAAATTCCTGATTGTTCAACGTTTTTGCGTACTCAATGGCAGATTTCATATCTGTTCCGGCGATAAATCGTCGCGCAAAAAACCAAACCAATTGTTTTGGGAGGATGTTCGCCGTTGCAAAACCGAGCATGCGGGCGGCAGCTTCTTTAAGCATCGTGCCCTCCTTAAAACTTTGTTTTCAAGAAGCTTCTTTTTTAGAAGCGTTGCAGTTTTTTTTAAAAAAGTCAACGGCCGTTATTCTCCACGGTAAATAATTCGATAAATAACACCTGCCTTATCGTCTGATAGATACAAAATGCCGTTTGAGTCAATGAATATGCCTACCGGTCTGCCAATAACGCCTTCCCGGGTTAGCCAGCCGCTGATAAAATTTTTCTCGCCTAAATAATCGCCGCTTTCGTCAAAAATATATCGTACAATTTTATAGCCGGTAGGCGCGGAGCGGTTCCATGAGCCATGGTGTGCAACAAGAAGATTATTCCAATATTCTTCCGGCCAACCCTGTTTGGGTACAAAGGCAAGACCAAGTGGTGCTGAATGCGCCGGAATGTCAATGGCGCTTGGCGTTTCAAAGGGCTCTTGGCATGGATTGCGGATGTACACGTTGTCGTCAAAATCCGTATCGTGAATGTTCTTGCCGTAGCATACGGGCCAGCCGTAATTTCTTGCCTCAATCCTGGTCGAAGAGCCGCTTGTTTCAATTATATTTATTTCATCCGGCGGCAGGTCGTCACCGAGAAGGTCGCGTCCCATTTCCGTCGCCCACATCCGGCCGTCAATCGGATGCCATGTGAAGAAAACGGAATTTCTTAGTCCTTTCGCAAATTCGCGAAAATCACTGCCGTCTTTTTGCATTGAAAAGATTTTGGCCCGGCGGGGGTCTTTTTCATGGCACACATTGCAGGAGGAGCCGATGGATACATAAAGCCTTCCATCCGGCCCAAACCCGATGGTTCTTGTGTAGTGATTTCCGCCGTCAGGCAGGTCGGCTATTTTCCGTATGAAAGCCGCGGTCAAGGTTTTTTCGTCATAGCGGTAGATGCTGATTTGATGGGATTCGGCAACGTAAAGAAAACATTTTTCTTCGCAAAGTAATGCGAGGCCGTGGGGGAGGTTTAGTTTGTTGATAATGGTTTCGGTTTTATCGGCAACGCCGTCTCGATTCGAATCGGGGAGTACAACAACTCGTCCTTCAGACGGTATGCTTACGACCAAATTCCCCGCGGGGTCTTGGATGATAACGCGCGGCCGTACAAGCTCTTTCGCAAAAATTGATACGGCAAAACCGGATGGTAAGGTAAGCGGCATGCCGGTTGTGTTGATAACCTCTGTGATATCGGCAGGCGGCTTTTCAAAGAATACTTTAGCCCCGCGGAAACTCTTCCAATAAAAAATTGCTTTCGGCCAAAGCCAAATAAGAAGTACTGCTGCTGAAATAACTATGACCAGCACTGTAATTTTTTTTGATACCCGCATACTAAGTAATTTAGTGATTGTATTCTTGCGCTCTTTGCGCCTCAACGGATTTACAAATTGCCCTTTTTAATTTTCTCACGAAGCCCTTCAACAAAATTATTGAAAAAGTAAAGATTGTGGAGCGTCAGGAGGCAGGAGGCCGTGATTTCTCTTGCGCGAATAAGGTGAGAAATATAGTTTCTTCGGTATCCCCGGCATGTTTGGCACGGGCATTTCGGGTCGAGCGGTTTTTTATCTTTTAGGAAGGTGCTGTGTAGAAGATTCAGCCGGCCGTCACTCGTAAATGCGATTCCGCGCCGCGCATAATGGGTTGGAACGGTGCAGTCAAAAAGATCGATGCCGCTTTTGATGATTTCCGGAATATCTTCAAGATAGCCGATACCAAGAAGGTGGCGCGGTTTTCGAGGGTGGAGGAGGGGAAGCGTCCATGAAAGAATTTTTTTCGTCATGGCTTTGTCGTGGCCAAGGTCTCCGCCTATTCCGAACCCCGGAAAGTCAAGAGAGTTTATGAATTTTGCGCTTTTTTCCCGCAGCTCTTTGAATCGCGAGCCCTGAACTATTCCGAAAAGGGCCTGGTTTCCTTTCAGGGCCGTTTGGCATAGTTTTGCCCAACGATGGGTTCTTCCGACTGCGGATTTTGCGTATTCAACGCTTATGAGGGGTGCGGTGCACTCATCAAAAGTAAAAATTATATCAGCCCCCAATTTTTCCTGTATGGCTATTGATTCTTTTGGCCCTAAAAATAGTTTATGACCGCTTGCCGGCGCAAGGAAATAAACCCCTTCTTCGGTGATATTCAACCTGCTTGGCCGCGCGCCTTTGTTGATAATGGTTTCGGTATCTCTCCCCGGGAAATATTTGAGGATTTTTCCGACATTCAGGTCATGCCCGAACCCCAAGCTGAATACCTGGAAACCGCCCGAGTCGGTCATGAGAGGGCGTTTCCAGCTCATAAAACGATGAAGACCGCCGGCTGATCGGACAATGTTTTCGCCCGGCCGGGTATGGAGATGAAATGTGTTTGCAATGAGAATCTGAGTTTTCGTTTGCAGTAATTCCTCGCCGGTAAGCGTTTTCACCGTTGCTTGTGTTGCGACCGGGACAAGCGACGGGGTTTCAATTTCGCCGTGCGGCGTCTTTAAAACGCCGATTCTGGCTCGGCTTCGTTTCGATGTTTTGAGAATGGTAAATTCGATCATAATTAAAAGGCGATTCTTTAATTCCTAGTTCTTCTATAGCATAAGTTATTGTTTGTCTCCAGAATACCGAGCGCTCAATGCGTTGAGCGCTCGGATGAATGGAGCTACAAACAATAACCCAGCACATAAATTTACAGTCGATGTTTTGCCTAAAAACAAAGTTTGGCAGCTAAACCATCTCATCGCTTTATAACCGTATGTAAATTTATGTGCTGGGTGAAGTGGAGATATTGTATTAGCTTTCTGACGCGGAGCTCCACAATCATTTATACTAAAAAAGCCCCTGTTGGGGGTGCTATTTTTGTCGGCTGCTGATTATATCTCTGGCAGATAAACGATTTTTATTCCGAGCCGTACGGCTTCCTCGTGCTCCCAGTTTGTCCCAAAAGAACTTTTCCATCCTGTCACAAAGTAGAAGGTTTTGATTTTTCCGTGTTCAAAGAGCGGCCGATAAAAAGCTTCGAGGAGATGGAGCGCGTCGCGGTAGTAGGGGGTTTCTTTAATGCGCATCATTGCCGCTTCAAACACAAGCTGGTTGAAAATAATTTCTCCCTGTTCTTCGCGAAGGGCCCGTATTGCTCGAGCAAGCTTTGCTACATTTTCTTCCTGGGAGCCGGTTCCGCCGCTGGTAATCGGCCCGCAGACCATTCCGATAGGATAGCTGAGTCGGTTGATTATTCTCAATGCAACCGCGAGTAGTTCTTCAAAGGTTTCAGCTTTTTTGGTCTCTTCCAGATCGAGTTCTGTCGTATAGATATCCGCGTTCACCGTTTCCTCCTTCTGTCCGCATTAAAATACAAAAGAGCATACTGGATTATGGTATCGCTGCTTTCCAACAGTTGTCAATATAGAACTTTTTCCCAAGGCAAGCCCTCTTTCCCAAAATGGCCATATGCGGCAGTAGAGAGGTAAATTGGTTCTTGGAGGTTGAGGCGTTCGATAATTGCCGTGGGCCGGAAATCGAAGTTGTTTTTTATTGCTCCGGCAATGCTTTCTCCTTTTTCATTGATCATTTCTACCATAAGCGGTTCGGCCCGCCCGATGGCATATGCAACTGATACGAGGCACTTTTTAGCTATTCCTGATGCAACAATATTTTTTGCCGCAAAGCGGGCCATGTACGCCGCCGAGCGGTCGACTTTCGTCGGGTCTTTTCCGGAAAAACATCCGCCGCCATGGGGAATGAGGCCGCCGTATGTATCCACCATAATTTTTCTGCCGGTAAGTCCGGTATCGGCGTCAAATCCTCCGACAGTAAATTTACCAGTTGGATTTACCAATATCTCAATGCTGGAAATATCTCCAATAACCGGTTCCACAAGGTGTTCTTTCAAAAGCCGTTTTATTTCCTCCTGTTCGATGTTTTCATCGTGTTGGCAGGAAATAAGTATTGTTTTAACCTTGCTGTTTTTAATGGTAACCTGCGTTTTTCCATCAGGGCTGAGCCATGAAAACAGAGAATTGTTTCTCCGGAGAGCCTCTAATCCTTGGGCCAATGCATGTGCCTTTACGACGGCAAACGGCATAAATTCCGGCGTCTCGTCTGTTGCAAAGCCGTACATAATACCTTGGTCTCCGGCGCCGCCGGTGTTAACTCCTTGGGCAATATCCGGAGATTGAGTAACGACGTTCGTGATTATTTTAAGGTTTTTCGTGTGGCCGATGTTCTCGTAGATTTCTCTTGCGATGTCGGCGTAATCAACACGCGCCGATGTCGTCACTTCGCCTCCGATAACAAGAGCGCCGTGGCCGCCGAAGCATTCTACTGCAACGCGGCTTTTTGGGTCCCGGCGGAGGCATTCGTCCAAAATTGCGTCTGAAATTTGGTCGCAGATTTTGTCGGGGTGTCCCGAAGTGACGCTTTCCACCGTATAAGTATGTGGATTGTATAGCATTTAATTAAAAACGCCTTTCCCGGGGAAAGACGCGATGAGTTATCTTTCCCAGGGGTCGCCTTCGCATAAAGCTTCGGCGCACCAAGGCTGGATTTAGCACTTTATCACGGTTAACCGTAGACAAGCTGCTGGCGGGTCAACGGGCCAGGGCCCTCACCCCGTTAGATAAAAATTATTTACCCAACGTGGCTCGTCATGAGTTAGACATGCGTATTCGGAAATATTTTCGGTCTTAAGTTATCTAACGGGGCGAACCGCGCTCTTGATAATATATAGTTGTTACTTGTCAATTAAGTATAATGGTTTTCCGGCAGCAAACAATCCAAATTGTGGAAAACTTTATTGTTTCGTCCGCAAGAATACCCCATACATAACTTATAAGTTATGTGTGGGGTGGATTGCGGCTACGAAACAATAACCCAGCACATAAATTTATAAGTGGCCATCTCTGTATTTCAGAATTATCTTGTATACCTTACGCTTTAGGATATACGGCGGATGTAAATTTATGTGCTGGGTGAACAACCGCGAGTACCGCCAAGCGGTACGGTGATACCGCAAGCGCTTCCGGTGCGGTTGTACATTTTAAAAAGCCGTCACTGCGACGGCTTTTATTTTATTTTCAGCATTTACTCAGGGCCTGCTTCAAGTCCCAAACGAGATCCACCGGATCCTCAAGTCCGACAGAGAGGCGAATTAGCGAGGGTGTAATTCCGGTTTTCATAAGTTCGTCCGGAGAAAGTTTTGAATGCGTAGTCCCGGCAGGATATGTTGCAAGAGAGCGAGTATCCCCAAGATTGATAACGTGCTTGAAGATTTTAAGCGACTTCATAAATCGGTTGCAAGCCCCCTTGCTGCCTTTCAGTTCAAAAGCAAGAACTGCGCCGCAGCCATCCGGTAAATATTTTCTTGCTAGTCGGAAATATGGTGATGTTTTTAGACCGGGGTAATAAATTTCTTTAACTTTAGATTGGGTCTTGAGCCAACCGGCAACAAAAAGCGCTGATTCAGATTGCCTATGCATGCGTAGGTAAAGCGTTCGCAGCCCCAGCTCTGCAAGCCAGCAATCCATTGGGCTTGCGGTAGCACCGTAGCGTTCATAACGTCCGTTTCGGATCGGATTTATGAAATGCCGCGGACCCATTACATATCCTAAAAGCGATGTACCGCCGGGATTTTCATATTTTGATCCTGAGCGCATTACGATTGTTGCGCCCCATTTGAGCGGGCGTAACAGGAGCGGCGTGAAAGTACTGTCAACAATTAATGGAATATCCCGAAATTTTGCAATTTCCGCAATCGCCTCCAGATTAACCAATCCGATTTTTGGATTTGATGGCATTTCAACCCAAATGGCGGCGGTGTTGTTATCGGCAAGCGCTTCCCAATCGCCGGTTCTTCCGGGATCAACGACGAATTCAACCTCGCGTCCAGCGTCTCTAAAATCTTTCGTAAGAAATCCAACAGTGCCCCCGTACATAGAAAGTTGTGTAATAAGTTTTTTGCCCGGCTTTACAAGGTCAAGAAGCAGGCAATTGGTCGCGGCCATTCCGGACGCAAATACAAGGGCGTCTTCTGCGCCATCAAGCAGTGCCAGGCGTTTTTCAAGGATGCGAGCATTTTCGTGGCCCTTACGCATATACGTAAAGCCAAGCTCGGCCTCGGCAAATTTCTTTGCTGCTGTTTCGATATCCGGTTGTACCGGAGCGATATCAAGATACAGCGGGGGATTGAGATGACCGCCATGTTTCGTAGGACTGTATCCGCCGTGCTGAAGAATGGTTGTCGCATTGAGTTCTCTTTCCTGTTTCATTTCGTATCCTTTCTTTCTTGTTTTTGTGAAGGTTCGAATGCTTTTAGTCGTATCACGGTTTTTCGATTTTTACAAGCCTCCGAATGCAGCATCCGTATTTAATTTTGCTCCGGGGTAATTATGAAGGAATCAGTGTTTTTTCTTTTTTAGTAATTCGTCAAGCTCGGCATCCGAACTCGGGATTTTTATGTTTTTCGTCCGGAGGTGTTTTAGCACCACGCGTTCGGTAAAAAAATCGGTATTTTGTAAATCATTAAAAAAAGCTTCTATGTCTTTATGGCTGAATTGTTCAACAACGGCGCGTGTGTACTGGTGGGCTTTGTGGGTATCGTTGAGCTTTGCCCAGCGCGGCAGGGAATCGATGTATCCCGATAGAAATGCCTTGGCGGCAAGTTCGTCGCTGACTTCTTTGCCGAACATATATCTACGTACTATTTCCGCGCCATAGTTTGAATAATTGAATGGCATAGTGGAAAATCTTCGTGACGCGTTTTCGTCAATTTCTTTAATTTTGTGATATACCGGCGTATGTATTGCCCCGAGAAAAATAAGCACATTAACCGCTCTTTTTCCCTTTAACTCCGGGTATTGCCCGTTCTCAATATTTTCCTTTATCGTTATGATTTCGGATACAATATGTTTCTCTCGAATCGCAATCGCTTCCGCGAAATTTTTGAGAGAATTTTTTACTTGCGCGAGTACGTCAGCAAAAGTTTTAATTTCGCGAGTTGGGGTTATTCTTCCCTCACGGTATTTTTCATAAAGCGGGTGGCCCACGGGAAGATCTGCAAAAAGAACTATTTTTTGCGAATTGGATAACGCTTCAAATTCTTTGCTTCGCCAGTTATCGGTTGTATCTTCCGGGTATGCTCCATATTTTTCCAGTAATTCTTTCGGCGCTATTTCTCCACGCGCAAGCGCTTTATAGTCAGCGACGGTCTCGTTATTCCATCCAACTGCTTCCGGTATATAAATATCAGCTTTTTGAATTTCCTCGGGAAGATTTTCCACATCTTTTCCGGTTTTGTGTATTGCGTTAAAAAATCGAAAAACAACCTTTACTTTTTCTTTGTCGGCTTCTTTGGGTTCTACGGCTTTTTCAAGAAGAGCCGCTGCTTCTTCTGGTTTACCGGCAATAAGCGCGCTCAAAAAGCCGGCAGTTTTGAGGAACTCGCGGCGTGAAATGCCTTCAGTTTTTTCCGCGGCAGGAATTTTTTCTGCTTTGGCTATTTTTTCTTGCTCCATGGTTTATAAATTAGCACCCTTTTGCCGGAACTCTAACATTATCTTTCTATCGCTTTCAAATCCGGCGGTGTTTCTGCGGGGATCACGCGGAATTTTATGCGGCCGAGAAGTTGTCCGCGGTCAGTAACAACATCAACGCGCCACAGGCCGGGCACAATGTTTTGTTTCAGCGTGAATCCGCGGTATCCGCCGTCTCTGCCCCCAACGATTGCATATTGGATGTAATCGGTTTCAGTCCATTCGCGGCTTTTGTCATCAAAGTACTGCCAACGGTGGAAAATTTTTGCAGAAAGTTTGGTTGGCGCAAAAATAGCGCTGTAGACATAAGTTGCTTCTCCTTCTGTTCTGTGGAATATGCCGGAGTAATTTTGGAAGAGAATATACTTTGGCGCCGGTTCTGCGAGGAGGATGTAACCGTCGCCGGTTTTCACTACCGAATGGTAAACTCCGATTTCTTTTAGAGACAGGGGAATCGGTGGAATGATATTGGAAAAGTAAAAGATGTTAAACGCGGCATAAATACTCCCGATGCTGTAAAAAAGCGGTTTTCGGTGTTTGGAAATGCCGTCGCGGGTGATGCGGGAGAGAAACAAGATGAAAATTAGGATTGCGGCGACGCTTATGAGGCCGCTCGTGAAGAAAATCGAGCTGCCCATTTTGCCGAAAAAGATCGGCAAGGCAAAGGTCGTGTATGAGAAAAGAGCAATGAAAAATATACTTAGTTGAAAAATGAATATGGTGTAACGTCTGCGGAAAAATTCATTGCCGACGAGAAAGAATGTAAGAAATGCGAGAAACGGCCAGCTTGATGCAAGCGAGGCCGAGCGCGAATAAAAAATGAAAAAACCGCTGAAAAGCGCGCCGAAAGCAAATTGAATGGGAAGCGTCAGGAGGGCGGCGTATTCTTCGAGAAAACGAAATCGCGCGCGTCCTGATTGGTATGCGTTTATCAGCAAGATGCCGGTTCCGGCAATAAGCAAATAACTTATTAATGCCGCGTGGTCGTACCACAGGTCGATTCGTGTGAGCATGAGCGAGTCCCAAAGAAAACCGGCAATAAATACAACCGGCGCAAAAAGGCGCTCATACTTCTCGAACCAGGTTTTTATGATACTAAACTTCATTTCTAGTTTAGCATATGTGTTATAGCTAAATCTTAACAGGCTTGCTGTGACGTCATTGTTGATGGAAAACAAAGAGCGAGCATTAAGGCTCGCTACTTTTTGGATTCTGTTGGTCCCATACTAATATTTTCACTGTCCCAAAAAATACGGTAATCGTCATTCCGACGACTGCCACTACGGTTCCCAAAAGGCTGGGATCGCCTGACGCCACGGTGTATCCTACGCCAAAAGCGATTAATAAAGAGCCGAACCAAATAGCGCCAGTCAAGAATTTCATAAGCCCTCCCTGTGTTTTTTGCCCTGTAATCATAACATAACAACTGTTTATTTGCAATCCATTTTATAGACAAAATACGCTAAAATATATTAATGACCTTTCTTTACCTTATCGGTTGGCTGCCGGTGACTATAATCGCGTATTCGTTCCATGCGTTTGCGGTTATCCTCGATAAATTTCTTCTTGCGCAAAGAATTCAGAGGCCATCAACGTATGTTTTTTGGGTTGGAGTATTAGGGCTGGGAGCTTTTTTCTTGGCGCCGATAAGTTTTTTTGTTCCCGAGACAAATGTTATAACCGATGCCTTTATTTCCGGCGTTGCGTTCACGTTCGCGCTTTTTTTCTTCTACATCGCGATTCAGCGCGGTGAGGCGTCCCGTGTCGCGCCGGTGATTGGCGGCCTTTCACCGATTTTCGTTTTTTTCCTTTCTCGTGGAATTTTGGGCGAAACGCTATCACGGTGGGAGTTCGTCGCATTTCTCATTCTTGTCGCCGGGAGCATTTTGATTTCATTAACTCACAAAAAAGATGGAAGGTTTAACATCAGCGATCTCAAAAACGTCGGCTGGCTCGTGCTCGCTTCGTTTCTTTTTGGGGTTACCTACGTATATGAAAAAGCCGTTTTTAACGAGACCGATTTTATAAACGGTTTTATCTGGACTCGTATCGGCGGTTTTGTCGGTGTGCTCCCGTTCTTGTTTTTTAGCGCCAGCCGCGAATCAATTTTTGAGGCTCCGCGCATGGCGGATCGTACGACCATCGGCGCGTTTTTTATTAACAAGATTTTAGGCGCTCTTGGCTTTTTTCTTGTAAGTTTTGCGATTTCAATCGCGCCGAGCGTTTCCTTGGTTAACGCCTTGCAGGGTATTGAGTATGTTCTTATCTTCATTTTTGCGCTTTTGATTTCACGGCTCCGCCCCAAATTTTTGGAGGAGGAAGTTACGCCGCTTATTATATTTGAAAAAGCATTCGCAATTTTACTTATAGCCGTGGCGCTTGCGCTATTGGCATTTCAATAAAGGGCTTGGCCTAAATTTTCAAGCCGTAGGCGCAGAAAATTTAGCTGCCAAACTTTTACCCTGTTAAATAACTTTAAATTTTCTGCATAACCAGTATAAAATTTTTTGTACTTCAGTGATTTCAAGATACGCATATAATAAAAAATGATATATGCAGAAAATTTAAAGTTAATTTCGCCAAAGGCGAAATTATTTAACAGGGTGCTGAATTTTGTAGCGAAATTTTATTCACAAAACAAATTCGCTCCAAAATTTCGACAAAATTCGCATGAAATATCTATCTCTCATCGGCCTCATATTGATTGCCATTTGGTTTTTGAGCCGTCCGGTTCCGGTCCCGGATTCTGTTCTCTATGGAGTTACGTTTTCGGCGCCGTATGCTCGCGATACGCTGAACCTTGATTGGAAAGAGACTTATATTGCCATTCTTGACGATTTGGGTGTAAAGCACCTCAGGATTCCCGTTTATTGGGACGAGTATGAGCCAAAGGAGAGCGAGTTCGATTTCTCTGATCTCGATTTTATGCTTCAGGAAGCCGAACGGCGCGGGGTTGACGTGATTCTTGCCGTGGGCGAGAAGCTTCCGCGCTGGCCCGAATGCCATATTCCTTCCTGGGTTTCAGAAAAGTCGCGCCAGGAGCGCCATGCTTATCTGCTCAGTTTTTTGGGAGAGATATTAAACCGTTATCGCGAGCGTCAGGTTCTCCGGTATTGGCAGATTGAAAATGAACCTTTCTTGCCTTTCGGAGAGTGCAAAGACTATGATGCTCGTTTTATTGACGTCGAAATAAGCCGGTTTCGCGCTTTGGATGATCGGCCGATTGTGGTAACTGATTCCGGCGAACTTTCGATTTGGGCTCCGGCGTATTCGCGTTCGGACATCTTTGGTACGACGCTCTATCGGACCGTCTGGAATGAGTTTCTCGGAAATTTTACCTATCCGTTGAGGCCCGGTTATTTTAGAATGAAAGCCCGGCTTGTGGAAATGATATACGGTAAAAAACCAATTATTATCGTTGAGTTGCAAGCCGAACCGTGGATGGCGGAGTTTCCGTCAGAAAAAAATCTTAATGAGCAGCTCTCGCTTATGAATCCGGAAAAATTAAAAAGGAATGTTGAATACGCGCGCGCAACCGGTTTTCATGAAGTCTATTTTTGGGGGGTTGAATGGTGGTATTGGCTTAAAAAGGAGCATGAAAAACCGGAAATGTGGGATGAGGCAAAAAGGTTGTTTACTATGCCGTAGTGTGATATAAAGTGTATATGGATAACTTTATGCAAAGATTCAGTTTTTTCAGAGTTTCCGCGGCACTCTCGGTGTTTCTTTCAGCTTCAACCATAGCGGTTTTCGTTTTGGCCTTTTCCGGATTTTGGTATGTTTCGTCTTATTCTCGGTCCCTTGTGCCAACCCGGAGTTTTTCCGTCGAAGGGGAAGGGAAAGTGGTTGCTGTGCCGGATGTTGCTGAGCTTTCTTTCGGGATACTGACCGAAGGCGGTAAAAATCTTTCTGATCTGCAAAAAGAAAACAGCAACAAGGCGAACCGTATAGTAAGCTTTGTTAAAGAAAGCGGAGTTGCTGACAAAGACATTAAAACGCAGTATTATAGTATTACGCCTCGCTATCAGTATTTCTCGTGCCCGCCGGTTAGGATTCTGAATGAGACAGCGCCGATAAAGCCATGTCCTCCGCAAGAGATTGTGGGTTACAGTATCAGTCAAAATATTTTGGTAAAAGCGAGAGATTTAAATAAAGCCGGAGACATTGTTGCCGGAGTTGTGGAGCGAGGCGCGAACACGGTTTCCGGTCCAACTTTTACAATTGATGATCCGGACCTGCTTCAGCAAAAAGCGCGGGAAGAGGCGATTCTCAAGGCAAAAGATAAGGCCAAGGCCACTGCTTCTGCCGGCAGTTTCCGCTTGGGAAAACTTATTTCTGTTTCTGAAAGAGAGGGTTTCCCAATTCCGTTTAGAAGTTTTGCGCTTGAAGCTAAGGGGGGAGATTTAGGCGGAGGAACGCCGCCAATAGAGCCCGGCTCGCAGGAAGTCAAGGTGAATGTGATGCTGGTATATGAGATTAAATGATTTATCAGCGAATTGCGAATTTAGTGCGAATATACGAATTCAGTTGCTTATTTGTAAATTCGTAAAAGATTTGTTATTCGTTGATAGAGCGAAGTAAATATGAATACTAAATTCGGTTGGATCATTGTAGTCATTCTTGGAGCAATCGTTGTGGTTGTGGCGGTTTTTGTCTTTCGTACACCAATGGCAAATGATGTTTGGGAAAGTGGAGCGCAAGACGAGCTCGGTACTTCGGCCTCTCGGGCAAGCCATCGCATTATGATGAAGGATAACCAATTTGTTCCGGGGGAGCTGACCATTAATGCCGGCGATGAGGTCGTGTTTGTCAATGAAGACGTCGATCCTCATTGGCCCGCTTCAGGCGTGCACCCGACTCATTTGCTTTGTCCCGGATTCGATTCACGGAGGGGTATTGCAAAAGGGGAGATGTATACGTATGTTTTTGAAGCGCCGGCAACCTGTCCTATGCACGACCATTCTTTGCCGGGCATGAAAGGGAAAATCATTATTAATTAAGTGAATTTAAAAATAAAAAATCAAATATCAAAATGAAAAAAGAAAAATGCAAAAAGAATTCTTTTTGAATTTTTCCGCCCAAGGCGCCGTGCCGGCCGGCCCGCTTCGCCGGAGCTTCAGCGAGGCGAGCAGGCGGGGATCCGCCACTGGCGAAAATTTGTCATTTTGCATTTTGACCTTTGTATTTTGAATTTATAATGATGAGTTATATTACTTGGATTATACTTGGAGTACCAGCGCTAGTAATAATATGGGTTGTTTTTGCTTACAATCGTTTCGTCCGGTTGGTGAATCAGGCAAAAGAGGCGTGGTCGGATATTGAAGTGCAGTTGAAACGGCGATATGACCTTATTCCGAATGTTGTCGAGACCGTAAAAGGGTATGCGGCGCATGAACGGGGTGTTTTGGAAAATGTCACAAAGGCAAGAACGCAGGCGATGGGCGCTCAAACGCTTGAAGAACACGCCCGGGCCGAGAATGCGCTTTCAAGCACCCTCAAAACACTTTTTGCCGTTTCTGAAAATTATCCGGATTTGAAAGCAAACGCCAACTTTCTTGATTTGCAGAGGGAGCTTGCCGATACTGAAAATAAAATTCAGGCGGCCCGCAGATTTTATAACGCCAACGTCCGCGATCTGAATATCGCCATTGAGTCTTTTCCTTCAAATATTATTGGTCGAATGTTCGGATTTGGAAAGATGCAGCTTTTCGATTTGGAGGAAGAAGCCGCGCGGGCCCCGGTTGCCGTCAAGTTTTAAACAAGAATTCCAGCCGTTATGTGTACAAAAAACCCGGCTCGCGCCGGGTTTTTACGCTATCACTTCAATGATTTTCTTTTTTACCCCTCTGCCCGCAAGGATTCTGACAGAAGAGCGCGGGATGCGAAAATACTCGGCGATTTTTCTTATAACCTCCTCATTTGCCCTCCCGTGTTCCGGCGGAGCGGTGACACCAATGGTGATCGTGTTGCCGTTTACTTCAATAAAATCCTTACGCAGTTTTACGGAAACTTGGTATCGCATGTTTGTTATTCTGCGTCCGCGATTTCCAGTTGGGCGCTGCCAAACGGTACGGAGAACGCCCGACACCAAACCCAAACTTCATTATATTCAGACGGATCGATGTTTTCCGGCACTTCGTAATTTTGGGATCCAATGTTACCTTTCAATTCGCCGATTCTCGCGTTTGCCGTATAGCGCCCGTTTTTCCCGAAATAGACAAAAAGATCCGGACCGTTGGTAACTTTAAAATCATTTTCAAATCTCACAAAGTATTTATCGCCGATTTTCAAAAGCTTTGCCATGCCCGCTGCGTTATGAAAGTTATCCGCTCCGACAAATGTTCCTGATTTTAATATCTTGATTGCATCCGTTTTTGCGCTGCCATCTGGCGGCGCGGTGTCGGCGGCGGTAGACAGCGGCATGATTTCGTCGATACTTTCGCGCACTTCTTTGTTAATAAAAAGAGGAGAGATGAGCCAGTATCCAACGCCCGCGGTTGTAATTATAACAAGAGATATAGTAATGACTTTTATTTTGATCATAAATGTATTATAAATCGTCCGGCGCGGCTTTTAAAGGCTTCAGCCGGGCGAATAAATGAAATACGGCGCCATGAGTATAGCGCCGGTTTTTTGTTTTTGTTGTTGCGGGCATCGTTTGGAGTTCCACAGTCCTTTCTTTGCGATTTTGGCCTCTTTCTCAAGCGCGCGGAATTCCGGTTTTTTTTCAAAGCGGAATTTCCGGTATGCATAGGCGTAACCGTCACGGATGAGCGCGGCATTTATGAGTTCTTCGTCGAGCCAGACGTATCGGAGGAGCCGTTTATACTGGTCTTCTTTATCGCCGATTCGGTCTTTCTGGAGGCGGATGTTTTTACCCTCAATCTTCCGCTGGAGATAACGGCTTGCTTCTTCTCCAAAGCATTGCGGCGCAAGGCGGCCGCCGGGTTTTTCCGGCGCGCGTACGCCGATGAGACGCACTCTCATGTTTTTCCCGCCATCGTTGATAATGATGGTATCGCCGTCAATCACCTTAATGACCCGGAAAGTTTCGTTCGTGAATCTTTCTCGGTTTTGTTTCGGTGTTTCGGCAGTTTCGGGTTTTATCCCAAAATAATAGAGAGCCCCTGTTAGGGCCGCAAGAAAAAGCAGAATAAAAAACCCGGACAGCGCTTTTTTCATTTGCCATCCGTCTCGTCCAAGAACGATAAGATCAGTTCGGCTTTTTCTCTTCTTGTGGCGGCCATGACCTCGGGTGCCCGGTTCTCGTCGGCCCACCGATAATCGTTGATTTCCTCCGGATTTACCGTGAGTTTTGACGGGCCGGTGTATTCAAGGGAGAAAAAGAAGTACCGCTTTCCTTTGGTGAAGCCTCGCCGCTCTATCCGCGTCGGCTCGAAATCCAGATCCGCCCGCCCCTTGTATTGTATATTTTGTAGTTGGCTTCGATGGGTACCAAGTTCTTCCGCAATTTCTCGCAATAGACCCGCTTCGGCGTTTTCGCCGGATTCAATCCCGCCTTGCGGCAGTTGCCAGCCGCCGGTTTTTGTATCTTGAGTAAAGAGGATTTCTCCGCGCGCGTTTCTTATAATGGCGACCGCAACGGGCCGGTAATGTTTTGTTTTGTGCTGTTCTGTTATTAAAGGACTCAAGTCCTCCATTGTGCCGCTCCTTCATGGTGTTTCGGATCGCGCTATTTACGAAAAATAGCACGTTTTGCAAGATCAGTCAATCTATTGTGATTTCTCATAAGTCGTGTTATACTTTTAATGTAATGTTTTTTAAAAACAACGGAGATAGGAAATGCGCGCGGAAGACAAAGCACGCTATGAGATCTGGCGGAAAGAAACACTAGCCGCCGTAACTTCTGATGTTTCCGCAGGTTGCGGGGGCTTTTGCGGGGATATGAAAGAATTTAATGTTTTTATTACGGCGCTTGGCCGACGGGCTGTTGTTGGTTTTATGCGGGTGTTTGGATTTGCGACTGAAGCTGAGCTGGATCGTATGGATCCCGAACTCAAGCACATTTACGCTTTGGAGATCGTGTCGGCTCTTAATGCCGGGCTTCCGCTTGGCTATCCATTCATCGTAGTTCTTATTCTCTCAAATGGGATGTCGCGGTTTCGGGTAGGTGTGCTCGCTCGCAAGGTGATCCCCGGCGCGCACGATTTGGTAACGCGGGGCATCATCCCGATTCTCCGCATCAAAAATACCTTGACCGGAGCCGAGGCAGGACTTAACTTGCGAAATGTTGAAATTGAATGTTTTACTCCCGGGGATGGTTTGGAAGAGGCCGTCAAGCTTTAGCAGTGAGCGCGAAAAGTAAAAACAGACGCCGTATCGGCGCCTGTTATCTTTTTATGCTTCTTCTTTCTCCAAGGACCGCTCTATGGAATAGAGCATGAGAGCAACAATAATTGTTATGATAAACGCATAAGCCAGCTTTGCGATAATGCCGCTTCCGATGGTCGGAATAAAATAATCAATCAGGAGTTTTATGGCATCATTCCATGCAAGGCCCGCCACCAGTCCAAAGCCCGCGGCGATATAAGAAAACATTCTCTTTTTTATTGCCGTTTTCGCCCTTTTTACTCCGTAGGCAATTGGGGCGTCTTGAAGATTTTCCATATCAGTAAGTATTATTATAGCATGGCAGATCGGAAATTGACAAAACAGCAGGTTCAAAAATTCAGGGCGTTCATTTGGAGATATTACCGTAAAAATCGGCGGGATTTACCATGGCGGGAAACACGGGATCCATACAAAGTTCTTGTTTCAGAAATCATGCTCCAGCAGACACAAGTTGAACGAGCAAGGCGGTATTATCCGAAGTTTCTTAAGACGTTTCCTGATTGGCAACCGCTTGCAAAGGCCTCGCTTAAAAAGATTCTCGCGGTCTGGCAAGGGATGGGCTACAACAGGAGGGTGATATTTTTGCGGGAGTTGGCGCGGAAGGTTATTAAGGAGTATCGCGGCGCGCTTCCTCCTGATGTAAGCGACCTGGTAAAACTTCCCGGCGTCGGAAAAGCAACTGCGGGAGCGATTTCTGCTTATGCGTTTAATCTGCCCGCGATTTTTATAGAGACAAACATCCGGCGCGTGTTTATTCATAAATTTTTCTCAAAAAAGAATTTCGTGCACGATCGTGAAATTTTTCCGCTCGTCGGCCAAACGCTCGATAAAAGGAACCCGCGGGAGTGGTACTGGGCATTAACGGATTATGGCGCAATGCTCGGCAAAAAACATGGCAATCCAAACAGAAAAAGCGTTCATTATGCGAAACAATCCGCATTTGAAGGATCGCGAAGGCAGCTTCGCGGCGAGGTTTTGAAATTGCTTTTAAAGTCCGCGCTTACTCGAAAACAGCTATTTGCGTATTTTCCAAAACAGAAATTTTTTCTTGATCCGGTTCTCTCCCGCCTTCATATTGAAGGTTTTATTAAAAAACAAGGCGGCGCTTACTCAATCCGATAGGGGTTGCGGTTCATAAGAAAATGAACAACCGCACCGCACTTCGAGTGGTGACCTCAGTGGAACCAAGCGGTGTGGTATCACCGTACCGCTTGGCGGTACTCGCGGTTGTTCACCCCGTTAGATAGCGGCTACGAACATGAAATCTAACACTCAATGCAAAAGTTAATTCTCAAACTATCTAAAATAGATGCATTTGTCCGCATCTAACAGGGTTATTGTTTCGTAACCGTAATTCATCCCGTTAGAGATAGGGCGCGGACGCAACAAAATGTTGACGCTCAATATTATTATTGCGTATGAATTTTAACAATTTCATGAAAAATTTTATAAGCGTCCGCGATCTCTAACGGGGTTCATCCGTCGCGTCTGACGCGATGGTATTCTTGCGGACGAAACAATAAAAAGACGCCTGTTATTTACAGGCGGCTGCCGTTTGTTTCTTTTTTCGTCCGCACGCTATCTTTATTTTTCTGAAATCCCGTTCTCGGTACGTAACCGGGATTCCGCGGCTTCGATGGAGACGGATGTGGTCGGAGACCTTGGCGTCCAATCTGCGCTGATCCACCGTCGTCCACTTGCAGTCGCATCGGGCCGTTTTGTGCGTGCTGTAACGCGTGATTGTTATTGTTAAGGAGACCACCTCATCCGTGCCCGCGAGTATTTTCACGAGTTACCTCCTTCTAACAATGATACGGCGATCCTTCTTGCGTTTGTCGCGTTCACGCGAGCTCCTTTTGGGGTCTACGAGAGTTACCAGCGGTTGTTAAGGACCAAATTGATTATGGCACAATATTATACTATTTGTCAATAGTTTTGAAAAAATAAAAACCGCTCAAACAAGCTGAGCAGTTAATCGCTGATAGCTGCTTTATTGTTACCACGAACGAAGAGTAACTCGCTTTTTGCAATTTGGACAATTTATCCATTCGCATCCATCTGGGCCACCACTTATGTCTGTTCCGCTATAGCTTTTGATATCTGCCGGGACATACTCAAGAGTTGCCCCGCAGTTTTCGCAAACACATCTCTTTTTCACTTCTCGTGCCGGCTTGATCTTGATAACTTTTACCATCGCCGTTCTCCTTTCCTCGTGTTTCTAAAAGAAGGGCAAAATCCGCTTTCCAATAAGAACGTGGGCTATATTATTATTATTATGTTGTCAAGTTTCCAAAATGATTTTACCACCTGCGGCGTCTTCGATTGCGCCCGGGGTAAAATACGGGACGAGGCGGGCTGAAACTCGCTTGAGAGAGGCCGGAGGGCGGCGTGGATATGCGTATCGATTGCTTAATTAAGCGTTCAATGCCGCGGATTTCATTTCGTTCCTCCGGCATGGCAAAGGAAATGGCATGCCCTGCCATACCGGCGCGGCCGGTTCGTCCGATGCGGTGGACATAATCTTCGGCCTTCGAGGGAAGATCGTAATTAATAACCGTTTCAATTCCCTTTACATCAATACCTCGCGATGCGATATCTGTGGCAACAAGCACTCGGTAGCGGCCGGAGCGGAATCCCTCCAAAGCTTCTTTTCGCTGGGCAAGCGAGCGGTTAGAGTGAATCTCTGCAGCGACCATTCCCAGCGTCTTCAGAGCTTTTGTGATTTTGCGGGCTCCGAATTTTGTCCTTGCGAAGACAAGCGCCGAACCGGGATGTTCTTCTAACAGGACGGAAAGGAGTTTTAGTTTGGTTTCCCTTTCTACAATGAAAATTTCCTGCGTAACATGTTCTGCGGCCGTTCCGGAAGGGGCGACTTCTATCCGTACCGGTTGCTTCATATAAGAGGATGCGATGGACATTATTTCAAGCGGAAGCGTTGCGGAAAAAAGCATTGTTTGCCTGTTTTTTGGCACGACGCGAAGGATTCGTTCAATCTGCGGTTGAAAACCCATATCAAGCATTCGATCGGCCTCGTCCAGCACCAGTATGCTGATGCGGTCGAGCGTTAAAGTTTTTCGCATAAGGTGGTCTATGAGGCGTCCGGGGGTCGCAATGATGACATGGGGGGCTTTACGGAGCGCATCCATTTGGGGATTAAATGATGCCCCGCCGATGAGTACCGCTGTTTTGAGTCCAAGCGGTTTGCCGACTGCATGCAACGCTTCCTCGACTTGAAGGGCTAATTCTCTCGTTGGAAGAAGAACAAGGCCTTGTCCTTTTGCCTGCGCAAGGCGTTGGAGCATTGGAATCCCGAATGCAAGTGTTTTACCGGTTCCGGTTTGGGCAATACCAACCACATCGTTGCCTTCAACCGCGGCGGGAATTGCCTGGAGTTGAATGGGGGTTGGCTCGGCATAGTGCAATTTCTCAATAACCGTAAGAAGCCCCGGGGCTATGCCGAGGCCATGAAATGTTCCGTTTTTGGGAGTATTTTTATGCATTCTGACGCGAAGAAAGCCAGTCCATGAAGCGCTTGCGGTGTTTTTCAATAGACCACTTGCGGCTCTGCTTAAAAAGGGCCGGGGAAACCTGTCGAAATTGTTCAAGCAGCTCGAGCGAAGCTTTCGGAAAATGAGAGGGGATAGTTTGATTGTACGAATCCATAAAAGCCACGATAGTGGTCATCGCCTGGTTGCGTTCAAGTTCTTCATCCCTTCGTTTCATATCAGTAAGCTTACCACGAAAGCCCTAAAATAGCAAGAAATTGCGCGGTGATATGAAACTTACTGCAAAAGGTCGGTTTCTAGAGACTTTTCGTTTACATATTTACATAAAAGGACGAAGACAAAATCTATAAAATTAAATTTTATAGAGCTTGATAAAGACAAAAGCAAGGACCAAAAAAACAAGAATTCCCAGCGCTATGGCTTTAACCACCCCGAATTTCGGCGCGAAATAATAAATGACAAACATATACGGGAGCCACGCAATAATTGTTCCCAAAAGCACGAATAGCGCGTGTTGCGATACCGCTTCGCCACCGGAAAGTTTTCCGATAAACAGGTAAGATAGCCATGTAAAAACGGGAAAAAGGGCGGCCAGGCGGGAAACAAGTAAGTGGCCGCTCGTTTCAAAATAAATAATGGCCACTGTTATAAAGCCGCCCGCCAAAAACGCGAAGAAATATTCCGATACAAAGCCCATAAATATATCTTATCAAATGAGACCCTGTCCGGCCACTCACCGTTGATTGAGGGCAAAAACTTTGGCTGTCGTCTTTATTGAAAAGTCTCTCAAATTAGTTACAGTGTAGGTATGCACGAGAATACGAAATCAAAAGAAAGCGGGGGAGATGTTTCGAGACGCGATGTCTTAAAAGGGGTTCCCGGGGGTTTAAATAAAAAAGCACGGGCAGAGCCGTGCGGTTGTGGAGTAGTTTGTGTTATTTACCGTTCGGTTCGTAATTTCATCCATAGCTTACCAAGCTCGTTTCGGCCTTTCCAGTCAGGCCCGCGTCCCCAGAAGGAATCTCTTGGAGAGTTTTCGACAATTTCCCGTTTTCCTGTTTGCAAAAGTTTTCTTTGGATATAAGGATGCTGGGTAAGCTTTGCTCTCACGATTTCTTCCATTATCTCTAACTTTTTATCGTCGTCCCAGTCCCACCGGACTTCATTTTGGTGGGCATGCGCGACTTTCTTTGCATCGTATGCTGACCCGGCCACACGAATTTTTTCTGCGATTTCCGGGTCATCGAATTTTGCCGCCTGATAAGCATGTTCTGCTGTTGTCCAATTAACACCATGCCAAAAGACCATAAACGATGAGAAATTTGAGAAAATATACCACTCGCCTTCGTAGAAAAGAATTTTATCATCGATCGGCGGTCGTTGATTGATATGTAGATGATTGCTTTGAGCGAGAACAGTATATTCTTTTTTACAAGTAACACAGACAAGAGTCTTTGCCTCGCTTGATCCAAGAACAACGGGGTGTTTGAAACTCGAGTCCCCGGTTGTTTTATCCATTAAACCGTTACTCCCACAATCGCAAACCACATCGATGAGGAGAAGTTTTTCTGATGCTGCTGATACTGGTTGGACTCTGACACTTTGCATTTTCACCTCCGTATTGACAATGAGCGTAAAACAAAAATAGCACACATCATGCTATTTTGTCAACTACGCGTCGGATAAGGCAGGGCGAATCCTTTCGACTTCAAAATTTGGCAGATTCCCGGCAACATTCTTGCCCGCGCGCCTTGGCATAGCTTCGGCGACGCCAGGTCCGTAGCTTTAGCGAAGGCGGGTCGCCATTTAAGATTGTGAATTATTGGTAGAAACACTATCAAGGTTTATAGCCCGGAGAGGTCGCTTTCGATTGCTTCTGATTCGGCATCAAGACCCGTTAAATCGGTTTCGTTGAGATCGGCTTCAATGGCGTCAAACTCGTCGGAAGAGCGCACGGTTTGCAATTTTTTCGCGGCCGCGTCTTCTACGGAAGGAAAGGCGAGTCCTTCGGCTTGAAGCGCTTGCTGTTCTTCTGGAGTCAACTCAATCGGCGTCAAGTCCTGCTCAATCGTAAGCGACTCTTTTTGATATGAAGGACCGCGATTCAAGAAAAATAATACTCCTCCCGCGATAACAACGAGAACAATGACTGCAATGATAAGTTTGTTTTTGCTTGCACTGAACGAAGTTGAAGTGTTCACAGTAGTCATGATTATATGCTGGTATTTGATCTGGAACTATTGTAATCGTCAGCTTGCGTATATATCTCAATAATTATGGCGCGGAGGTTTTCTATATCTGTTTTCAGTTCTGTGGCTATGGCGCGAGCTTCTTCCGCGATTCCACCCGCGTTTTCACCCAAAGCAGTGATTCGTATTTCTCTTTAAGTTTTTCCATCCTTGCCTCGTTTTCAACTTGCATATTTTTGGCCTTCTCAATAAGAGCGACTAAATTATCTGGCGGAAATTTGCTATTTACAATGCCCGTCGCCGCGCGCTCTTCACCTT
>JACPMF010000011.1 GCA_016186145.1 Candidatus Sungiibacteriota bacterium | reverse complement strand
TTTGAAGTCATGATCTGTGCATTAAGTATATCATCTATTGCGAGATTTGTGGTATAATAATTTTCCATGTGTTGGAGGTCGAAACGCATACTGAGTAAATTAAAAATAAACAAAAAATTATGAACAAACTCAATGCTTTCGACTGGCTCGCTGTGGTACTAGTTATCGTCGGTGGCCTAAACTGGGGATTGGTCGGCATCTTCAATTTTGATCTCGTAGCCACTATCTTCGGTGATATGTCCGGACTCTCAAGAGTCGTGTACGCGCTCGTCGGACTTGCCGCCGTCTACCTCGCCGCTATATCCATGAAGCTTGCCAGAAAGTAAACTTTTTTGTAATCTGGTTGAAAACCACCTTCTATGAAAATAGGGGGTGGTTTTTCGTTTTGGACAGATCTAATTCAAAATCCAAATTGTGTAGTTTAAGTACATGGCAAAACTAACCCAGAGAATATACGGCACCAAGAGCCACGCGGCGAGTTTGCCGTGTCCCGCCGTAGTCCAGATACTGGACGACCGCGTGCCGCCATAGCTGGCTCCAGCGGTGGCGCAAGGAGGAGAGGTTTTATAAAACGCAACGATCGTAGCGAGAATTGCGAGCCAGAGAAATACGATCTCAATAAGCGCACCGCCGGGGCTGTGCAGACCAAAAAAGATAATTGACCAAAGCGTATTGAGTATCAGCTGAATAAAAAATAGCGAAATCGCCCATCTCCACAATCGCAACATTCCAACATTCTGCAGAATGTTAGAATGTTGTTTCCATACAAGGAAAAGTGAAATGCCCATCAAAGCATAGAGTGTCGTCCAGACCGGTCCGAATACCCAGCTTGGCGGATTCAATGCCGGCTTAACAAGTGTTGAGTACCAATTCGGAATTGCCGAAATTGTAAAAAATGAACCGACAACGCCCGCCAACTCCGAAACACCAATCGCAATAACCAATTTGAAGAAGTTATTGAGCTTCATAAACCCTATTTTACCACTTATTACGCTTTTTAAATTCCCAATACGCCACCCGCTTGGCGTATTCATAACATTCTAACATTCTGCAGAATGTTAGAATGTTTTCATAAATCCAAGAAAGGACTTGCCATACGGTGAAAGCGAGTGCGTCACCTGGCGGCCGCGATATTTTTTATTTAAAAGCCCGGCTTGGACAAGCGACTTGGTGTGTTGGGAGATGGTCTTGAAATTTGCCCCTAGAGCATACGCAATCTCTTCAACCGCAACCCCGTCATTTCTTGCAACTGTACGCAAAATATCAATCCGTCGGTGGTTAGCCGCACCCTTGAAATACCGTTCTAATTGTTTTGCAGTTTTCATATTTTATACAATATCATACCTGCAATAACATTCCTACATTCTGCAGAATGTTGGAATGTTTATTGGAATGATTTGGATAGAATGGATTGCTCTAGAGAAACGAAATCAGAGGCGGTGGATTTTTGATATTCTTGAAGTTTCTTGATTTTTTCGGAGAGCGAATCCATCCGCGCCACGATTTTTTTCTGCTCCGCAATCGGCGGTAGCGGGATTTTAAATTTTTTGACCAAATTCATGTTTGCTCTCGGCATTCTTGATCCGGTAGTAGTCGCCATAATATTGTCCACCGTCTTGTCATGACGCAACCAAACCGCAAGCCATTCGCGAGTGAGAAATCTTGTATCTGGCCGAAGCGGTAAAAATTCGGTAGTACAATGTCCCTCAAAGTTTGGCACTAAAAATTTATTGAGATACGGCCTCAATTTGCCATACAAAACATGGTCGATGGTGAAGTGGGATGTAGTGCTTCTCACGGCTCGTTTTTCTTTACTGCCAATAAATTTTCCCGTACCGCTTTCAATATCTTCCATACCGACATAAGGCAAGGGTTTCGTATTCTTTTTTGCCTCAACAATCATAACTTCTCCCAACTCTTTTTCTTCCCACCGCGCCTCGCCGTAGTTTTTTACGGAGGCGGGCTTACCGGACATTCTTACATTCTCAAGAATGTTGGAATGTTGCTTGCCCTGAGCTTGTCGAATGGGTTGAGAAAAAATGCGGTGGAGTTCGGCGGGGAGGAGGTTTTGGGCGGTTTCTTCTGCCTTGGCGCGCAAGTGCTTGGCCTCCTTAATCTTCCCCAGCAACCCCTCCAACCTCGCCACAATTTTCTTCTGCTCCGCGATTGGCGGGAGAGGGATTTTGAGGTTTTCTAAATGTTTTTTAGATATTGCTGTAAAAGTACTGCCTGTGCCGAGATCAGCAATATCTTTCTCCATTAATTGCAAATAACGAAATAAAAATGCTTGATCTAATTCTTTTTTAGCTCTTAAACCAGCTAAACCACGGCCAATACACGATTTTTCTTTCGCGATATTTAACGCACCGACAGGCGCGCGGACAGAAATCAAAATATCTCCGGTTTTAACAACTTTGATTGGATTTGAACACCAAACGCGAGGTGTTGGATATTTTTCTCCATAATCCTTTTTACCCTGATAAAATGGCAGCCCATTCTGGTTGTTGTTGTATGTTGAGGATGCCGGGGACTGTCCCATATTTATTTCGCAAACCTCTCCGAGTTTTTTTGTTGGGTAGGACATATTACTTAAATCCTAAATCCTCTCGCATTAAATCCTCAATTTTATCCGCATCACTCCATAATTTATCAAACATAGGCCCAGAATTATTTTCATCATAATCAGGCACGCAACATTTTTTATAAACTTCGCTAACATATACAAGAAATGACTTTAGCTCTTTATTTAAAGCCGCATTTGAAACCAACAAGCACTTCGCGCCTACTTCCGCTAACATCGTGATGTCTAAACTTTTTCCTTCTTTTGTGAGTGAAACAAACTTGCTTTCCAAATGAGCGGCAAATTCTTTGTATGCTTCTAGTTTTGCATTAAAAATCCTTTGCTCTTTTTCGTTTCGTTTCTGCATAAGGGCGGAAACGAGGGCAGCGACCACGCCACTTGAAAGTATTGCTATGATAATTGTGGTTGTCGAATTCATTTTTTCCTAATTTTTTGTTGGGTAATCAGTTTTCATTTGTATTATCGCCACCAGCAGAAATAGGCTGTATGGTCGGGCTGAAGCAGTATTGCCAACGCCAATATGGCAATACCGATGTATAGGAGTAGGTATGTACTGGTGAAAAATTTGCCGTCGCCATTATCGTTCCCGGCTTGTTCCCACTTCTGCGGATAAATCGATTCTCCTGAGTCGTCGAATACTCCAGACGTGTAAAGACCTAGTGTCTTCTCGAGACGAACAGCGACGCGCTGTTGTGCGGCGAAGCCCATTTGCAAATCGTCTAGATATTTGAAGCGTAAAGCCCAAAATGCTACGCCAAGAGCTACAATGTAGAAAAATTTCTGCTTCGGTGAAATGAACACATCGCTCTGTACAAGCCAACCCGTTGCGGCGAGCATAAGCCCGAGCGCCCACAAACCAATACTCTGCACGCGTTCACGAATCACGCGCATAGCCTCGTACCGCTCCTCAAGAGCAGCTATCAAAATATCTTTTTTGTCGCTGTGGTTAGCTTCCTTCATGTTTCTTTAATGTGAGACCATACCTGCAACGCAAAATCCTTAGCGCGCTCGTGGGTACGGTGTGGACTTCCTTTAAACAACCAGTGCAGATCGCACACCTCCGCATATTCGTTAGCAACTGCTGTGCTTTGCATATCTTCCCAGATTTTATCTGCTACTGCTAACGCATCCTCTCGATACGTCTTCCCGTTGAAATAGCCATCGGGTGCATTCCACACAAGACACTCGATGAAGAACGAGGGCATGTCTCCGCCACGTAGCAACCCATTATCTTTAAGGTCATTCCGCACGTTCTTAAAAATCCTTACTACCGATTTGTACGCACGTCCCGTTCTGTCATTTTTTTTCACACCATTCTCGTAGTGTTGCTCCGGAAAGCTATTTATGCGCTCCCTCTTGTCTGTTAGAAGGCCAATGCCGGTTGCTGACACCACGTTGTACGCGCTAAAACGTCGATGCTCGAACGCAGGCACCACATCAGCGTTCACGCGCGACACACTGCCTTTCACTCGGATACACTTATTCTTTCGCTCGACATTGAAGGTACCAAACTTTTTCTGCAGCACCCCATACACATCTGTCTTGAATTGAGAATAGGTGTATTTCGCATCAGATCTATAACGATTATGAAGCTGCTTGTCCGCCTCCGTAAGACTCGTAATATCTGGGTAGTAGGAGTCATCGTGTATTACAGCAATATCAACATCACTATCAAGGCGGATATTTGTGCGGTTGTGATGGGACCCTTGCCGAATAAACGAAATCTTGCTCCCAAAGTGATCGCGTAGCGCATCAGTGATTTGAGATATTGCACTGGTGCATTTCTCGCTCTCTGTATCGCTCGGTGGATTAGCCCATCTGTTGATTTGGTCTTCGCTAATCATATCTCTTTTTTTATCTCCTCCAGAATCTTCGCGATTCCTATTTCCGCCTTCGCAATGTTCTCTAAAACTTCTTTGGGGTTGGTGTGTTCGACCTTTGCCTTGCCATTCGGGTTTTTGAAGTCCAGGTTGTAATTTCGTTCTTGGATTTGTTTAATTGATATTTTCCAAGCATTCCCGTTGGATTTTCTATTGCTCCACCATTTTTTAACGGGTAAAAATTCTTCGTGGGTGATGCCGCGGTTTTTGGTGTATTGTTTGACGCCTTCGGGGAGCGGAAGTTGGTAGTACCAGATTTCTTTGGTCGGCTCGCCCTTGGTGAAGAAAATGAGGTTGGTGTTCACTCCGGCGTAGGGATTGAATACGCCTTGCGGCAGGCGGACAATGGTATGGACATTGCATTCTTCAAGCAGTTTTTTCTTGATGGCGGTTTTAACGCCCTCGCCAAACAGCGAGCCGTCGGGAAGCACGATGCCGGCGCGGCCGTTGGGTTTTAGAAGATGAATAAAGAGTACCAAAAAGAGGTCGGCAGTTTCGCGGGTGCGGAACTCGGCCGGAAAGTTTTTCTCTATGCCATCTTTAACATCGGCGCCAAATGGCGGATTGGCCACAATCACATCAACGCGATCTTTTGGTCCATATTCCCGCAATGGTTGGGAAAGCATGTCGCCATGGCGCAAATGCTTTGGCGTGTCCACGCCATGCAAAATCATATTTGTCGTAGCTAATAAATATGGCAGGGACTTGAGTTCTACTCCTTGAATCTGGCTTTGAAGTTTCTTTTCATCCGCCGCGGTCTTAACTTCGTGCTGGCGGATGTATTCCAGAGTGTCAATCAAAAATCCGCCGGTGCCGCAGGCCGGGTCAAGCACTTTTTCGCCAAGCTTGGGCGAAACCATCTCCACTACAAAGCGCGTCAAGGGGCGCGGCGTGTAGTACTCCCCAGCGTTGCCCGCGCTTTGGAGTTCTTTGAGTAAATGTTCGTAGAGGTCGTTGAAGGCGTGGCGGTCGTCGGCTTTATTAAAATCAATTTCGTTTATTTTATTAATGACTTGCCGGATAAGGGTGCCTGACTTCATATAGTTGTAGCTGTCGGCAAAAACCTCGCGGACGATAAAAGCGCGAGGGTCTTCGGATTCGTCAAACGACAAGTCCTTGAGGCGCTTGAAAAGCTTGTTGTTCACAAATTCCAAAAGTCCGTCACCGGTCATTCCTTCCGGGTCGGTTGCCCAGTTGCGCCAGCGGAGATCCTCGGGTAGGGGAGAGCGGTATTTGGGATTGATAAGCTCGCGCTCGCGTTCTTGGTCGTCAAAAATTTTCAAGAAAAGCATCCAGACAAGCTGGGAGAGCCGCTGGGCGTCGCCGTCCACGCCCGCGTCTTTTCGCATGATGTCTTGGATGTTTTTGATGACTGATTGGATGTGCGACATAGGATTTGTTGCTGGTTGTGGATATAGCTATTGACTTTTAGCAAGCGCTTGCTATACTACTAATATCCATATGAAAAAGCACGGCGTATGTGGTGCGTCCCTACGCAGTGCTTTTTCTTTTTGCCAATTTATCATACAAAACACTCATATATTGCATCTTTTCTTTTGCTGATTTTCGCAGAAGCGACGAACAGGTATTTCTGTGAGGACTCAAAACCGCCAAAAGCTTTTTGTTGTCATACAAGTGGCGGGCGAGCGAATAGAAGTCGCCATCACTGGAAATAATCACTGCTTTATTGTAGTTTGGATAATCAATCATTGCCTGTAATACTAAATCCGCGTCAATGTTTCCTTTCACGCCGTCTTTGCCGTTCGGTAATACCGGCTTGAATTTTAGAATAAAACCAGCTTGCTGCAACTCGTCATAGATATCGTTGTGTTCCGGCATAAATCCAATAAAGAGATATGCTTTCGTAATGCGATATTTATGTAGGAGATACGCACGGAAACGATACCAATCTAATTCCCAACCCAAATCACGCCGCGTTCCTTTATACACATTTTGGCTGTCTATAAATGCGAAATTGTTTTCTTTGGGTTTCATGGGTGTTTATATAGCATACAACGCTCTTTGTAACTCTCTCACTACAGTGAGGTAGTTCTCGCGGCCGCCGAAAATGTCATTGACGATTTGATATGGCGTGCCGAACTGGTTAAACGGCGACACTTGCAGATCGCCGATGTCGTCAATGGCGGTAATGCCTTGGTCCGCGTATTTGGCGAGGAGTGCCTCAATAACCTCACGCGCCTTGCCTTCGTATTTGGCGAAGTAATCTTTTTTGCGCGCCTTTTCCGCCCGCTCGCCACGGGTGAGCGGTTTTTTACCCCAAGCCACATGACAGATAAGGTCAAAGGCGTCCAAGTCCCGGCCGACTTCGTAGGAAAGCTCGGCAAAAAATACACCGCGATCTTCAAGCTCTTTGAGGATGGCGTCTTTTTGTTCGGTCTTAGTCCAGGCGGTTAAGAAGTCATTGAGCGAAGCGTAATTTTGCAGAATGTTTCGCTTAGTGTAGTCCTTGAGCGATTCGGTAATGAGTTTGCCGCGCTCGTCCATATATTGTACCCGCTCGTTGATTATCTTCACTTCCACGCCCAACGGATAATATTTTTTCGGCTCGTCGCGGACTATGCCGACGCCGGTTCCCGGCGGACCGTATTCAATATTTGGTTTTCCCTCTGGGCCGATTTGTGTTCCGCCTTCTTTTTCTTCGGGCGGTATAACCGATCCTTTTTCTTTGGCTTTGTAAATGACCACCGGATCGCCGTCAAATTTTGGGTCGGCAAAGAGTTCGGTCGCGCCCCGAAAATCCATAATGGTGAAAAACATCTTGCCGTAATCCTCGCGCACGCGCGTGCCACGGCCGATAATCTGCTTGAATTCAATTATTGAGTTAATGTTCTGGTCAATGACAATCAGCTTGACAGTCTGGGTATCCACGCCCGTGGTGAGAAGTTTTGAAGTGGTGGCAATAACGGGATATGGACTTTCTGGATCAATAAACTTGTCTAGGTCGCGAGCGCCATGCTCACTGTCTCCGGTAATGCGGACGACATAGTTTGGATGTTCGCTTACAAGGTCGGCATTGGCATTAACGAGCTCTTGGCGCATTCGGTCAGCATGTTCTATATCCACACAGAATACGATGGTTTTTTGCATTCTATCGGTGGCTTTCAAGTATTCGGTAATTTTTTGCGCCACAACTTTTGAGCGTTCTTCCAGCACGACCTTGCGATCAAAATCGCTCTGGCCGAAAACCTGGTCAGGCAAAGGGTTACCGTATTTATCAACTTCACCGGCCATTGGACGATACCCTTCCGCGTCTCTGTCCAAGGTAACGCGAATGACTTTGTAGGGCGCAAGATACCCGTCTTCAATGCCCTGGCGCAAGGAATAGGTATATACCGGGTCGCCGAAATAGGTTTGGGTTGAGATGTCGGCGGTTTCTTTAGGCGTGGCGGTTAAGCCAATTTGAGTGGCGCTTTTGTAGTAATCAAGGATTTCTCTCCAAGAGGCATCTTCGCGCGCCGCGCCGCGATGACATTCGTCAACGATAACTAAATCAAAGAAGTCCGACGAAAACTGTTTGAAAATATTTTTTTCTTCTTCCATGCCGGTTAGCCCTTGATACAGACCAAGATACACTTCGTAAGATTTATCAACGGAGCGATGCTGAATTTTGGTCATCTTGTCGCCGAAATGCCGAAAGTCATTCATAATCGGCTGGTCAGCCAAAATGTTGCGGTCAACCAAAAAAAGAATCCGTTTTTTTACTCCGGCTTTCCATAAGCGCCAGATGATTTGGAATGCGGCGTAGGTTTTGCCGGTGCCGGTGGCCATCACCAAAAGCAGACGGTTTTTACCTTTGACGATTTCTTCGGTGGCGCGATTAATCGCAACCTGCTGGAAATAGCGGGGCGACTTGCCGTCAATCTCCTGATAATAATCCTGACTGATCACTTTTTCCTGATCGGCGACAAGTCCTTTGGCCTTCACATAGCGGCTGTAAAGCGCGTCTGGAGATGGAAATTCGTTTAACGCGAATTCGTTTTCCATGGGTTCTGTCTTAGTAAGGCGGTTATGCTCAAGAAATGCGTCTCCATTGGAACTATATACAAAGGGGACATCAAGTGCTTCGGCATACTCAAGCGCTTGCTGCATACCGGCGCCGACTGGGTGCTTGTTGTCCTTGGCTTCAATAACTGCGAGCGGGAGATGACCGCGATGATACAAAACAAAATCGACGCGTTTTTTCTCTCCGCGAAAAACGGACTTGCCGCGTACGATAATCCGGCCAGCAGTAAAGCTATATTGTTCACGAATCTGTTTTTGCAAATCCCACCCGGCGTTCGTAAGCGCCGGAAGAATGAATTTTGAGCAAATATCCTGCTCGGAAAGTTCTTTTTTTGAAAAGTCGGGCATAAGTTTAAATCAAACGTTCTTCTTTGAAGCTAAGATGGCTGTTTTTGGTAACAATAATATGATCAATTACTTCAATACCCATAATTTTTCCTGCTTCTACTAATCTTTTTGTGATCAATAAGTCATCGCTTGAGGGTTCTGTATTGCCCGAAGGATGGTTATGAGCGAATATAACAGATGCGGCTTTGTTTTTGATGGCTTCTTCGAATACCTCGCGCGGGTGGACAATACTTGCGTTTAAACTACCAACAGAAACTTCCGCGATTGAGTGGCCCCTGCTATTTAACGCAATGATATAAAAATGTTCCTTGTGATAATCTTTAAGCCTGCTTTTTATAAGCCGATAAACTTTTTCCGAATCGGTAAGCTCTTTGTTTTTGTAAGACGGCGTTTGAGTGGAAAGGCGGCGGCCGATTTCAAACGCGGCTTTTATTTGTGCGGCCTTTGCCGGCCCAATTCCTTTGACGGAGGATAATTCCTCAATATTTGCTTCGGATAGTTTCTGTAAGCTGCCGAATCGCGTTAATAACTTTTGCGCCGTAACTACTACTGACTCGCCGGCAATGCCGCGACCTAAAATAAGCTGTAATAATTCTTGAGCAGAAAGTGCCTGCTCGCCAAATTTAACCAACCGCTCACGCGGGCGTTCTTCTTTTGGTAGATCATGAATGGTGAATGACTTGCTCATATTTTTACCTACTAAATCCCATCTTCACCCAATACGCCACTCGGGTGGCGTATTGAGCTATTTAAGCAATTGCGTAACCAGCGCGACCATTTGATCTTTTCTCCTGGGGTCGCTTTCGGCAACAAGAAGCGTGAGCGCAGTCAAAGTGGCCGGATTGATATTGTGGAACCTTTTTGCTTTCGCCTTTCGCAAGAACCAAATGAATGCAAACGCCCCGCTGCGTTTGTTGCCGTCCGTGAATGGATGATTTTTCACCATAAAATACAGCAAGTGCGCCGCCCGTTCTTCCACGCTTTCATATACCGGTTTGCCGCCAAATGATTGCATGACGCTTCCCACGATGCCCTCAATGCTTCCTTTC
>JACPMF010000009.1 GCA_016186145.1 Candidatus Sungiibacteriota bacterium | reverse complement strand
CAGGCAATCGCTGTTTCGCAAGAGCACGAGGGATATGCGTGGTTTTCCCCGGTCGATGCCGTCGCTGCTTCAAAGTTCAAAAATTCGAAAGCAATTATTAAAAGTGCGTATGCATTTATCCGTAACCCCTATTCACAGAAACAAGATAAAAGCCCCGCGCGCCTTTCACGGGCTCGTGTATCAGACGACAAAGCAAATTCCAAAAGGTAATGTTGCAACATATGCCGAAATCGCCAGAGCAATTGGCTGCCCGAAGTCGGCTCGCGCGGTGGGGAATGCGCTTAACAGGAATCCTTATTCAGAGGTGCCGTGTCATCGGGTTGTTCGTTCGGATGGCGTCGTTGGCGGATATGCCCATGGGAGTCATGTGAAAGCGCGGAGGCTCATTACGGAGGGCGTTACGATTACCAGCGGGAGGGTTGATTTAGCCAGGTTTGGGACTACCATCAAGAGATGTTGATGTATGGATTCAGAAACAATGCTTAAGGTGGAAAACCTTTTTGTTACGTTTAACGGAGAACCGATTCTCCGCGATCTTTCCTTTTCCGTGAAAAAGGGCGAGGCGCTTGCCGTTATCGGTCCGAACGGTGCGGGAAAAACCGTTTTGTTCAGGGCGCTCCTCGGGCTTTTGCCTTTCGGGGGGTCCGTGCAGTGGAAGGATGGCGTGAAGATCGGGTATGTGCCGCAGAAGTTTTTGACGGACCGGACGATACCGCTCACCGTTAAAGAGTTTTTTTTGTTAAAATGCAGCCGTTTTTGGTTTCCTAAAAAAGAATTTGTCGATCACCTTGCGCACGAACTCACGCTTGTCGGCTTGAACAAAGAAGTGCTTTCAAAACCTCTTGGCGAACTCTCCGGCGGCCAGCTTCAGCGAGTTATCGTCTCCTGGGCCCTTATCGATCATCCCGATGTTTTGCTTTTTGACGAGCCGACCACGGGCATTGATATCGGCGCAGAAGAAACAATCTATAACATTATGCATCGTCTTCAGGATGAGCGAAGTACGACCGTTATCCTTATTTCACACGATCTCAATGTTGTTTACCGTTACGCCCAAAACGTGCTTTGTCTTAACAAAGATATGGTTTGTTTCGGTTCACCCGCCGACGTTCTGACTCCTCAGGGGCTTTCAAAGCTTTACGGCGAAGGAGGGTTTTACTTGCACCGCCATACTCGCTAAAAGGAAAAATGGAACAACAAACTCTTATACAATCGTTGGTTATTGCGGCAAGTGTCGGGGTTGCATCCGGCGCGGTGGGGGCATTTATCATTCTCCGGCGAATGGCTTTGGTTGGGGACGCGCTTTCTCATGTCGCGCTGCCGGGAATCGCTCTTGCGCTCGCTTTTAGTATTGATCCGTTTTGGGGGGTCGTTGTTTTTCTTTTGGGCGCCGCGTTTCTTATCTGGTGGCTTGAGGAAAAAACGCGGCTTTACGGTGATGCCATTGTCGGTTTGCTTTTTACGACCAGTCTTGCGCTCGGCGTTATTTTTATTCCAGACGTCGAACTTCTTGAGTCGCTTTTCGGAGAATTTCCGAAGCTTCCGTTGTTCGAGTTTTCTTTTATAGTTCTTTCGGCAGTCGCGATGGGTTCTCTTGTTTTTCTGTTTGCCGGGAAATTTTTGTTTGATATCGTTGCGCCGGAACTTGCCAGAATTGGCGACCGGAGCCGTTTTTGGGATCTGCTTTTGCTTCTCGTCTTTTCTTTTACGGTAGCGCTCGGTATCAAGCTTGTCGGAACATTATTGATGGGGGCGCTTACAATTATTCCGGCTTCTATCGCGAAAAACCTCGCGCGAAGCACCACCGGGTATATCATGTTAAGCGTGATCTTGGGCGGCGTGATATCTTTTGGCGGCGCCCTTGTTGCTTCTTTGTACGGCTTTCTGCCAGGACCGACGATAATTCTTTTTGGGGTCGGTGTTTTTCTTTTGTCGCTTTTTGCGCGAGGGAAGGGGTAATGCGTAAGGGGAGAGGACGAACTTATTTATCGGAGGTGCTGTAAAGAGGAAACGGAAAACAAAAAAACATCCCGCTGAAGGCGGGATGTTTTAAAAGCAGAGATTCGGAGGCCCATTATTATTTGGCTGTCTCAACGATTTTTTTGAATACTTCCGGATGTTTCTCCGCGAGGGCTGCAAGAATTTTTCGGTCAAGCTCGATGTGCTTCTTTTTTAGGGCTGCAATGAAGACGCTGTAGGAAAGCCCGTTTTGCCTGGCGCCCGCGTTTATCTGGACATTCCAAAGCCGGCGGAAGTCGCGTTTTTTTAATTTTCGCGATGTGAACTGGTTTGTCCATTTATGCAAAATCGCCTCGCGAGCTTGCCGCTCTTTTGATTTTCTTCCCCATTTGAACCCTTTGACGTGCCGTAAAAGCCGTTCTCTTTTTTTATGCGCGATAACGCCTCTTTTGACTCGTGTCATAATACTTCGTAACTAACAACTTACAACACACGACGAATTATGTTGTTAGTCGTTGGTTGTTAGTTGTTGGTTACGCCGCGAGGTAGCGGCGAAACATTTTTTCGTACGTCCCAGTCACTGCTACTGATTGCGCTTGGCGGCGTTGGACCTTGCGTGACGCCTTCGCGTTAAAATGATTCAGCCGCGCTTTTCGGCGGATCAGTTTCCCCGTACTTGTTATTTTTATGCGTTTAAGTATTGATTTGTTTGGTTTCATGTTGGGCTGTTGTTCTCTCAGGCGGATTTAGGCGTTTTTCCGCGCGTTCTGTTCGCATTTTTGTAAAGCGTTTTTCTTTAAACATGCGTTATGCCGGCCGTATGGTTCCTGTGAATCCTTGCGGTGTTGATTTGATCGGTGCGTCGAGGGCGTGATTCGGGATAAGCGCTAAAAATTCTTCAAAACGTTTTTTTGCGAAGTCTCGGTGGGCTTTTTCACGGCCCCGAAGCACCATGTCGATCCGCACTTTATTTTTTTCTTCCAAAAAGTCTTTTGCTTTTCCGGCGTAGCGTTCAAGATCGTGTTTCCCGGTGTTGTAGCCGATGCGGAGCATTTTTGTTTCCGTCTCTTTTTGTTTCCCTCGATGCTCCCGTTCGGTTCGTTCCTTTTCGTATTTGAATTTGCCGAAGTCAATGATTTTCACTACCGGCGGCTTTGCGGTTGGCGCAATTTCGACGAGGTCGAGTTTCCGTTCGTGCGCAAGCTTCAGCGCCTCTTCAAGCGGCAGTACTCCGATTTGCCCTTTTTCATCCACGACCCTGACCGGAGAGGTGCGTATTTGTTGGTTGATTCGGTAACGTCTTTGGATAGGTAAAAAGTTAGCTGCTGATAATTATATATGCAATGTATTTGATTTGTCTTCCAAAGTCAATGCAGCGGGTTCTCTTGTGCTGATCCAGCAGCAATTATTTGTTTCATTGCGGCTTTGTTATCAAAAAACCCGCCGGAGCGGAGTAGCTTGAACAAAATTAGTTGTTCCGCGCATTTACTATCTGGCAAGGCCGACTTTCTTTTCGATGCGCACCATTCGGTGTTGAAGGTTTTTGATTTCCACTTCTTGCGAGGCAACAGCCCTCGTCATCAGGCCGAGGGTGATTTTGATGTCGTGTACATCGGCGCCAAGCCGTTCTAGTTGATCTCGGAAAAGCGCCATCTCCCGTTTAAGCCCGGTAATTTCTTCTTTGGTCGCGGCTTGATCAAAGCCGCGTTTTACCATCGCGGCGAGCATTTCCATGGTTATTTTTTTTCTTTGCCATGCTTTTATACGATGATAGTTGTTTTCTTTTTACAATATAAAAACGAAGCCCTGCCAGGAGCTTCGTCTGTTGAAGTTGTTGTGGCGCTGGCACGCCGTTAAGGTTAGAAGCTGCGGCCGGCGTGCTTCATCTCGCCCTTGCGAGCGTAGTCGAGCGCGCCCTGCAGCTCCTCGATCGGCATGATGTTGAGGAGGATATCCTGCATCCGGCAGTAGCACTGCCAGACGTCAGCGATGGTTTCGTACGGCTCACGGCGCCAGTCGTAACGCAGGAGGGTGGTCATCACGAACATCCATGTCGAGAGCACGGTGGTGGCGTCGGCGTCCTGACCGAGCACTTCCGGCCGCGACTGTTCACACTCGTAGACCTGGCCGAGTAACGCGTGGACAGTGTCGTAGCGCAGGAAGTCCTCTGGCGTACGGACGTGATCGAACGGCTCGCCGAAGGGTCCCGTCCGAACAGAGATGGCCACTGGCCCGAACATGCCATTCCGGACCTCGAAGTTCTTGCCGATGAACCCGCCCTCACAGATGTAGTTCGGCGCAAGGCCGAATTTGTACCGAACATAGAGGTTCGTGAAGGCGTGGAGCATCGTGAGAACAGGGGGCTCCGGGCCCTCGCCGAAGCGAGTGAACGTGCCCCGATTCTCGCCGACCCAGACCGAGGTGATCGTCTTCTGTCGCTCGTCGACATCGACATTGACGCGAAGGGTTGGCTTGGTCAGGAGCTCGGCCTTCTCCGGCACGTAGAGCGGGAAGGAGAGCGGTGGAGGCGTGGCGTCACCACCCCGCGCCTTGTAGATACGCAGGAGGTCCCAGTAGCCGACGCCTTTGATGAACGTTCCGAGACCTGTCTCTTCGCCTTCGAACCGGACGAAGTCGCCGTCTCCTTGCGGCCTGACGATGGTGCCGACCTTGCCGTTGACCATGATCCGCGAACCCTTCCAGTCGAAGTGATACTCGTACCGACCGAAGAGCGGATCGAAGACGACCTGCTTCTTAACGTTGATCTCCACGTTCTTCCGTCCGAAGACCTTCTGCTCGGGATTCTTGAACGAACAGTTGCGGCACCTCGTTCCGAGCGACGGGTCCTCGCCGGCCCACTCCTTGTCGATCGGGCCTCGGCAGATCGCGCACTTCCCCTTGATCAGCTCGACGTTCCTCATCGTCTCCTCCTTGGTTTCGAGTTTCGTTTCGAACTCCTTGCGACGTAGCAACGCTGAAAAAATATTCAGCCCTCTTATGTCGCAAGGAAACTAGCCAGTGTTTTCTTAAAGAACAGATTTTATAACCACATTATACCACCTTTTTGTGTTAAAGTCAATGTCAAAAACACCCGCTATTTAAGCGGATGTTTTTAGTGCACTATCATAACTTGTTACAACTTATTAAATGCCCTAAAACAAACTTCGTTTGTTCGGGCAGGTGAACAAAAAATCCCTTAAGGGATTTAAGGTGGTTTACCATGAGCGAGCCCCGAGATTTATCGAGGGGCGAGTCGAATGGAGGTGGTCGGAATTGAACCGGCGTCCGAAATGTTTTTGTATCCAATACCTCTACGAAGATAGCTCTGTTGGTGTTTTGCTTGCCGAGTAATAACAGAGCGAAAACTCATGCAAGCTAAGTTCGGTGTTTGTCACTCCGGCACCCGGAACGCATGCAGGAATCGAGCTTGAAGTATGACACTCGCGGTCTGTCTCACAAGCTTTGACAGGCGAATGGCTTACGCAGCTGAACCGTTAAGTTCTAGCTTAAGCGTAAACAGGCGCGAGCCCAAGTTTCTCGAAAGAGAAAATTGATGCTACGCGTGAGAATAAGTTTGCACTTATTTGGATGTAGCGCTGATTTACGAGGTAACCCTACGTCCTCGCTTCGCATATTGAATTGTCAACATCCCGTCGAGGCCTTTCACCCCCGTCTTCGCTCGCCGTAGCGAGCTTCGACGGGCAAAGCCCGTAAAGATCGCGAAGGCGAGTTACTTAATTCTTCAGCCCTCTTTCTATTTCCCGTCCTGCTTCGCGTTCTTTTATGGTTTCCCTTTTATCGTGTTTTTTCTTGTGGCGGCCGAGCCCGAACTCAATCTTGATCCGCGATTTCTTATCATACACCCGAAGTGGTATTAAAGTCAAGCCCTTTTGCGCCGATTTTCCTATTAGTTCTCTAATTTCCGATTTATGCAAAAGCAATTTTCGCGAACGCGTTTCGTCGTAATCGGGCGGAGTGTTTTTTGGCTGATACGGTGGAATTGATGCGTTTAGAAGCCATGCCTCGCCCCCCCGCACTACTATATACGAGCCCGCAATATTTACGTGGCCGGTTTTTACTGCTTTTACTTCAAACCCATAAAGCTCAACGCCTGCCTCGTAGGTTTCGAGGATTTCGTAATCAAACAAGGCTCTTCGGTTGACACTATAAACCGCCATATGCTAAATAGTATAATGATTTGGTTCTTTTCTAAAGGAGGCAACGTAATGAGTCAACTAGCTGGTACTGACGGGCAAAGTGAGCAAAAACTTGAAGCTGTTAAATCTTTTGTGCGCGCGGAACGAGCCCGCCGCGGTATCCGGGAATATACGCTGTGGGAGAAACATGTTCCCGGTGAACCTTCGTGTGAGATGAAGGGTGAAGGGTTTAATCTTGTAGATTTCCAGTTGATGTATACCAAAGAAGGATTCGGCGCGTGGAGAGAGCTTGAAGCCGTAGAAATACTTGATCTTGCATATCAATATGTGACAAGCGGCCGCAGGGGCTAAGCTCAAATCAATTTTATTGCACCCGCGGGGTAAGCCTGCGGTTTTTAATTTACCCCGTTAGAACGTCTCCGGTTTTTGTGAGAATGTAATACCCCTATTGGTCGGTCGCAAAACGTCCGTTCTAGCGGGGTTTGCTTGACGGCCCCATTTTTGTTTCCTACGATGGGGTAACTGAATTAGGTGAATTGTTTTTTGAAAAAAAGGAGTGTCGCGCGATGGGAAGGGCCCTCGTCTCCGCAGCCATTCTCTATTTAGTGTTCTTGCTTTTCTTTTTAATGCTCTTGCCGGCTGGTAATCAAAAGCGCGACGCTATGGTTGAAAAGCCGCAAGAGGTTGGCGAGGGGGCTGCTTTGACGGCGGTTTCTCCTGCGCCAAGCATTGAGCTTGGCAAAAAAATTTTTGCCGTTGAGTGTGAGCCGTGCCATGGTCCCGGCGGAACCAAATCAATGCCGGGGATGAAGAAAGAGGCGGCGAATCTGGCAAGCGAGTATGTGCAAAAGAAGACCGACGCTGAATTGAAGAAAGTTATACGAGAAGGGAAGAAAGAAAATCCCGAGATGGCCGGCCACCCGTGGCTCTCCAACGATGAAGTTGGCGCTCTTGTTTTATTTATCCGCTCCTTGAAAAAGTAACCTCGCAATAACTCCGCCACGGCTTAGGCTGCGGCGGTTTATTATTATGGCGAAACCTGATAAATTATAGGTGATGTTTCGCAGCGAGATACGAAAAATGCTTTTGGAAGCGGCGGAAAAAATTATTCCGGAGGGCGAGGCTGTCCCCGGTTTTTCTGTTGAGGTTCCTGAAAGTTTAGAACACGGCGATTATGCCTCTAATATTGCTTTGGCGCTTGCAAAAGTTCTGAAAAAGCCGCCGATGGAGGTTGCGGGGCTTTTGGTGGAACAACTTACAACTTACGACCAACAACTTACAACAAAAATTGAGATTGCTACGCCGGGTTTTATAAATTTCTCTATAAAAGACAAATTTCTTTTTAGAGAACTGGAAAATGTTTTAAAAGTTCCTGACGAATGGGGAAAGAGCGATGAGGGTAACGGAAAAACAGTCGTGGTTGAATACTTCCAGCTGAACATCGCGAAGCGTCCGCATGTCGGGCATTTGCGGTCCGCGGTTATCGGGGACGCGATAAAGAGAATGCTTCTTTCGCAGGGGTACAATGCCGTATCCGATACCCACGTCGGCGATTGGGGAACGCAGTTCGGGATTTTGCTCCTGGCATATAAAGAAGTGTATGGCGGAAAGCCGATGGGCGAGCTCGGCGATCCCTTTGATGTGTTTGAGAAATTATATATTGAGGAAAACGAGCGGATTGAAAAAGACCCTTCCCGTCGCGAACGCGCGAAAGAGGAATTTGCCAAGATGGAGCGCGGGGACCCGGAGAACAGGGAAATTTGGGAGTGGATGGTTGACGTTTCAATGAAAAAATTGGAAGAAAGCGCTGTGCGGCTCAACCTTTTACCGTTTGACGAACATCGCGGCGAGAGCGCCTATGAAGAAGTGATGCCGAAAATTGTGGAGCTAGCGCTAGAGAAGAGTATCGCAAAAAAAACCACTGACGGAGCCATTGTCGTTGATCTTATTGCGGAAAAACTTGATGAGGCGGTTCTTATTAAATCAGACGGCGCCTCTACTTATTTGCTTAGGGACCTTGCAACAATCCAATATCGAAAAGGGAAATACGACTTTTTTAGAAATCTTTACGTCGTTGATATACGCCAGTCACACCATTTTAAACAAGTTTTTAGGGTTGCTGAATTGCTGGGCTTTGGAGGGGTTGGCGAGAGTGAACATGTTGAATTCGGCTTTATGACGTCTCCGGAGGGCGCTTTTTCAACCAGGAAAGGAACGGCCATTTCTTTGGATGCTGTTTTGGATGAAGCTCACGGCAAGGCCTTTGCCGTGATTAAAGAAAAAAATCCTAATTTGGGAAACGCCGAGAAGGTTGCAGGGGTTGTCGGCCTCGGCGCTCTTAAATATTTTGACCTTTCACATCACCGAAAGTCCGATGTTGTTTTTCGATGGGAAGACGCATTGTCATTTGAGGGTAACACCGGTCCGTATATTCAGTACACTCATGCCCGCCTTAAGAGTATTTTGAGAAAGGTGGATGGATCCCTTGGTCCTGACTTTGAAGTAGCCGGAAAGCCGGAACCGGACGAGCTCGAACACGAACTTCTGGTATCATTGCTTCGGCTCCCCGAAGTTATCGAAGACGCGTTGAAAGATTTTACGCCGAATACTCTTGCAAATTATCTTTTTCTCTTCGCCCAGCGCGTGAACGAATTTTATCATTCGCATCCGGTGTTGAAAGAGCCCGATCAGATAAAATTATCGTTTCGCAAAGACCTCGTGCGCGCTTCCGCAATAACTATAAAAAACGCGCTCGGTCTTCTTGGAATTGATGCACCGGAGGAGATGTGATATTATTCAATAGATCTGTTACTTAAACAACAGGTCTAGTAGTTATAGTTCTTTTATAACTATTCAATACGGAGGGGAGAGCATGATCACCGCCATTTCTGTTTTGTTTTTAGGATGGGTTTTCTTTGTTTTTGCTGTTGTTAACCTTGCAAGAGTAGTTTACGACTATGCTTTACAAAAAGAAGGCAGTACCGGGTTTTGCGCAATATTGAGGATGCTTTTGTTCTCAGCGGCCCTCACCGGGTGGTACTATCTTGTTTTTTATAGGTCCCCTTTTTTATTGTAGTTGCTTCATAATTTTAACTATCTAAGTTGACGTGGCGAGATCCACGCTTTTTTTATTTGTAAAAATCAGTTAAAATATTTCTATCATGGAAAATAACGAACAAAGACTAAACCTTCCGGAGCGGGAAGAAAAGATTCTTGAGTTTTGGGAGCGCGAGAAGATTTTTGAGAAGAGCTTGGCCAATACTAAAAAAGGCAAGCCCTTTATTTTTTACGAAGGTCCGCCGACGGCCAACGCCGCACCGGGCATTCATCATGTTGAGGCGCGCGCGTTCAAAGACGTTATACCGCGTTATAAAACCATGCGCGGGTTTTTTGTTCCGCGAAAAGCCGGCTGGGATACGCACGGGCTTCCGGTGGAGCTTGCCGTAGAAAAAGAGCTCAGACTCAAAACAAAAAAGGACATTGAACATTATGGCATTGCCGCCTTTAACGAAAAATGCCGGCAGTCCGTATGGCGCTATAAAGAAGAGTGGGAACGCCTGACGCGGCGAATCGGCTTTTGGCTCGATCTTAAGCATCCCTACATTACATACGAGACACAATACATCGAAACTTTGTGGTGGATCATAAAAGAGTTTTGGAAAAAAGGATTTTTATACAAGGATTTCAAAATAATTCCGTGGTGTTCCCGGTGTCAAACCGGACTTTCCTCGCACGAACTCGGCCAGCCCGGCGCATACAAAAAGGTAATGGATAATTCGGTGTTTGTTCGTTTCCATATTTCGGGGAAACCAAACGAGTCGCTTCTTGTTTGGACAACTACGCCCTGGACACTGCCCGCTAATGTTGCGGTAGCGGTAAATCCTTCAATCGAATACACAAAGTATAAAATTCAACCTACAACCTACAACTTACAACCTACAACCTCGGAATATGTGTGGTCGGCGACCATGCCGCCGTATGATCCGAAAAGCCCTGAGCCGGAAATCATTGAAAAGCGGTCTGGTAAAGCGCTTATCGGCCTTCAATACGAACCGCCTTATTCATCTGACCTACAACCTACAACCTACAACCTACAACCTCCATACACGGTGGTTGGCGCTGATTTTGTCGAGACAGACGAAGGAACCGGTTTTGTGCATTTGGCACCCGCGTTCGGAGAAGAAGACATGAATGTCGTGAAATCCGAATTTGCCTACTCCGCCGAAGCAGCAGCTTCGGCTGCGAAGGCCGGGCAAAATCTAAATATCAAAAACGGAACGAATTATCCGATCCTTGAAACGGTGAATCCGGACGGAACGATGAAAAAAGGCGTCATTGGGGAAGGGAAATTTGTTAAAGATGCAGACCCCGTTGTTATAGAAGACCTTAAAAAGCGGGGACTGCTTTTTTCTGTACGGCCGTATGAACACGATTATCCTCACTGTTGGCGTTGTGCAACCCCGGTTCTCTACTATGCGAGGGATTCATGGTGGTTACGCACCACGAAAGTCAAAGACAAGCTTGTAAAAAACAATAAAACGATTGATTGGACTCCGGAACATATAAAAGAGGGCCGGTTTGGAGAGTTCTTGCGCGAACTTCGCGACTGGGCATTTTCGCGGGAACGCTATTGGGGAACTCCGCTACCGGTTTGGGAATGCGCCCAATGTAAAAAAAGGGAGGTCGTCGGCTCCGTTGCCGATCTTGCCCGGCGCGCGCCGAAGTCCGGCAACACTTACTTTGCCGTGAGGCACGGGGAGTCCGAAACACAGCTTTTGGGAATTACCGCCGATAGCAATTCAAAGTATCATCTTACCGAACGCGGAAAGGAGCAGGTTAAAAATGCCGGGTGGAAGCTTAGAAAAGAGCGGTTTGATATCATCATCCATTCCGATGTCCTTCGCACCACAGAGGCGGCGCGCATTCTCGCCGAAGTTTTGGATGTTAAAAAGGTTTTGAAGGACCCAAGGGTTCGTGAAATAAATGTCGGAGTTTTCAACGGGAAACCGACAGGCGATTACCACCGCTTTTATTCCGCGCGAGAAGAATATTTTGAAAAAGCGCCGCCTGGGGGGGAGTCGCTTTCTGATTTGCGCGCCCGCCTGGTGGATTTTATGGCTGATACGGAGCAAAAGTACCGGAATAAAAAGATTCTCATTGTCAGCCACGAGTATCCTATTTGGATTTTGGACGCCGCATCGCGCGGACTGGATCGCAACGAAACGATACGGATTCACGACGGGAAAAAAGATTATATCGGTCTTGCGGGGGTAATGCGGATAGACTTTTTAAGTTTACCGAGAGACAAAACCGGCGAGGTTAATTTGCACCGGCCGTTTGTCGACGAATTTTATCTTTATTGCCCCTCATGCGGCGGGAAAATGGTGCGGGTTCAAGATGTTGTGGACGTGTGGTTTGACTCCGGAAGCATGCCATTCGCTCAGGGCCACTGGCCCTTCGCGCAAACCCGAAACTCTAAACCCGAAACTCTAAACCCCCAGAAGTTGTTGTATCCGGCTGATTTTATTGCCGAGGCGGTCGATCAGACGCGTGGATGGTTTTACACACTGCTTGCTGTCGCAACCCTTTTAGGAAAAGGCGCTCCATATCGTCACGTTATTTCATTGGGGCATGTTCTCGATAAGAATGGGCAGAAGATGTCGAAGTCCAAGGGGAACGTCGTGGACCCATGGGAGATGATAAAAAAATACGGAGCCGATACGATCCGCTGGTATTTTTTTACCGTTAACCCTCCGGGAGAACCGAAACATTTCGACGAGAAAGACCTTCTGCATAAACAACGGGGGCCGCTTTCAACTTTATGGAACAGTTTTGTATTTTTTGATACCTATGTAGATAAAATTCGAATTTCAAAATTCTCCGCCAAAAGCGCCGTGCCGGCCGGCAGGCGGGGATCCGCCTCAGGCGGAGAATTTCGAAATTCCAGCAATATACTGGATAGATGGGTGATGGCGCGACTCGATAAAGTAACAGTTGACGTAACTAGGGCGCTTGACCGATACGATGTCGTCGGTTCCGCGCGGCTCCTTGAAGAATTTTTGGTTGAGGATTTTTCTAATTGGTACCTGCGAAGGTCGCGGCGGCGCTTCCAAAAACCGAAGACAAAAGAAGAAAAAGAGGAGGCGGCTGCAGTAACCGGATTAGCGCTTCTTCGGCTTTCTCAACTGATGGCGCCGTTTGTTCCTTTTCTTGCCGAAGAGGTGTTTCGGAGGTTGCGTCCGAAATTGGGGTTAAAGGAAAAAAGCGTCCACCTTTGTTCATGGCCGTTGGGGGCCGTTTCGAGGTTTGACTTCTCAGAAATGGATGAAGTGAGAAAATTAGTTGCCGCCGGTCTTGCCGAACGGGCGAAGGCGGGAATTAAAGTGAGGCAACCACTCCAAAAATTACAAATTACAAATTACAAATTACAAAAACGAGACGGCTTATTGGAACTGATAAAAGAAGAAGTAAATGTGAAGGAAATTATTTTCGGTGATGAACTAAAGTTAGATACTGTTCTCACGCCGGAGTTAAGAGAAGAGGGGTGGATACGGGAGTTGATAAGAAATGTGCAAGAGATGCGAAAAGACCTCGGGCTTCACCCGCGGCACCGCATACAGCTGCAAATAGTCGCCGATAATGAATTTTCTAGCATGGCCGGGCGCTGGCGCAAATTTATTGAAAATGAAACCGGGACAAAGGTATTTAAAATCGGCGGCAAGAAAGTTTTTTCCGCGGAACGAGAGTTTTCTCTCGACGGACGTGAGTTGTGGGTTGGCATTGACAAAGTGTAACCATCGTTATACTTATTAATTACTACTAACGTACTTTAAAAATTTTTTTATAACCAATAAGACAGGAGGCGAGAGTTGACAAAGGCGAAAAATCCTTGGCGTCTGTCACGCGATGTTGAGCCCGTTTCCTACCATCTTACACTGACGCCGGACTTCGCGAACTTCACGTTCGCTGGCGAAGAGGCGGTGACGATTCATATTAAACAGCCGACCAAGAAGATCACGCTTCACGCGCTCGATCTCAAAATCAGCAAAACGGATTTGTGTTATGTCGGGCAGGTGGGGCACGCGCCCGCGAGGCGCATAACTTTCAACAAGAAGTTTGAAACAGTAACGTTGGATTTCGGCGAGACGCTCAAGCCGGGCGAGGCGGTTCTTCACATCAATTTCGAGGGCGAGTTGAACGACAAGATGCACGGTTTCTACCGTACGTCCTACAACATTGGCGGTAAAACGCGCTGGGGTGCGGCAACGCAGTTTGAAGCAACCGACGCTCGTCGTTGTTTCCCGTGCTGGGATGAGCCGGACATGAAAGCCGTTTTCAATGTGGACCTAGTGATTCCTCAAGGATACACTGCGCTTTCCAACATGCCTGCCAGTACCGAGGAGACTGCGGACGACCTCGTGCACGTGGTTTACAGGCCCACACCGAAGATGTCCACATACCTTCTGGCGTTTGTAGTTGCCGAACTCGAACATATCGAAGCGCCCGGGCCGCGCGGCATTCCCGTTCGCGTCTGGACAACGTCGGGGAAGCAAGAGCAAGGGCGTTTCGCGCTCGATGTGGCGCAGTTCACGCTCGACTACTTCGAGCGGTGGTTCGGCATTCCTTATCCGCTGCCCAAGCTTGACATGGTGGCCCTTCCCGACTTCGCCGCGGGCGCTATGGAAAATTGGGGCCTCGTTACATATCGAGAAACGGCCTTGCTCATTGACCCTGTCAAGTCATCGGCTTCTGCCAAACAGCTCGTGGCCAAGGTGGTTGGTCACGAACTCGCGCACATGTGGTTTGGCGACTGGACTACTATGGAGTGGTGGACGCACTTGTGGCTCAACGAGGGCTACGCGTCCTATATGGGCCCGAAAGCAAATGCTCTTCAGTTTCCCGAATGGGATATTTGGACTCAATATGTTGCTGGCGATTATCTGGCCGCGCTCCACGAGGATAGTCTCAGGAGCACTCACGCGGTTGAAATTGAGGTTCGGAATCCAGCAGAGATCAGAGAGGTTTTTGATACCATTAGTTACAGCAAGGGCTCGGTGGTGAACCGCATGCTCGAGCACTTTTTGAGCGAGGGGGCGTACCGTAGGGGCCTGAATCGCTATCTACGGCGCTACGCGCTCGGAAATGCCACGACAAACGACCTTTGGCGCGAGCTTGGCTCCTCTTCTGGAAAGCCGGTCGAAACCATCATGGCAAGTTACACCCGCCAGCCCGGGTATCCGGTGCTCACTGTAGAGCGCCACAACAAGAAGAATAACGGCAAAACGGAGTTTCGACTATCTCAGCGCCGCTTCCTGGTTGATGGCGGTAAGGACACTGCCGGTCTTCTTTGGAAAATCCCCGTTGGCATGCTCACACCCGAGATGAAAGAACCGGCTTACGTGTACATGAAGGGCCGACGCATGATGATGCGTGGCGATTCAAGCGCGGCATGGGTGAAATTTAACCCAGGCCAGAGCGGTTTCTACCGCGTGGCATATCCGCCCGATATGCTCGCGGCACTTCGCGCGCCGGTGCTCTCAAAAGAGCTTCCGGTAGTAGATCGGTTGGGACTTTTGGATGACACCTTTGCGCTTGCGCGCGCCGGGCAGATAAAGACTCGGGACGCGCTTTACCTTCTTTCGGTCTACCGTCATGAGGACGACTTTAGCGTATGGACGCGAATCGTAGGAGTACTGGGCGGACTCGACAGCCTGCTTGTTGGAGATACCGGTTCTCTTCGCGACCTGCACGGTTTCGCTTCCCGGCTTCTACGATCCATTGTTGCAGAGAAGGGTTGGGACAAGAAACCGGATGATGGCCATCTTGATGTCATGCTTCGCGCTCTCACGCTCCGCGCTATTGCCGGTTTTGGGGACAAAACCACAATTGAGGAGGCGAGCACGCGCTTCTCGGATTATGCCCAGACGGGTAAACTCGACCCTGATCTTCGACAGATGGTCTGTACGATCATTGCAGAGAATGACAAAAACGGCTCGGATTATAACGCGCTTATGCGCATCTACGACTCAACTGACTTCTCGGAAGAAAAGGTGCGCATTCTACGCGCGCTGGGTGCTCTCACCAACAAAGAGCTGATTAACGAGGCACTGGGTTTCGCGATGAATGAGAAGAAAGTGCGACGTCAGGATGCGCCTATTCTTCTTGCGACGATGGGAATGAATACCGCGGCACGTCCCTTCGTCTGGGAGTTCGTAAAGACGAATTGGGACGAACTCAAGCGGCGCTATCATGGCGGTGGATTCGGCATTGTCACGCGTGTCTTCAAGACCACCGTGAGCGGGTTTACCACCCGTGAATGGCTAAAGGACGCGGAAGGGTTCTTCCGCGCCCACCGCGTTCCAGGTTCCGAACGCGCTATAAAACAAGCGCTAGAAGCCATCCGATCGAATATCGCCTGGCTTAAGAGAGATCATGAAGAGATCGCGGACTGGTTGAATCGCAACAACGCGTCTTAAATAGTCATTGAGTTCAGAATCCGCACCAAAAAAGGTGCGGTTTTTTTATGCGGCTTCTGCTTTTTTGCTGGAAATGCCACAATTGTTGTGGGCAATGTCTTATGTATACTATTGATGCCATCATTCTCAAAAAAGAACCGAGTGGTGAGGCCGATTGCATGATTACTGCCCTGACTGGCAGGTTTGTAAAAATTCGACTTCTTGCTCAAGGGGCGCGCAAGGTTGAAGCAAAACTCAAGGGGCATCTTGAACCGATTTCTTTTTCGCGGCTCTCTTTTGTTGTCGGCAGGAACGGGTATCGGCTTGTTGGCGCGGAGCTTTTGGATTTTTTCCAAAATATAAAGAATGATCCCGATCGCATAAGGACGGCCGCTGAAATGGTTCGGCTTCTTGACCGCGCCCTTTTTGAAGATACAAGCGGACAGAATTCCGGATTTTTCACGCTTTCGCGAGACGCGTTTTTGGCGCTCAATGATCCGGTGCAAAACAAAGAAGAGTGTGGGCGCGTGTTCTCGTTATTTAAGGCCGGATTTTTGAACGAGTTTGGGCTTTTATCTCCGGCTTTTTTTGAAAAAGATTCTTCAAAATCCGATAAAAGCACGTTTCTTAACGTTGACAAAGTTCCATAATAGGTGTATAATAAAATCATACAAAAAAGCTCTTTTTACAAGGTTTTTGGCAGGAATGGGGTTCTCAATTTGGTTCCCGACCCTCCTCGGCGATCCAATCCCCCCGCCACTTTTTACAAGTTTCTTTTTCGTAGATTGTGCTTTTGTTCTCTGAACGAGCGGTTTTGACAGAATTGGTCGTTGTAAGAAGTGGCGGGGGGGTTGAGGCCCCGTTCCTGCCAAAAACTTGGGCGACCAGAAACTGGTTAGCTCTAAAAAACAAAGAAGGGGGGTGGCGAAATGCTTCTAGGCTTCATCCTAATGGGTGTCGTTCTGACTTCGACCTTCGCATCCACAGCCGTCACGGCTGGGGATCGTAGTCAGCAGGCTTACTATGTGGTATTGACCCTTCTGGGGTTACTGACCACGGCCAGCCTGATTCTGGAGTACAGGATCGAGGCGTTCAAGAAGTGGCTCCGTGAGGAGCTCGACAGGAAGAAGGAGGAGAAAGACTGAGCACAATTGCAGGCAAGTCCATCTGGGGAAGTCTCATCGTCGTCGTAACCGTGGCCCTCGGCGCGCGCTCGAGCCGCTTCACTAGTTCGACCAGCCGCTCGCCGTTTCGGGTGAGTGGGGTAGCGGCGTGAGGCGACGCGCGGTGACCGTGCGGCCAACGCTGGCCGCGGTTCCATTAAACAGGGATTCGATCCCTGTATTGGGACGCGAGGCGCGCGTTCAGGTCTACCAGCCGTCTGCGATTCGCCGGTGGGCGGCGGGTCTGCGGCGGTTCGTTCCACAACTGGCGCGCAAACCGTCGGCGTAAGGCCGACACGGAGGAGGTTCCATGGCCGAAACAGCAACAACCACTTCGAGTACGACGACGTCGCCGATCAAGAAGCCGTGGCAGACGCGCCGCGGCACGTATCACGGCGGTTTACGTCCCGTGCGGATCTCCGATCCGTACGCGAACGACCGATCGACGACGAAGTAACCTTTTTCCCCGATGGTCCCGCTTTCAGCGGGATGCCCCGTCGGGCTTGCCCCACCCACAGCCTTGAGCTTGTGGGTGGGGACTCTCTCGGAAGCCATGAGTGTGCTCATGTCCAGAAATCTTTACAAAAGACATTAGGTGCGCACTCACGGCATCCGAGAGAGTTCCTTAAAAGCAGCGTGGCTGCTCGCGGATAAACGCAGATAGCTACGCGGATTGCGCGGAAAATAAATGATTGGGGCGTAGCCAAGCGACTAAGGCGCCGGACTTTGGATCCGGTATTCGGGGGTTCAAATCCTCCCGCCCCAGCCAAAACCTTAGCGGAGCAACGCACCTGCGTGCGTTGCGTGAGGATTTGAAGCGCGGAGCGTTGTTCGGCGAGCAACTGGCGAGCCGAACCGCGAGCGACGGCCTGCGACCGAGCCGATGGAAGTCGGCGAGAGTTGTAGGAAAATCCTCCCGCCCCAGCCACTACTTCGCTAAAGCTTCGTAGTGCAAGCAGTTCTTCACTTGAGTAAGCTTCAAACAGTCTTGATCTGGTGTGGGGTCGTGGCGCAACCTGGCAGCGCAGCTGACTTTTAATCAGATGGTTGGAGGTTCAACTCCTCCCGGCCCCACCACTCGACTTCGCTCGTGGTAAACCAGACCTTTTTTGTTCAAGCTATACGTGAAGAGGTGGCCGAGTACGGTTGAAGGCACCAGACTGTAAATCTGGAGCGAAAGCCGCGGTGGTTCAAATCCACCCCTCTTCACCACCTTTACTGCCGGAGTGGCGAAACTGGAAGACGCGGCAGACTTAAGATCTGCTGTCCTGCGGGGCGTGCGGGTTCAAACCCTGCCTCCGGCACCACTCAATTCGCCCTCGCCTCACTTCGTTCGCTCGGGCTCGCTCGTGGTAAACCTCTTGACCTTGTTCGCTACAAACCAAATCCAGGGAGGGTCCAATGGATATGTTGTGGTGCGTGGTCCAACTGCTCTTGCTGGAAAACCGAGTCGCAGAATCGGCCGGCGACCCGATGTCATACTCACTCTCGGCACAGACCGCAACGGGTGAGCTGGTCCGACAAATGGCCGGGGGTGAAGCTCCATCAAATCCTGATTAAAAAAAGGGGCCCGTAGCTCAACCCGGCAGAGCAACCGGCTCATAACCGGCTGGTTGGTGGATCGAAGCCACCCGGGCCCACCATTCGACTCGCTACGCTCGCACAAAGTCACTAAACTTGTTCTACTCGCCGTGGCATGTCCACGGAGAAAAGGGGTGAGAATCATGTTGAAGTGCACGATCTGCGGGTGCGACCGCAGGATTTTGTGCTCTCGTTGTCAAGATGGTCGCTGCAACCGGTGTGCCTCGGCGCTGAAGAAGTAGGAGGTGTGATGGACGAGAAAAAAGTCCGGGCGTTGATGGGCATAGTTTGGCGTATCATCGGGCGACACCATCGGGGGTTAGTCGTTCTCGATGAGCCGACATTCGAGCTCTTTGAGCTCGCGAAGCGCGTCGATATGGCAAAGACGCCTGCGGAGCTCAAAGGCGCCCTCGAGGCGCTGGTGAGCTTCAATAAGTAGAAGTAGATGAGGCCGGAGGCAACGGGTTAACCGTTCCTTCGGCTGTTTTTTATTGTTTGGATTTTCGTTCCATTCTGTGTTTCAATTCAATCAATCGTCTGTGTCCCCGTAGTTTAATCGGATAAAGCGCCTCCCTCCGAAGGAGGAGACTAGAGGTTCGAGTCCTCTCGGGGACGTAGCGGAGCGGAGTCACCGAAGCGCAAGAACTGCTTCTTGCGCGTGAGGACGAGAAAACCGGAGCGGTGTGCGCTGAGCAATCGGCGAAGCGCGCCGCGAGGCGGGGTCGCGACCGAGCGAGCGGAAGCGAGCGAGAGTTGTGACCGAGTCCTCTCGGGGACGAACTAGTAATTCGAAGTAACCCCCCCACACTTGTAAATAATGGCCTCAATAAACTACTATTTATATGTAATTTTATAAACTGTGCGATCACCTTTCACAAAAAACGTCATATATACTTGTTATTTTCATTGGATAGTGTGAGGGGTTACGACCGTTGCTATTGACGCACACACGTATTTATGTTATTATTAACATAATTAGCTCTCGAAAAACCTCGATAACCGAGGAAAACCATTCACAACGAGAACGAGGAGGAAGCGATGACGGCCAAAGCTGCAACTTTTCCATTCGCCGAGTTCCTGATTCGGTTGTTCGCGACGGGTGTTCTGCTTCTCGGGATGCTCGCCATCGCGGCGATTCCCGCTCTCGGCCAGACCGTGTATTACCACGGTCCGCAGCCGATCGTGGTGTACCCGCCGCAGACGGTTGTCGGACAGGGGCCGATCATCGTCCAGGTGATCGACCCGCCGGCGCCGCCGCCAGCGGTTACGGTGCAGGTGGTTTCGCCATCGGTTCCGTCGGCGATAACGGCTCCGCCCGCTGTGGTGCAGGCTCCGATGCCTGTGGTACCTCCCGCCGCCAGCGTTGCTGTCAGCGGGGGCATCTCGAACGTCTGCGTGTCGTGCAGTAATGTCACGCAGACGATCAACGTTACGAAGAGGGTGAGAACGCGGCCGGCGACAGTTTCGAAGACACCGGCGCCGAAGCCGGTGCCGGCATCAAGCACACCGCCATCGCCGGCAACGAGCGGAGCGAACCGAGACGACTGGTGGTTGATTCCGCTGTTGCTGGCTCTGCTTGGCGGGTTGCTCCTGGCTTTGCTGGGGTGGCGCCTCGGGTGCTCGAGGCGACCGCGGGTGTATCCCGCGCCGCCTGTTGCTCCTGCGGTGCCGGCGCCTCCGGCGGCAGCGCCTGCCGCCGTTTCGCCGGTGGTCAATCCGCCAGCCGCGGATCCCGGGATGGTTACGGTTCCGCTCGTCATGAGAGTGGAGGCCGAGCCGGTCATCATTGGCCTGAATCCGGCGGTGCGCCGGCCCCGCGCGCCGGCGCGCCCTGCTTCGACACCTGCGCCAGCGCCTGCAGCGCCACCGCGCGTGCGCACCACGCCGGCAAGATCGTAACGGGCACAAGCCCACGCCCCGTTTTCTGCGCAATGCAGCGGACGGGGCTTTTTAATTTTCCCGCTGTATAATGAAAAGCATGAGACAAGAAAAATTTTCACTTACTTTCTATGGTGCGGCAAGAGAAGTTACCGGCGCGTGCTACCTTCTTGAATATGGGAGCCATAAAATTCTTATTGATTGCGGGTTTTTTCAAGGATCGCGCGAGGCCGACGAACGGAATCATAAGCCATTCCTTTTTAACCCCCGAGAGGTGGAAGCGCTTATTCTCACCCATGCCCACCTTGATCATATCGGCCGTGTTCCGAAATTGGTGAGAGAGGGATTCCACGGGAAGATTTTTTCAACTCCGGCGACGCGCGACCTCGCAGAAATCATGTGGCGGGACTCGTTGCGGTTTGAAGAACGGGAGGATTCTCCGCTTTACTCCGAAAAGGATATAGAAAAAACAATAACTCTTTTTCAGCCATTGTCTTATTATGAACCGGTTTATATCGATAAAAATTTAAGTTTTCAACTGGTGAGCGCCGGCCATATTCTGGGTTCGTCCATGGTTCGGCTCCAGGTTGGCGATAGGGTGCTTGCTATTTCCGGTGATGTCGGCAATGAACCGTCAATTTTAATGCCCCCGCGTTCTTCTATAACGGAGGCAAATATCATGGTGCTTGAATCGACGTACGGCAATAAAACCCACCAGCATGTTGCCGAGCGGACATTATTTTTGGAACGGGCAATTGAAGATGTTATTGCGAGAAAGGGCGCGCTGGTAATTCCTGTTTTTGCGACCGAGCGAACGCAGGAAATTTTGTACGCTATTAACGAAATGGTTGTTTTCCGGCGCATTCCCGATGTTAGTGTTTTTGTCGATTCTCCGCTGGCCATTCGTTCCACTGAAATTTTCGAGCGTTATCCGGATAGCTACAGGCCGGAGATTCAAGAGCTTTTTAAAAAGCACCCCCATCTTTTTCGGTTTCGTCTTTTGAAATTCACCGAAACAGTAGAGGAATCAAAGGCAATCAACGATACGCCGCCGCCGAAAATTATTCTTGCCGGGTCCGGAATGATGTCGGGCGGAAGGATTCTGCACCATGCAAAGCGTTATTTGCCCGACCCGTCGAGCATTCTCCTTTTTGTCGGGTATCAGGCCGCCGGTTCGCTTGGCCGGAGAATTTTGGACGGCGCCGATAGTGTGAAAATTCATGGCGAGATGGTGCCGGTGAAGGCGGAGAGTCGGGTTATTGACGGATTTTCCGCTCACGCCGATAGCGGTCAATTAATGAAGTTTGTTGATGAATCCCGCGATTATCTCCAAAAAGTATTAACCGTACACGGAGAAGATGATGCGGTTCTTGGGGTGGCGCAGACGATTCAGGATAAATTCGGCGTTACGGCAGAAGCGCCGGAGTATGGCGAGAAGTTCACTCTGTGATATAATGAAACGACTGAATTATGAATCAGGAATTGGGAGTTATGAATACGGAAAGCTTTTTTGTTCCTAATTTATAATTCGTTATTCATGATTCGATAATTATGCGACCAACCTCTCACACTCACCTTAAATTAAAAATATGTATTTCCGGCGCTGCGGAAACGGGACTTTGTTCTGCAGATGCGCTTGAAAAAACGAAAGAGCTCGGTAGGCAGGTGATAAAGCAGGGGGCGGTATTGGTAACCGGCGCTACGACCGGGGCGCCGTTATGGGGAGCAATCGGGGCTAAAGAAGAAAGTGGATTTGTTATCGGCTTGTCGCCCGCCGTGTCAGAAGAGGAACATGTGAAGAAATATCGTCTTCCAGTGGACTATCACGACATTATTATTTATACCGGTTTTGGTTACGCAGGAAGGAATCTGCTTCTTACCAGAAGTTCTGATGCGGTTATGATTTCGTGCGGCCGGATGGGAACGCTGAATGAGTTTACTATTGCGTTTGAAGATAACAAACCGATTGGTGTTTTGACAGAGACCGGGGGAATGGCCGATGAACTTGATGGATTGCTTGAAAAAGCTCATCGCGGCCGCGGCAAGGTTGTGTTCGACAACGACCCGGCGCGGTTGGTTAAAAAGGTGATTGAAATGGCGGCAAAAGAAAAGCTTTTAAAAGTTTAAAGGGCTTTGTCCAAAATTTGGAGCTCGCTCCAGCGAGAGAACAAATTTTGGCTACAAAACCTTTACCCTGTTAAATCCTCTGCCCAGTAAAATCATCGATTTTATTGGGCAGAGGAATTTCGCCTCCGGCGAAATTATTTAACAGGGTGCTGAATTTTGCAGCCGCTCGGGCTGCGTATAAAAACAAAATAACTTGCCCTCACGGGCAAAATTCGCATGTTTCTTCCTACTTCCGATTCAATTCAAATTTTTTATCAGCTTCTTCTTGCGGTTTTCCTGGGGGCGATTATTGGCTTTGAGCGCGAGGTTCGGGGAAAACCCGCCGGCCTTCGCACCTACGCGATGGTCGCTCTTGGCGCATGTTTATTCACGGTTATTTCCATAGACGGATTTACGGCGTTTTCCGGAAACAGCAATTTTGATCCGGCGCGTATCGCTTCTAATGTTGTTGTTGGTATTGGATTTCTCGGCGGCGGTTTGATTTTTCTTAAAGGGGACGCGGTTCGGGGCTTAACCACCGCAGCCGGTCTCTGGATTTCCGCCGCTATCGGCGTTGCAGTCGGCGCCGAGCTTTATTGGCCTGCAGTTTTTGCGACTGCGATTGCGCTTGTTATTCTCATTATCCTCAAGTGGCTTGAGTTCTTTATCCACCGTGGTCGTGTTGACGAGGTTTCCTTATGATTACTCCTCGTTCAAATTTTTGGCTTTCAACCCTGCTGCTTTCAGGGACCATTATCGGAGTGGGAATGTTTGCGCTTCCCTTTGTTTTTTCGCGCGCCGGTTTTCTTCTCGGGACGGTTGAGCTCGTGGTGTTGGCTGGCGCAACGATCGCGATGAACTTGCTTTATGGCGAAGTGATTCTTCGGACGCCGGGGCGGCATCTTCTTCCCGGCCTTGCGCGGCTTTATCTCGGAAAGTGGGGCTTAATTGAATCTCTTTCAGCATTTGTCGGATTTGCGGGCGGTCTTTTTGTCTATATACTTCTTGGCGGAGTATTTCTTGCCAATCTCACCGGCCTATCTCCGGACGCCGGCCGCGTTGTTTTTTTTGCAGCCGGGGCGCTCCTTGTGTTTGCTAATCTCAAGTTCGAAGCGTGGGTCAATTACGCGCTGACCGCGCTTTTGGTTTTTTTCATCCTCGTTCTGTCAGGGTTTTCTTTTTTGCACTTTTCCCCGGCAAATATCTCCGGATTTCATTGGGGCGAGGTTTTCCTTCCGTACGGAGTCATTCTTTTTTCTCTTGCCGGGGGCGCTATTATTCCGGAGATGGCATCTCTTCTGGGGGAAAACAAAAAAATGCTTTACAAATCTCTGGTGGTAGGAACGGCTATCCCTGCCGCCGTGTATTTGATTTTTATCCTTGCCGTTGTGGGTGCTACCGGTTTTGCAACCTCTTCCGAGGCGCTAGAGGGGCTTCGTCTGCTTGTCGGGAAGCCGGTTTTCTTTTTAGGGAACGCCATTGGGTTTTTGGCTCTTTTCACCTCATTCATCATTTTCGGTTTTACATTCGAGGATATACTCATGGCGGACTTCGGGTTCCGCAAATTGCCCGCCTGGCTTTTATTTGCAGTCATTCCGCCCGCGATTTTTTTGTTGCCGATCCGTGATTACGTCTCGGTGCTCGGGTTTCTTGGCGCAGTTGCTCTCGGCGTAGATAATCTTTTTATCTTGTGGCTCTATCGGAAAATACAGCGGGCAGGAACGGGCGTTTCTGAATATATGCTCAATGTGCCGCCGTGGGCCGTTGTCCTTTTGGGTATTTTGTTTTTTGCGGGTCTTGCAGCACCGCTATTACAATGACGGCCTCGGTTAAAATTATCATAAAGCGCGCCGTCGGGATTTTTCTCGTCATTTTTGGTATTATTGCTCTTATACTTCCGCTTGTTCCGTTTGCTTGGGTAGCGTTCATTGGCTTAGAACTTCTGGGGGTTCGCGTTTTGTTTTGGAATAAGGTGCGAAGCTGGAAAAATAAATATGGCAAAAATAAATCGTAGGGATTTAAAAAAATTCAGTTTCAGAGAACAGAAGTCGCGGCACGCCCAGCAGGAGTTCGGGCCGGGAAGGCGCGAATATATTATTTGCCCCGATGGCGGCGAGGCGTATTTTCATAAGTCGTGGCATCATTCGCTGGTTGATTTCTCCGCCAGAGGCGCCATGCCGGCCGGCCCGCTTCGCCGGAGCTTCAGCGAGGCGAGCAGGCGGGGATCCGCCTTCGGCGGAAAACATTTATCGGGAGACAAGAAATTGTCTTTCAAGCTGTGCCCGTTTCATCAAATGGTCAAAAACAAGCAGTACGAAGGGGAAGTTGTTATAGAAAACGTGCCGGTTAAAAACCGCCAAGAGCTTGTTCGTCTGATAGAGCGAAGCGGTGAACACGGTTATCGCCGCGATCCGATGGATCGCATCATAAAAATTGAGACAAAAGGAGACAGCCTCCGTGTTGAAACTTCAGAAAACCAGCTTGCACAAAAAATTGCAAATAAAATCCGCGACAGATTTAAAAAAACAAATCAAGAAGTACGAAGGGAGAAAAGGAATTCTGATGTTGTTAGCGTAAAAATCATTTTTTCCAAAATAATATGACTCGTTACGTTTTTGTCTGTGGCGGTGTCGTTTCCGGCGTTGGGAAGGGCGTCGCGACCGCCTCCATTGCCCGTATTCTCAAGGGATACGGTTTTCGGGTGACCGCTGTAAAAATTGATCCGTACATTAATGTTGATGCGGGAACCATGAATCCAACCGAACACGGCGAAGTTTTTGTGACCGAGGATGGCAAAGAATGCGATCAGGACATAGGAAATTACGAAAGATTTTTGGGAGAAAACATTCCGCAGGACAACTATATGACCACCGGCTTGGTGTATCAAACCGTGATTGATAGGGAACGCAATTTGGGTTACGGCGGAAAACAGGTAGAGGTTGTGCCGCATATCCCTTTGGAAGTTATTGCCCGACTGGAACGTGCCAGCAAAAAAGCAAAAGCGGATTTCACCATCGTTGAGGTCGGCGGCACGGTTGGCGAGTATCAAAACATTCTTTTTCTTGAGGCCGGGCGCATGATGCACTTGAAAGAGCCGAAGAATGTTGTTTTTATTCTTGTTTCTTATCTGCCGATTCCGAGCATGATCGGCGAGATGAAAACTAAACCAACCCAGCACGCAGTGCGTTCTATGAATGCGGCCGGAATTCAGCCGGATATTATTATTGCGCGATCCGCAGTTCCGCTCGATGAGCCGCGAAAAAGAAAGTTGATGCTAAACTGCAACATTTTCTCGGAACGCGATGTTATTTCCGCCCCTGACGTAAAATCCATTTACGAAGTCCCGGTGAATTTTGAAAAAGATAAATTGGGGGAGCGTATTTTTGAAAAGTTTGAGCTGCGGCCGCGTAAGCGGAATCTTCGCGGGTGGTACAATTTCGCGCGGAAAATCCGGCGCCTGCGAAAAACAGTCAAAATAGCGATTGTCGGCAAGTATTTTGGCACGGGCGATTTTACGCTCTCCGATTCGTACATCTCTGTGATCGAGGCGGTTAAGCATGCAGGATGGGGTTTAAATCGGGCGCCTGAAATTTCATGGCTTGACGCAGAAAAATACGAAAAAAATCGGCGGGCGCTAAAAGAACTTTCTGAATATCACGGCATAATAGTTCCCGGCGGCTTTGGCGCAAGGGGTGTTGAAGGAAAATTAAGGGCCATAGAGTTTTGTCGGAAAAACAAAGTTCCGTTTTTGGGACTTTGCTACGGCCTTCAGCTTGCCGCGGTCGAGTTTGCGAGAAATGTTTGCGGCATGAAAGGTGCGCATACAACCGAGGTTAACGAGAAAACAAAATATCCCGTTGTGCACACGATGCCGGAACAGCTCGCGAACATCCGTGAACGGAGGATCGGCGGGACAATGCGGCTTGGCGCTTACGGGTGCGAACTGAAAGCGGGGACTCTTGCCCGGAAAGCATATGGCAAGCAGTTTGTAATGGAGCGGCATCGCCATCGTTATGAGATAAATAATGAATACATTCAGCGGTTTTTGAAGAAAGATTTTGTTGTATCGGGCGTGAATCCGGAGCGAAATCTTGTGGAGATAATGGAACTAAAAGGACACCCGTTTTTCCTGGGTGTTCAATTTCATCCGGAATTTAAATCGCGTCCAATGAATCCGCATCCGTTGTTTACGGAGTTTATCAGGGCGGCAGGAAACTCGAAAATAAGGAGTAACTAAGGGGTTGAATGTACCAAGAGATATGTTGACAAAATGACACTAAATGTGTTATCTTTGTTTTATCGTAGTAAGCTCCCTAACAAAACAAAAAGGGGTGTATTATGGGCGGTCGAGAAGTGCTTGTTGGCGCTGAGAAATACGTTGGTATTGAGCCTGTTTGGGTAGACCGCAATTGGTCGCCTTCAGTCATCGTTGCTGTTCATAATGGAGAACCGCTTGTCCTAATCGTTTCCCCGGAAACTAAGGAGAAATTCGACGAAGCAATGGTTCGTTTGGGTCTTACGCATGTTGAGCTTGCGAATCGTCTAAGAGATTCAATTTTGGCTGGTTGTGGCGAATTTTGTGAGATCGCCGTTCTTGCAACATTGAGGTCCAAGGATTTCACGGCTGGACGAGTGGGGGCTTGAGAAAGTAGTGATTTTGAAGTGCCAACGTAGACAAGGGAGGGCGCATGCCAAGCAGTAACTTTCCGTTGGCGGTTCTTCTGGCTTTAATCGCTTGTCTCGGGTTGGGGCTTATCGGACCAATGGGAGCTGAAATGGGACGTCATGCCGGTTCGGAAAAGATGCATCCGGCATCACTATTTTTCTGGGGGTCTCTGGGATTTTTTACCACCTTTATAGTGCTAAATGTCGTCACTGGTTTTGAGCCGATCAAAACATGGAAGTGGCACTGGTCCGGATTGGTGACCCTTGTTTCCTGGCCGGTTGGCGCCCTTGCTCTTGCTTATGCCTTGTCTTTAGCGCGCCAATCCTGTGGTATTTTTGGGGAGAAGAAATGCCCCTGCAGAAAGTTATTGGTATCATTTTAACCGTCTTGGGAGTTCTTGTGGTTGTTCTTGCGTAGTTCATTTTGCTGGCCGCCGAGCGGCCTTTTTTCATTGTTATTTTCCAAAACGAAGCTCTTGATTGTTTTTTTATAGTATGTATAGATTAAAATAATCGTACTTTGAAAATAAAAAAGAGGAGGATATATGGTTGCGAAGAAAAAGATGGAACCTCAAAAGGTCGGCTTTTTGTCGCGCATCGATTATTTCTCGGAAGGGTTTCGCAAGCCGCTCATTGACGTCATCGCGGAAATTATACGGCGTTATGAACATACGCATTACAATATCCTCGCCGGCGGTGTTGTCTACGAAAAGCTTCTAAAGGAAAGACAGAAAGAGTTCATAAAGGACACGCTGAAAGGCCTTCGCCTTTCTCCGGCGGAACGCGCCGAGAGAAAGCGCACTCTTGAAGAGCAATTTTTGGAGACCCTTGCTCAAGATCTTGCCGTGGTTATCCCTACCTTCACTATTCCCGACCCCGAAGATCCGAAGAAGGAAAAGGCCGTAGACTTGTTTATCACTACGAGCCCGGCATTCGACGGCGCATCCGGAGAAATCGTCGCCCAGCATCTTGGCGAGCTTCGGCCGGACATTCGTGTGTGGAACGCGGGCGGCGACCGGTTCCTTGTGAAGTATGTTGACAAAGATATTTGGGTTTTAACTCCGCGCAAGGCCGTATGGCTTCGTGGCGATTACTATTCAACGACCGTTGAGCGGGTAATTAAGGATAAAATCCGACAGACAACCCAGAAACCGCCGTTTATTTTCGCAGTCGGTTGTTTCGGTTCGAGCATCCATAAGCCGAAGGGTGAATTGCCGTTCCGGTATACTTCGGTACCGAATGCGTCACGCATCGAAGAGGTTCGTGTCGCGGAAAACCAGATTGGTTTCTGTGTCATGGAGTTTCCTTCGGACGGCGAGCCGCCGCTTTGGAGGAACTACAGTCTTAAAGACATCGTTGCCGAGGAGCTTTCCTTTATCATTCCTCCAGAGGACGCCTCGTTGCTCCAAAAGCGGATTGTCGAGGTTTTGAAAAACCGCGGCATGGCAACGCCGGGCATGTTCAAATATTTCTTGAAAGATGTTCCGAGAGAAGAAGTGGAAGAAGAGCTTGCTCGGCTTCTTGGGAAGAAGGGTCAAGGGAATTGGCCGGGCCTTGTTCAGAAGCCCGGCAAAAAGTATTTCTTCGATCCGCACTGGATTCAAAACAATCTGAAATACTCGCTTGGTTCCGGACCTTGGGCGGAAGACCGCATTGTTTCGTTTGCCTGCTTGCACGCCGGCTCTGTCGAGACCGACTATGATTTTTTTGTTAATGAACTTCCCGAAATCATTTTGAAGCGCGGCGCCACTGTTCTGGTGGATGCGGGAGACACAAAAGAGGGCTTGAAGCATGATTTGATGAAGAAGGGCGAAATTATTGCCGGTATGAACAACTCGGTTCAGGAAAAGTTTGCCGCCCATCTTGTTGGCACCGTCATGTTCAAGGTCTTCGTCGAGCGCTTTGGCGGATTGCTTAAAAAGCACGGCAAGAGGAAACCAAATAAAAACGAATTACATGATATGGTTACTTCAGCGCTGATTATCTTTTACTACATTCTTGGTAACCACGATCTGTGGGAGGCCGAACTCGGAAATGAACCACTAGAGCTTTTTCACATGACGCTTGTCCAGTTTCTTACGGAAAATATTGAGAGGCATCTTGCCAAGTGCGGCTTCTCTCACGCTTCGGTCGGAGATGTCGTGGAGGAAAAGGTTAACCGGCAGGAAATTTTCACTTTGTCGTCCGGCCTTAAGGTTTCAGTACAGCATCCGCACATGTCTCGCACTCTAACAACCTCTATTCGACCTCAACAAATGCTGGCTTACGCAAAACTTCAGGGTTGTCAGGTGGCAATAGGCGGAAACTTCCATGTTTCTGAAAACGTAGAAGAATGGGACATGGCGTTCGGTCAGTGCGTGGTCCAGCAAATCGGTACGATTAAGCACGGCTCGAACTTCGAGCGTCATAAGATGAAGGTTGTTGATCAGGGCGTCGGGTTTCTGCGCATTCTTTCGAGGAAGGGGCGGATTTTCATGACCGAGAGCGCGTTCTATGGCGCCAAGCGGTCGAAGCCTCGCATTGATAACCTTGTTATCCTCAATGAATTTATTAGCGGACTCGGTGTAGAGCAGCTCAAATCGTTGGAGAATAAGTAAAACCTACTTGCGCCCCCTTCCTTGGGGCGTTTTTGTTTGCTTCAGCGCATTTTTCAATTACGATGAAGGATATGGACGAGCGCTGGCAAAAACTTGTTGAAGAGCTGAACTCTTCCGGCTATCTCAAAACGCCCCGGATTATTGAGGCGTTCAAGGCGGTTGATCGCAAAGATTTTGTTTCACCGGAATATAAAGACAAGCCATACGGCAATTATCCCCTGCCGATAGGCGAAGGACAGACGATTTCTCAGCCCCTGACCGTTGCATTCATGCTCGAGCTTTTAGATCCGCGACTCGGGGAGAAGGTTTTAGATATAGGATCAGGATCGGGGTGGGTTACGGCGCTCCTTGCAGAACTTGTTGGTTTATCGGGGCGGGTGGTGGGCGTAGAGCGGATACAGAAGCTTTGCGAATTTGGAAAAAATAATCTCAAAAAATATTTTTCGGAAGATCGCGCAAGGATATTTTGTGAAGATGCAACCTCCGTGGTTCCGGCAGAGGGGTCGTTTGACAAAATTATCGCCGGTGCGACTGCAAGCAAAGATATTCCTACCCTTTGGCGTGATGCGCTGAAGGTCGGTGGGAAAATAGTTGCGCCAATTGGCGGGTCAATTTGGAGGTTTACAAAAGTGTCGGATGCGGAATGGAAAGAAGAAGAGTTCCCGGGTTTTTCTTTCGTCCCTCTGGTCGCCAACCATAAAAACATAAGCAAAGAATCATCTGGTTCAATAGTTCAGACTATTGAACCGGGTGGCAAAATATTGCAGAAAGCCGCAAAGGGGTGTTACCGCTTGCCGATTATTCTTTTTGTGATCAGTTTGTTTTTCAGTTTCATTACTTATGTAACTCTTGCCCCCGTTACCCTGAAAGCGCGAAAAGTAGAAATTGAAATCCCGGAAGGCGCGGGGATTCGGCAAATCGCCGGACTGCTTAAAAAGAACGGGCTTGTGCGCTCCGAGTGGCTTTTTATTGTTTGGGTGGAGATGAGCGGAAAAGCGGGCATGCTACAGTACGGGCGATATCAATTTGAAAAGGGCGCGACGATTCCGGAAATTACAAGTCGGCTTCAGTCCGGCGAGCGGTTTGCAAATGAAGTTACCATCACAATCCCGGAAGGGTGGAACTTGCAAGATATTGCGGGTTATTTTGAAACGCAAGAGATTGTTAGCAAAGACGCTTTTTTTGGTGTTGTCGGAAGTCCCCGTGAATTTCGCGAGGCGAACAGCCTGCCGGGAAGGATGGTTGACCGGTTTCTGTTTCTTGGAGATCGCCCTGCGGGCGCGAATCTGGAAGGATATCTTTTTCCGGATACCTATCGGATTTTTCGCAGTACTTCCGCAGAAGAGATAGTGGTAAAAATGCTTGAAAACTTTGATAAAAAAATAACCCCAGAGCTTCGGGGTGAAATTATGCGTCAAAAGAAAACGCTTTACGAAATTTTAACCATAGCATCGCTTATTGAAAAAGAAGTTGTTTCCGATGAAGACAGGGCGCTCGTTTCCGGGATTTTATGGAAGCGGCTGGGGTTGGGAATCGGGTTGCAGGTGGATGCAACGGTTTCTTATGTTACCGGGAAGCGTTCGGTAAAGGTTTCGCTTGAGGAACTCGCTATTGATTCCCTTTACAACACATACAAATATCGCGGTCTCCCGCCTGGTCCGATTGCGAACCCCGGACTTTCGGCGGTACGCGCGGCGATATTTCCTAAACCGTCTTCATATCTTTACTATCTCTCGGCGCCAGACGGGCGCACGATTTTTTCAAAAACTCTTGAGGAACACAACGGGGCGAAAACAAAATTTTTGAAATAAAAGACCGCACCAGAGAACAGTGCGGGATATCCTACCAAAAAGAACCACTATTTGGAATTGTAAAGGATTGTAAGGCCGGGATTGTAAAGGTTGTTGATAGCATCCATTTTTTCCGTGTACCATTTATCATAAGCGTCGAGTAAATCAAGCACTAGAATCTTTGCTCGTGTATCTTCCGCCTTAAGCTCGATGCCAAGCTCGACCGCCCTAGCGAAAGAATTCTTCATATCCTCAAGAATTATTTCGCTTTGTCTAGCGATCGTCTCACGAAGGCGTGCGGCCTCCGGACGGCGATCCCCGCGGACGAGAGCGGTTGTCATTGTAACAGTTACTTTTGTGCCTCTTCGGCCAACTTCAAGAGTAACGGTTCGGCCCACAGAGTTGTCTCCGCGGACCTCTTTTACCATCTCTTTGGCGGAAGAAACAGGTCTGCCGTTGACTGAAAGAATAACATCGCCTCGCCGAAGACCGGCTTTGGCTGCCGGGCGATCCATAAAAACATCCAAGATTACGGCCTGCGGTACTTCATTGTCGCCGGGCTGTGAAAGTAAAACCCCAATACCCGTAAAAGGCCCGAAATCTGAGTTGTCAATGAGGCTGAGGAGGTATTGCGCGTCTTTTTGTGCAGAAGTCAGTGTTCTGTCAAATAAATATTCTTTTAATAATTCTTTTGCGCTCTTCGTTTCTTGGTTTTCAGAAGTAGCCGGCTGGGCACTCGCAACGTCAAAGACATAGATTCCGGAGAAAAGCATTAAGATCAAGGCGCCCATAGTGACAAAAAAAGCCCTTTTCATCATCCTCATCCTCCTTTAGGTTTTCAAAGAAATAAACTGCAAAGGCAAACCGCCCACCTTAAGTTATTTAGCACATTCCGCCCAACGCCGTCAATATATATATACGATTTACGCTTGAATATTTACCATTTTCCTGCTATGATAAAAAGTATGGATGAACTTCGCGACCGGATTGCGGCGTTAGCAGATAAAGTCCGCCATATGGCGGACCGTCTTTGATATTGCCGGAATAAAGAGACAGATTTCGGAAGTTGAAGGAGAAATGGCGCAGCCGGATTTTTGGAAGAATCGCGAGTACGCGCAAAAAAAATCCGAAGAACTTGCAGTTTTAAAACGAAAAGCGGGAGAGTGCGAGCGTTTTTTCTCGGAAGTTGATACGCTGAAAGAGCTTTTTGAAGTCGGGGGCGGAGATTCTTCGTTTCAAGAAGAGATAGGCGCGCGGCTTTTTTCTCTCGAACGCGAGTGGCGCTCTTTTGAGGCAGAAAAGCGTTTTAACGGTCCGTATGATGCGGGCAATGCGGTTCTTTCAATTTTTTCCGGGGCAGGCGGGAAGGATGCTGAAGACTGGGCGGCAATGCTTTTACGGATGTATATGAGATTTGCCGAGCGGAAGAAGTTCAAAACGAAGGTTTTGCATGAACATTGGGGAGAAATGTCCGGACCGGCCGGGTGGGGAATTAAAAATGTTTCCGTGTTGATGAGCGGCGCTTACAGTTACGGTTGGCTTAAAAGAGAAACCGGAGTACATCGGCTGGTGCGCATTTCTCCATTTTCAGCGCGTTCGCTTCGCCACACGTCTTTTGCGCTGGTCGAAGTTATGCCTGAACTGGTTAGGCCGGAAGAAGTAGAATTGAAACCGGATGAATTAAAAACAGATTTTTTCCGATCTTCCGGTCCGGGCGGCCAGAATGTGCAAAAACGGGAAACCGCCGTGCGTATTACGCATCTTCCGAGCGGCACCCAGGTTGCGGTACAATCGGAGAGGTCGCAAGAACGGAATCGAGAGATCGCGCTTGAGATGCTTCGGGCAAAGCTTTATCGGGCGAAAGTAAAAGCCCAAGAGCAGGAAGCGGCTAAGCTAAAAGGAGAGATTGCCGCGATTGAGTGGGGCAGCCAAATCCGTTCCTACGTTATTCACCCATATCAGTTGGTAAAAGATCATCGGACCGGAATCGAGACATCCCAGGTTGATAAGGTGCTTGGGGGGGAGTTGGACGAGTTTATTGAAGCGGAAATCAACGAATAGCGAATTTGCTACGAATGAGCGAATTGATTATTCCTAAATTCACAACCGATTCGTGGTTCGCTGATATTACATGATATTCTTCGATAATGTTTCAAAAGTTTATCCTGTGAGGAGCAGGCCGCAGACACAAGCGCTTGAATTTTCACATGGCGCCGATAATGAGGTCTCGGCCGCGCTTCTGGGCGTTACTATCAGGATCCAGCCGGAAGAATTTGTTTCCATTGTTGGTCACTCCGGCGCCGGTAAATCAACATTGTTGAAACTTTTGATTGCCGAGGATACGCCCTCCGAAGGAAGGATTTTTCTCGACAATGAAGAGATAACGGCTTTGTCCGGGCGCGAACTTCCGCGGATCAGGAGGAAGATAGGCGCTATTTTTCAAGACTATCGACTTCTTCCCGGAAAAACCGCTTACGAAAACGTATCTTTTGCTCTGGAGGCGGCCGGTTGTCCCGATGAGGAGATCAACGAAAGCGTGCCGGAGGTTTTGGAGATAGTGGGCCTTCTTGATAAGATGCATAACTTTCCGCACGAGCTCTCCGGCGGGGAGCGCCAGCGCGTTGCTATTGCGCGCGCCTTGGTGAACCAACCGGATGTTATTATGGCTGACGAACCAACCGGCAATCTCGATCCGGTGAATACATGGGAGATTGTCCGCCTTCTTGAGAGAATAAATGAGTTGGGGAGGACGGTTGTTCTTGCGACGCACGATAAACACATTGTTGACCATTTGGGACGAAGAGTAATCACGCTTGAAAAAGGGAGGGTTATCCGAGACGAGGAAAAAGGAATGTATCACTTATAAAGGGCTTGGCCTAAATTTTCAAGCCGCAGGCGTAGAAAATTTAGTTGCCAAACCTTTACCCCGTTAGATAGCGGAACAAACCATGAAAAAATTTACAAAAAGTATAATGCGTATAACTTTGCCAGGCGCAGAAAACTACTATATTTCCGCATCTAACGGGGTGCTCAATTTTATAGTTTCATTTACTCGCGTTGTTCGTAAATTCAAATAACATTCGCATGTTTCTAACTAGCCTCAAAAGGGTTATCAAAAGCGCATGGTTAAGCTTTCGGAGGAATGGCCTCTTGTCGACCGCCACCATTGTTATGTTCGGGCTGACGCTTTTTGTGATCGGCGGCCTCTTGTTGCTTTCGGTGGTTGCAAGTTCAATCCTCGCCGATTTGGAAGATAAAATTGACATATCGCTTTATTTTGTGCCGGGGGCAGATGAAGAGGATATTTTAAGAATCAAAAACGAGCTTGCGGCGTCTGAAGAGGTAAAGACCGTAACGTATCTTTCGCAGGAAGAGACGCTCCGCGTGTTTACGGAGCGGCATAAAGACGACGAGGCAGTCATTGCTTCACTTGCGGAGTTTGAGGGGGAAAACCCGCTGGGCGCTTCGTTGAATATCAGGGCTCAGAATCCTGATCAGCTTGCAAGTGTTGCCCAGTTTCTGGCGAAGAGAGACTATGACAGTGTTGATAAGATAAATTACTTTGAGAACGCAACGGTAATCGAGCGTCTCGCCGCGGTTGTTTCAACCGTTCGTTCGCTCGGTCTTGTTTTGGTGCTTGTGCTCTCGTTTGTCGCGGTCCTTGTTGCTTTCAATACCGTTCGTTTGGCGATTTACACCGCACGCGAAGAGATTAATATTATGAAGCTTGTGGGGGCGTCAAACTGGTTTGTGCGGGGTCCGTTTTTGGTGACCGGCGTTATTCACGGGTCGCTTTCCGGCGCAATTGTTTCGACCGCATTTTTTCCCATTGTCTGGCTTGCTTCGCCCAAAATCTCTTTTTTCATCCCGGAAGTAGACCTTTTTGGATATTTCACATCAAACTTTTTTGAATTTCTATTTATTATGTCCGCAATCGGTATCGGCCTCGGTGTTCTATCAAGCACGATTGCGGTAAGAAAATATCTTAAAGTATGAGACACCGCCATGGAAGGATTGCCAAGACAAGATCAAGAAAAGTCAACGTCAGCAGAAGGAATCAACGCTACTTCGTTTTTTAATGCCAAAGCAATCGAACAAAGAATTGCGAATCTATTGAGCTCCATACCACAGGATCAAAAAGTTAGTGCATTGATTATTGATATATCGCGCCTTTTTTCTGACCTGCCTCAAGAAAAAGCAGCAAGACTGGGTAAAATATTTGAGGAATTGCAAACACGCAGTACGGAAGACTTTGTCCGCGATGCAGCGACAAAGTTACGCGCTTTTGTTATCGAAAACTTTACACCACAAGAGATAGAAGAAAGAATACGTGCAGTTTTCATCGAACGCGGCTTTATTCCACTGAACAGGTTGTTGGCATATGGGATATATAAAAACGAGGTTCATATTCATCTTTTGCAGGATAAAATAGATGACCCGGGGCTCATTAGACAAGGGCTTAGCGAATTAGCTCATAAACTTACTTCAAATCCTGAATTGCAGAATATAGATAAAATTACCGCAACCTCTTGGATTGTTGCTAAGCACCCCAAACTTATGGAACGACTGGGTTTTACTATTGAGGGGCCGATTACCGAAGAGTTGAAAAAAGAACACTTCGCGGGCGAGGCCAGAAACGTAAGCAGATGCTCCATGACCAAAGAGGAATTATTAAAACGATATGGTTAAGATTATTTTAAAAAGCCGCCCGAGGGCGGCTTTTTTCTTATCCACTTCCTTTTTATTCATTTATAGCGGTGCAGCGGTATGTGTGTATGGCGCGCGAGCCGTATGCCGGAATTTTTTATTGATGGAGGTGGAATAAAATATGCGAGGTGTCCATAAAAATTTCCATTACGAAGATACAACTACAAATTAAGGAGCCCGCGAAACAAAATAGAGAAAATTTGCTTACTTCAAATTTTCTCGAAAATTTTGTGAAACGGGCGACGCAAATTTGTTTGTATCGGAGTCTGGAAATTTTTATGGATACCGAGTATCAGTTTACACCGCAAGCTGAAAAATCCCGGCATACGGGAAGCGCTATTTAATTTCCACCGTCGCGCCTGCTTCCTCCAGTTTCTTCTTCATTTCTTCTGCCGTTGCTTTGTCAACTCCATCTTTTACCACCTTCGGCGCGGCATCTGTCAAATCCTTCGCCTCTTTGAGGCCGAGGCCGACAAGTTCTCGCAGCGCCTTGATAACCTGAATTTTTTGCCCGCCAGCATCTTTGAGTTCAACAGCAAAAGATGTTTTTTCTTCTTTCGCGCCACTCTCTTCTGCCGCTGCCGGTGCAGCACCCGCCATCATTGGTACTGCGGCAGATACGCCGAATTTTTCCTCAAGCGCTTTTACGAGTTCGGAAAGCTCAAGTACGGACATTTTTTCGACGGCTTCTAAGATTTTTTCTTTATCCATATTCGCTGAGCCCTATCAACGAATAACGAATCTTTTACGAATGTACGAATGTGTTTCGCCGTGTGAAATAAATTCGTATATTCGCGTTGGATTCGTAATTCGCTGATGGGTTTACTTTTTATCTTTTATTTTTGTAAGCACTACGACCAATTTTCTTTGATTACCTTGAAACACGTTTAATAAGTTTCGTATAGGTGCTACAAGCGTTCCCGCAAGCATCGCGAGAAGCTGTTCTCTTGAGGGAAGTTTCGCAAGCGCGACAACGTCTGCCCCCGAGATAATTTTTTTGTCCAAGAGCCCGGCAAGTATTTGCAGCGTGTCATTTTCCTTCTTGAATTTTTGTATTATCTTTGCCGTTTCAACTTGATTTTCGTAGCCGAATATTATACCCACTTCTCCTTCCAGTTTTTTCGGATCGAGGGCGAGCCCGGCTATTTCAACGGCCCGCTTCATCAGGGTTTTTTTGGCGATCTTAAGTTCCGCGCCGATTTTTTTAAGTTTCCTTCTCAAATCGTCAAGCCGTTGGAGCGGGATCTTGTGTATTTTCGAGAAAATGACGATTTTTTCCTCCGCGAATTTTTTCGCGAGGTCGTCAACTATTTTTTCTTTTTGTGATTTAGTCAACATAGGTTTGTATAAAAATACGGCAATAGGATTGCCGTACCAAAGACGTGACGCGGATATCAAGAAAACGAAGTTACTTCCTCCTCGGCGATTTCGGTCTTATACTTAACTTCATTTTCCCGTCTCCTCGGCGTAAGCGCCCTCGCGGCGCCCGCTGTCTTTGGAACGGATTTTATCAAGATACTATAATAGTCAAACTTATGTCAACAGTGAAAAACCTTTTCATTTTTGCGTTTTTGTGGTATTGTAAGGTTAATAGCTTTTTGAAAATTTACAAAAGAGGTGGCTTATGGTTATCATCCCTCCAACCAAAACGGCAGTAATATGCGGCGGGGGCGGCTCTGTCGGCGCTTTTCAGATCGGCCCCCTTAACGTTATAGAGGAATACGATATTCCTGTTGATCTTGGGATTGGCGTCTCGGTCGGCGCCATCAACCTTGCAAGTTTTTTTAGCAACAGATTTTCAACTCGGCAATTAGCCAAAGAGTGGTTTTCATTTAAAAGCCCGAAGGATTTATTCAGGTATGAAGCCTATCGAGCGGTAAGTTCGTTGCCGCTCGTGGTACGTAATTGGTTCCATTCTCTTTTTTTGAAATTACCCCGTGCGGTGTCATTTGGAACACCGTCGGAGTTGTTTCAGTATGAAGAGGTTCGCCGTGTTGGGCACTCGCTTAGTATTGCCGAGGCAATATACCAAATGGAACCGATACTTCGGCTTATCGGAAAAATTTGGGCGCCGGATTTAATTTCTTGTCCTAAAGAGTTTATCGCGGCAGCCACCCGTGTTCCTGACGCAAAGGTTGAGTATTTTTCAAACAGAGATCCGGAATTTGTCGCGGACCCGGTTAAGATGCTTCTTGCCGTTGCCGCATCGTGTGCTATACCCGGCGTATTCCCGTCTGTGGCAATAAATTATCGCGGCGAATACCGCGAATATATTGATGGCGCTTACGACCGGCCGCTTCCTGTCAAGAAAGCGATCCAGAGCGGGTGCAATACGATCATTATCGTTCGCTGTCATTCTAACGAAACAATTCGCGGAAATACGCGCAGGTGGAAACCGCGAACGGCCTTGAAAAGAATTACTGCCGGCGACAGCATGAAGACCAATAGAATTGAGAAAGATGAAATTGCGTTCGCAAGAGCAAGAGGCGACATTAATCTTTTTGTGATTGAACCGAGCGGACTTCCCGAGACTTTGGAGTATCTTTCTTTTCGGCGAGGCGACCTCCAAAAAGCAGTCGCGATGGGGCGCGAAATCGCGCTTCGCGAACTTGCCCCGTTGATTGAGTATTACTCTTCACAGAAAAAGTAGATTAGTTGATAGCGTCTTGAAATTTTAAACGGTGATCCCGTCCTGTTGGACGGGATTTATATATCCAGTATTTATTCTTTATAGAGCGCAAGCCGTTTTTGTCTCTAAACAAGTTGACTATATTATTGAACGTTGCTATTTTTAGTACGCTGCTCTTTTATTCAATTTACCCCCAAATAAGGAGTAGGAAATGCCCAAGCTCCGTAAGTTCATCAACAGTAACGCCGGTTTATATTGCACTATCGCCTTAATACTTGCAGTATTTGGTGGCATAATGATCGGTTTCGTTACTGGCCTTCCCTCTACACATATATCAGTTGCTTTAAGAAACGGTGAAGAGTTAAGCGGAAGTTATTCTGGTTGGGGAAGTCTATATGGAATCTCAGTCGTTAATGATAATGGCAATAGAAAATTTTACCCTTATGAGGTAGTGGACAGTTACTGTCTATATCAAAATACGGGAACCGAATGTGAAAAAATTGATCATACCCCACTTGGCCCTTGGCCCGGAGCGGTTTAACTAGTGCAACTAAGCACTAGTTTTGTTTTTAAAAATTCACACAACGGTATTTTAATTAGATCAAAATCCCCCCGGAGGGAATCGAACCCCCATCAACGCCTTACCTGCGCGCCGTTGCCATCGCCCCCGGTAGGAATCGAACCCACATCAAGGGCTTAGAACGCCCCTGTTCTGTCCATTGAACTACGGGGGCAACTTTGGCAGGCGGGGAAGAGCGCTGCTTTATCCGTTAAGCTACGGGGGGAATTTTAATAAGTCGTCTCACGCAAAGACGTCATTATTATACTATACTTTTGAGGTTTTTCAACCGTTTTGTTGGAAGAGTGTCTGTTGCTCTTCTGAACCAATCTTCATTCTCAAATTCTTAAGAATTTGAGAATAGATGAGATGGACTCGGAAGAACAGCGGACGGATATTCTCGCCGTCCGCTTCACGGAAAGGAATGTCCCCCCTCCGTTTATTAGCAGTTGCACCCGTAGTCGGGGTAACCGCAATACGCTTGCCCGCAGTCGCCGCATTCACGATACGGCTGGCCGCAGTCTGGGCAAGGGCAGCTGCAGGGGTTTGTCCCCGCAAATCAAACATTCCATGGATTCCTCCTTTGTATGGGTTTATGCCTCTAGTTTTGTCCCACCAAAACTTTCAGAATGATTTGAAAACTTTGGAGAGCGGTCGAGAATCAGAATTCACTCGACCAGCGGAGAGTTTTGTCGTTTCTATGGCTCTCCTAGCCTGTTTTCCGCCAGAGGCGGATCCCGATTTCGCGGGATTTATCGTCGGACACCGCAGGCACCGACTAGGTCCGCCTCTTCCCCTTACGAGCGGAAGAGTTCGGCAAACCACGCAGGGCCGGAGACTTCCACCTCGAGGACGCGCATCTGCGCCTTGAGGTCGGAGAGCTCCTTTCCGAGCTCCTGCTCGATTGCCGCTCGATCCAGCCCCTTCTCGGTGACCGAGAAGAAGAACGACTGGACCGCGAGCGCGATCTCGAGCTGGGCCCGGACGCCCGGCCGTGGTTCACCCACGAACCTGAAGACGGGTTTTGCCCTCTTCATCCCGTTAGAGATAGGAAACCTAAGGTTTCCACATCTTGACTATCTGGCAACTTATGAACTAACAATTGCTGTTAGTTTCGCATAAAAAGATTTAAGTTTCATATCTCTAACGGGATTCATGTCAAAAGAACTTTGAGCTTTCGCTCTTCCGAATCTTTATTCCAATGTTCTCAAGAACATTGGAATAAGAAACTCGGAAGAACGGAGGATGGGGCGGCCGCGGCTTTCCGCTGGCTCGCCCCTTTGGCCGTACTCGCTCCGCAGGCCCCGGTTGGGGCGGCGGGCGGCACGCGTTGCCCACGCCATCCTCTTGCGTGAAGGGGAGATGAGAATCCTTCATTGGTCTCGGTCGCGGGGCGAAATGCCCTCGCGCTTACCCGCCTCGCCAGCGGCTCCAATTTCCCAATGCCGCGCCCCAATTCGCGGCAAATGGTTTCCCGGGTACGCTCTGTGGCGGCAGAGCATTCGGTTTGCCTGGGAGACGTCGCACCCAGGGCCGCCTCGGGAATCCCGCTGGTTTGCGGGATGGACTCTTGCTCTCGGAGACGCTTCGCGTCCCACCGCGGGTTTCCTGCCCGCGATATCCGCGTTAACCGAGAGCGGGCGCTACGTGATCCGGATCGCCGGTCGCCGCAGGGCCTTTTCGGTCTTTCGGCGACCGAAGTCGGCCCAGAAGTCCTTTGAGGCCTCGCGAGCCGCGGCCTGTCGCGCGTCGCGCGCGAGCGTGGCCGAGAGGGGAAAGACCTTCAGGCCATTCGTCCTCGCCGACGCCGCGTCGCGGCGGCACAAGATCAGCCGCCGGCCGTCGATCGTGGTGTTGAACATCGTGCTCGCCATGCCTTTCACGGCATGACAGGCGCCACATGCGAACACCTCGATCACCACCTTCTGATCACTCATCACGTCCCTCCTTTGCGGCGCGTTCCAGGCGCCGCGTTTCAGAACGATTATACCCACGCGCGCCCTTCGGCGTGCTATGCGGGCGTCCAACCGGCGGCAACGGAAGACGGATCGGAATCCGTTTCTCCTTGCCGCGAATTATCCGCAACTTCATCGGGGGTTACCTCTACCCTTTCTTTAAAAGTTGAACTAATCACCCGTTCTTTTGAGCCATTGGTCCTCGAAGGGCCTGCCCTTTATTAAAATCGGGCCTATTTTGAAAATACCCCAGCACCAATTTTGCATTACCACTCTGTGGCGAAGTGCTCCCCGAAGGATAACGCTTCGCGTTCCCTACGGGGCAGGTCGCCCTTATTTCAGAATCCGTGCCTACTTGCCCCGTAGTGAGCCTTACTCTACTGCGGGGTTCCGGCACACGCACTTCGCTCAAGTGTTTTGCCCCTCCTTTTTACTTACAAAACCTACGGTTTGATAAGGCAAAATTGGTGCGGGGCTAGTGTTCCCATGGCTCAAGAGAGCGGGTGATAAGCTATTCCTGCCAAGAATGATGCGAGTAAAGGACTAAAATCGGCACTCTTGGAACGGATCGGGACTGATCCGCCTGTGGCGGATACATAATGTTGTTTATTCCCGGGTTCCATAATGTCCGCAAGGGCTCGGCTTGTAATCCTTTAGCCGCACGCCACTTGGCAGGAATAATTTCCTGGCAAGGTACTGTTATAAAGTAATTATATACCTATCTAAAAACTTTGTCAAGCCCTTTTAACAAATTCTATGGACATGGCTCAAAAAACTGATATTTTAAGCCAATTTTTTGCCAAAAGGAAATGTCAGCGCAGTATGTGATACGAGTGACTGCAAAGCAAAGATGTTTTGTTAAGATACATTGACAAGAAGTTGTCAATCAGCTATAATGGAGATAATTCTGGCTTGAGAGGGGGTGGCGATCGTGGGCGATGCCTAAGGGATGGGGCTTGGTCCGCTGCACCTTGGCGGACCGGCCCTACACCTACGAACCCTAGGCATGTCGTATCAAGAGCGAAAGGAGGTGTCCGATGGGCGAATCCAAGTAAGGGCTGATTTTGATGCTCGAGATTGGGTTCGTTCTTTTGGAAAAATCTCTGATCGAAGCGGTCTGCGGTTCTGATATGTTCGTAGAAACGCAAAATGGCCCGGGGCGCGAAAATCTGCGCTCCGGGCCGAACTTATTTAGTAGTGCTTTGGTAGTTTAAATATGGTCAGCGCCAAGCCAAGCAAGATCAAACACAAGCCGCATGGTGTCGGCGATCTCTTTACTCTCTATGATTACACTCATGATTCTGCCGCGAAGCGTGGTAAGGGAGACCCGATCTTCGTAGATTAAAATGTCGCCAGCAATAGGAAATTTTTCCTTTGGCAAGAATTTGCGCTCGCCGGTGAGTTTGAATTCGGTAGATGGGCCGGTCTCGCTGGTATAGAGGGATTTTATGGTCATTCCGGCTTCCTGTTGTCTTTTTACATATTCATTTACTTCCTCTTCGGAAAAAAGAGACATAATCTGGTTGACGTATTCAAGGGAATAGATGTCATAAAGGATTTTTGCTCCCGATTGCAGAATGTCTTCTCGGACTGCCCGGACTCCCTCGGGCCCCTCAAAGAATTTTACTTTTGGCCTTCCGGTCGCGATGTTGAAGACCGCTTCAAGTTCCGGGAGAACTTTTTTGAATGCCTCTTGCTTCTCTTTTAATTCCTGCTCCTGCGCGCGGAAGAGCCGCAAAAGAGTGCGCGGGCTTTCCGCGATAAACATTGTTTTGCCTTCTTTCTCGACAGTACTGGCGGCCCCGCGGCTTCGGAGGGTTTCCAGTACCACATAGGTTGTTGCGCGATTTACCCCGGCTTTCTCCGAAACCGGCTGTACCGGTGAGGCGCCGAGTTCCAGGAGGGCAAGGTAGACTTTCGCTTCCTTGTCGGAAAATCCAAGTTTTTTGAGTTCAAATTCGAGTGCCATTGGCGTTATTATACCATGCTTCGCGGGCGCTTCTCAAAATTTTCTACTAAAATCCCCTTATCTTATCCATTTCTTCGTGTTATAGTTTCAATGAATATGAGCGAAAGGTCGCCTTCAAGCGAGCGACGGTCGAAAGGCTTTTCTGCCCACGAGCGGTGGGAGTCAAACATGCTTATCGGGATGTTTGCTTTTCCATTGCTCATTTTTGCTTTTCTTTTTGATGATGCCTTTTAGCCAGAGTCCGCCAGAAACTGCGGCGGCTTGCCGCCGCGGTGAATGGCGGAGCACGAGGGCTAACCCCGCTCAAATTTTGCTTTCACCTTGCAATGCCGTCCTTACTAAATCAACATTAAAACTTTAGAATAGAGCGAAGCGCGCGCCGAATAGGCGCATTCCGCATTTCTGGCGAAGCGCTTCGCTTTGGCTCACGAAGCAAAATTTGAGCGGGGCAGAGTCATCCTTAAAAACCGCGGGGGCTTGCCCCCGCGTAGCTCAGCAGGTTGAAAAATATGGAGAAAGGAAAATTTAAAAGGATTCTTTTTGAAATTTTTGATGAACTTGGCTTTACGGAAGAGGAAAAACAGATAGCATTGGAGGGTTTCAAAAAGAAACTTGCGCGGTCTTTGTTTGATGCGGTAAAGGGCGTCCTTTCGGAAGAAGAAAAAGGATGGGTTGCTGATCACATGGGTTCCGTTTTTTTTGATCCGGCAGATCCTAAGGTGAAAGAAATCGAGGAAAGCGTTAAAAAGCGCTATTCTAAAGGGGCGCTTCAGGAAAAAAGCAGGCAGCTTTTCAAAGAAATTCTTGCGGATTATATTGATTTTATGTCCCGCGAGCTTATATTGGATCAGGCAAAAATTGAGCGCTTAAAAAGCATTGCCGAAGAGGTTTAATTGATTTTCGGGAAAAACAAAACTCCGCCCCAAAGGGCGGAGTTTTTGCGGCAGACATTAGTCCAGCAGAATTTCAACTTCAGCAAGTTTCTTTCCGAATACCAAAGCGTCTCTTTTTGTCGGCATCCAGATGTCAATACGGTCGTTGAAACGGCGATGCATGCGATCCTCAACGACAAACACCGTTTCTCCGAAGATGTCTGGGATTTTTATTTTTGCGCCGAGCGGAAGATAATTCGATGCGACAATTCCGTGCCGCACGCGTTTTCCGGATGCGGTTATAAAAGGGGTGTCGTCGGTTTCGTCAGGAGAGCTGGAGTAGGCAGTGATATAAAGGCGGACCCGCAAGGGAGTTATTTCCGGATTCGGCGGTTTTGTCCCGAGAATTGAGCCCGCGTTGACTACGATCATCTCTGATGGGGTGCTGTTCTGGTTGTCTGGTATGCTTCTGGTGGAAAGGTACGAAGAGCTTGTTGGGGTGGCGGTGATAATCGTCGCCGCCAAAAACCCAGTAAATGCTTGTATAATCATAAAATTCCGGCAGTGCCGGAACGCGCATATTTGTAGCATTCCAAGAAGGGGTTGTCAACTCGGTTTTTATAACCCAGAATGTGGTAAGTTGGGTGCGCCGGGCCTATAGTATAGTGGGCGAAAAGCGTTTGAATAGCTTTTCGCGGGTTTTACGAGAAAGCGAGCGAAGCGAGCTCTCGCAGTAGTAAACCCGGGAAATACACCGCATTCGTCCCGCTGGATTTTCGGGGATATAGTAAAGTGGCATTACGCGACATTCGCATTGTCGAGGCCCGGGTTCGATTCCCGGTATCTCCATTGCTGTTCCCGAAAATCCTACGGGATTGCGATTTGTAGCTGCTCTCCCGCTTTTAGCGGGATCGCAGGCAAAATGGGAACATTGTGGAGACGCGAGTTCGACTGTGTCCTTCCGAAGCTTTAGCGAAGGAGGATTCTCACTAGGTCCAAACCATGGAGCCGGTTATAATTTACGAGGGCGAAAATTTTGTTGTCATCAATAAACCTGCCGGATTGGCGGTACATGCCGGCGGTTCGATAAAAACGGAAGAGGCGCTCACCGCTTGGTTGGTCGCAAGGTTCCCGGAAATAAAAAATGTCGGAGATTTACCCGCCGAAGCCTTGCTCGTCCGGCGTAGCCTTGGCGAAGCGGGGGCGAAGGCGGGTGAGCCATACAGACCCGGAATCGTGCACCGTCTCGACAAAGAAACTTCGGGGGTTATGGTTATCGCCCGGAATCAGGAAAGTTTTGAAATTCTGAAACAACTTTTTAAAACCAGACAGGTCGAAAAAAAATACATTGCATTAGTGCACGGGGTTATCACAGAAAAATCAGGAGTGATCAACTTACCCGTTGGGGCATTGAAAGGAAATGGTGTCAAACGGACGACGCGGGAGAAATACGGCAGGGAAATGAAAGATGCGGTAACGGAGTTTCAGGTTCTTGAACGTTTTTCGAACGCAACACTTGTCGAGGTAATGCCCAAGACCGGGCGCATGCATCAGATTCGAGTGCATTTTGCCGCTTTGCACCATCCGGTTGTTGGCGACCGGCTTTATGGGAAAAAAGAGGTTAAGTCGGGAGAATTGGGCCGTCAGTTTTTGCATGCAGGGTCTCTCTCTTTCAGTTATCCGGGAGGGCGCCGTTTCGTATTTGAGGCATCGCTACCGGAAGACCTTAAAAGTTTTTTAGCGTCATTGCGAAAAGACAGGTAATATGGTAAGAGAAACATCATGGATGCGTTAACCGCGTTTCGAAAAAACGTCATGAGGAGCGATATGCCTGATGTACGGCCTGGCGACGTAATCAAGGTTTTTCAGCTTGTCAAAGAAGGCGACAAGAAAAGGATTCAGCCGTTTGAGGGGCTTGTTATTGCGCGGAAGCATGGAAAAGGGCCTTCATCGACTATAACGGTTCGGAAGGTTGCGGCGGGTGTCGGCGTTGAGCGGATTTTTTCATTGCATTCCCCGGCGATACAAAAAATTGAAGTACTAAAGCGCTCCAAAGTCCGTCGCGCAAAGCTTTATTACATTCGGGACAAGGCCGCAAAGGAGGCAAGAAAGAAAATGAAGCAGGAACGGGTCGTCGGTGGTGAAGAGCCGGCGCGTGTCGAGTAAGAAGGGGCGATTCGAAAAATTCGGGCGAGTGGCGGAATTGGAATACGCTTACGGTTGAGGGCCGTATGCCGCAAGGCTTGAGGGTTCGAGTCCCTCCTCGCCCATCTCGCCTATTTTGTTATGCGGCGTCTATATAAAAGTAAGGACAATAAAGTACTTTCAGGCGTCATCGGTGGTGTTGGCGAATATTTCGCCGTTGATCCGGTGATTTTGCGTTTACTTTGGCTCTTGCTGGTTATTGCGACCGGTGTCGTGCCCGGCATTTTTGCGTATATAATTTCTATTTTTATTGTTCCTCGGCGTTCTGAAAGATAATTCCGGGCGCTTAGCTCAGTGGTAGAGCGACTCGTTTACACCGAGTAGGCCGGGGGTTCGATACCCTCAGCGCCCATTAAACATTTAAGATTGAAATATTGTTATAATTTAGTTTTCTCAGTAAAAATATGAATGAATCAAATCCTAAAAATCCTGGAGATTCTGATTTCTTAGACAGTATTTCTAGAGAAGCCCATAAAATGTTTATGGACCATCAAGTCGGCACGCTGCAGGAGGCGCTGCATATCCAACGCGCCGAAGAATTAATTTTAAAATATCTCAAAGATGGAATTCTTAACCTTGATATGCGGCTTGGTGACGCGCTTGAAAAGATGTCAGAGGTAAAAGACGGTCTTGTCGGAGGAGGCGGCGTTGATTCCGAAGAAGAATAGATTTTTAAACTGATATGTTTCAGCATCCACTGAACGTTGTTGTCGGGTCTCTGTTAAAAAACGGCAAGTGTCTTTTGATTCGCCGCAATAAAGAGCCATATAAAAATTATTGGGCAATTCCCGGCGGCAAGGTTGAATACGGAGAACATATTGCCGACGCGATCGAGCGCGAATTAAAGGAAGAAATTGGCGTTGATGTAAAATTTGCCGGTCTTCGCGGAATTGTTTCGGAAGTGCTTCGCGATTCACAAAACGGCGAGATTGGGGGACACTTTTTGATTTGGGTGTGCGGTGTTGAATTTCTTTCTGGAGAGCCGGCTAAACAAAATGAGGGGGAGATAAAATGGTTTGGTCCCGAAGACGTAGAAAAAGAAAAGGCGGCGATAATTCCAAGCGACTATTTAATGGCAAAGCGGTTTATATTCGGCGAGGTCCCAGCCGTTAGTGTTCATACGGTCCGCGTGCTTTCGGACGATGGCGGATACCGTATAGAGCATACGGATTTGTGAAGGTTGCGATTTGGGGAAATTTTTGTAAACTGAATAAAAAGCCGAGGTAGCTCATTGGTAGAGCGTTGCCCTGAAGAGGCAAGCGTAGGGAGTTCGATTCTCCCCCTCGGCATTATGGCCTTTGACGCTTTTTTAGAAAATTTACCATTGGTAGGATTTTATTTTGAGCGAGCGTACGCTTTTTGGCAGCAGCATATTGCGGTTGCCAATGTCACGCATGCTGTTTTTGGGTTTGGTCTGGCTCTGCTTATTTTTACTAGACATAAACTAGTTGGAGCAGTTTTGGTGTTTGTAGCTGTCGTTATGCATGTTATTGCATTTGCAGTATAAATTTTATAAGCGGGTATGGTTTAATGGTAGAACAGCTGGTTGCCAATCAGCTGATGGCGGTTCGATTCCGCCTACCCGCATTGTGTAATTTTGTGGTTTCGTTACGTCGATAAAAACCGCAAAAGAACCCGGAGAAAAACACTCGCCTCGCTGAAGCTCCGGCGAAGCGGGTCGGCTCGCCTGCCCGCCTCTGGAGGGAACCATATTTTAATTTTGCGGGAAGAAAATTTTTTATGGACTTTGTATTTCCAAGCAAATCGCACGAAAAAGCATTTTGGGCGACGGTTGATTTTTTCAAGAAGAAAAAGGTTGTTTTGGCTATCACATTGGTCGGTTCGATTTTGCGTGGCAAGGGCTCTCACGACGCTGACGTTGATGTTGACGTTTTCGTTAAAGACCAAACAACTATTGATGAACTTTCGAAAGAATTCGATATTGTTGGACCGTCTATAATTAAAAGCTTGAAGAAAAATGAAGACACCGGCCGATTTTTCGATATCGGGTTGCATATACGAACTTTGAACCCCAAGCCGAAACAGCGATTTTGGACAAGTGGGCCCGACGATTTTGAAATAGAGCTCGGGCACTCTTTTGTTTATTGCCATCCTGTTTTTAAGCGCGGCAATTCCTATGATCGCGCGAAAGAGAAATTCTTTCCTTACTACAACGAATCGTTGAGGAAAAAAAGATTGAAAGAGGTAAAAATGTATTGTGTGAATAATATCGAACACATTGAACCGTACGTGAAGCGCGGTTTGTATTTTCAAGCATTTAAGAGATTCCATGATGCCGCCAAAGAATTTCTGCAGGCCCTTTTCATATCCAAAAAAGTTTATCCGCTGGACTATGACAAATGGGTTAAGTATGAGTTGATAGAAATTCTTAAAATGCCGAAACTCTACAAAGAATTTGCGCCTCTTTATGAACTTAAAAAATTGGAAAGTGATGAGCTGATTTATAAGGGTAGAAAATTGCATAGTCTTTTGAAAAAGTATGTTAAGAATTAAAGAATTTGCCGCCACATCCTTCGCTAAAGCTACGGAGTGCAATGCAAAGAAAAACTTGCCGTGTCCGCCATAGCCCAAAGGGCGACGGCGGGAAATTGTCACTCGCCTTCGTTAAAACTTCGGCGGACAAGTCGGTGCGGTTCCCCGCCTGCGCCGAGGCTTCCGCCGTCGCTAAAGCTTTGGCGGACAGGTCGGCGGGCAGGCGCCGCCTTTCGGATTTTTCGCGGGCCTTCGCCTCGCCGAAGTGGCTTCGGCCACGCAGGCTGGGGGCTTTCCTCGCCGCCGCAGGCGGCGAAATGCGTTCGGACTAATTCAAGAATACTGCACACTTTAAGAAACTTAATTATCCCCCCTTGACATTGCTGATACACTTTTGATACACTATAAATATATGACCACTACCAAAACTAGAATTAACATTACATTGCCAGATGAAATAAAAGAGGCCTTGAGTAAGCTTGCTAAGCGGGACCGAACCCCCGAAGCAACAAAAGCGGCGAGACTTATTGAAATTGCTTTGGAGTTGGAAGAGGATCAATCTTGGGACAAAATCGCCTTAAAGCGAGATAGAAAAGGGTCGCGGTTCGTTGGCCATACGAGAGCCTGGAAATAACAATAAAAAATGTTCAAGGTTTTTTATCACGAGTCTGTCGTGCATGACGATATACCGAAGATCTCGAAGGTTTGGCGCGATAAAATACGTCAGGTCATTGAGCGGAAACTCATGACGGGGCCGGATGTTTACGGAAAGCCGCTTCGCCGTTCGCTTAAAGGTTATCGTAAACTCCGTGTGGGAGATTATAGGATTATTTTTAGGATAGACGGTATAACAATAAAGATATTTGCGATTCAGCATCGATCAGTCGTTTATTCGGCTGTAGAGAAACGGGTAATGAATAATCATTGATTCATAAAACATATTTTTGGGAAAAGAAAATTTTTTCATAAAGATTTGATATAAGAAGTAGCAGAGATGCTGATTTTTTGTTGCTACGTTGCTATTGACTTTATATATACATGTTGTTATTATAAAAACAGGATCACAAAAATGACAGAAAGGAGAAAGATTAGTGACAACATTACAAGGGCGTGTCATCATCCCCGCAGGCAGCCCTGCTCCGGACGTGATGTTCAGGCTCCTGGATCTTTGCGAGCATTTCGCAGATGGACAGGGCGAGGTTGTCTGGGAAGTAGAGAAGGTGGAACTGATGTACGGCAGGCCCAACCCGCTCGTGCGAACGGGCAAGGACCTGTGGTTCTACCTCCATGCGCATGAGGGACGCATCAAGCCGTTGAATATGAATTACCGAGTGCTACTCGAATATCAGGAAGCCATCCCGGAATCCTGGCGGCAAGCACCGAACGGAGGCAATTCGTTCATCGGTTTCTGGGGCTCCCTGTACCACATCCCCGGCACGAGGTTCGGCCCAGGCGACAACGTGGTGTTTGGCATCGAATGGACTCCCCGCTGGTTTTGCAAAGGCGGCCAGTGGAAGCTCCGCTTCAAACGGATGGCCAACGGCATCAAGGACGATGAGGCCGTCGCTTACTTCAAAGGATGATGTGCAGATGGACTGGACAGACCAACTGTCTACCCGCTATGTCGCAAGACCCCTAGCGGGTTTTTCATTTTATATTGTCTACTTAAGCGAGCCATTCCAAAATTTTTCCATTACAGAGATTTGGGTTACAAAACGACGAGCGCATAAGCAATACAAGGAAAATCTGCTTGTTTGAATCCCAAGTCCCGCTGAAATCGGGACGAGGTTGAGTTCAGATTTTTCTTATTCGTATTGCGAAGTGCGTAAGGATGTTTTGTCCGAATCGAATGCTGGAAAAATTTTGAAATGGCGAGTGGGATTTTATTGTGCGACTAAAACTGATACCATATAGGTAATGTCCTTAAAAGAATTGCGAAGACAATTTTTAGAATATTTGGAAATAGAAAAGAATCGTTCGCCGAAAACCATTGAAAATTATGACCGTTATCTGCGCCGATTCTCAAAGCTTGCCGGCATTGAAAAACCGCAAGATATTACGGCAGAAGCGGTTCGGAGCTATCGCATCAAACTAAACCGCATTAGTGGAGCCGATGGTGAGCCGCTTAAAAAACAGACGCAGCTTTATCATTTGATAGCACTGCGGAGTTTTTTGAAGTATCTTGCCAAGCGCGATATCAAAAGTTTAACGCCGGAAAAAGTTGAATTGGGGAAAGCACCTAGCCGTGAATTGGAAGTAATCGAACATGACGAACTCGAACGATTGCTTGGCGCTCCGAAGGGGGACACGCTTACTGCTCTTCGCGATCGCGCGCTTCTTGAACTTTTTTTTTCGACCGGCCTGCGCGTTTCCGAACTCGCCCAACTAAGTCGCGACTCGATTAATTTGAAGCGCGATGAATTTTCAGTGCGCGGCAAGGGCGATAAAATCCGCATCGTGTTTTTGTCGGAGCGCGCGCGGGATGCGCTTCAAAAATACCTCGATAAGCGCGGTGATGTTGATGAAGCGTTGTTTGTTCATTTTAAAAAAGGAACTTCAATAAAAAACAGTACCGAGCTTCGTTTGACACCGCGCTCTATTCAACGTCTTGTTAAAAAATGTGCTCTGCAGGCCGGCATTTCAAAAAAAATTACGCCGCACGGTTTGCGTCATGCGTTTGCGACCGACCTTTTACGAAACGGAGCGGATTTGCGGTCGGTCCAGCAGCTTCTGGGGCACGCGCAAATCACCACTACGCAGATATACACGCATGTTACTGACAAAGCGCTTCGCGAAATTCACAAAAAATACCACTCCAGAAATTTAAAAACATAAAATCCCGCATTTGCGCGGGATTCGTTCACTGTTGTTTTGCCCTGGTTAGAGTATGTCTTCCAGCCCCATGCTTTCCAGGAAGCGCCGTGTTTCGGCTTCGGAGAGCACGTTGCCTTCGCTTGGCGTCGCTGGCTTTGGTAGTGGGTTAGACGCTTCATTTCGGGTCGGCATGCATGCGCCGGGAAAATCTTGGATTTCAATTTCAATTTTTCCGGCCTCAACAGAGGTGTATTCCGGCAAAACCTCGATATGCCGGATCAACACTTCGCATAGCTCGCATGTGATGTGGACGTGAAGAGATGCTTCTTCCTGCGGCCAATTGCGGAGGATTGCATACTTAACACTCACCAGTTTTTTCTTTGACCACGTCTTTTTTGTTGCCGGAGAGGTCTTTTTTATAAAGATACATGCGGAAATCTTTTTTTCTTTGCAGCGCCTTACAAATTGTTGGATCGAACGCCGGGGTGAAGGCGGCCCTTTTTGGCCTGATTGGGTACAAAGCTGCATTTCCTGGATAAACTCGGCAAGAGATTTTAAAAAGTCTATAACCTCCGTATTGCTCTTTTCCGCGGCATCCTTCGGAAGGTTCTTTATTGTTTTTGCTTTTTCAAAAACTTCATCATCGCTTGGCAGTTCGTGTCCGGGGTTCATGCCATTCCCTTCCCTATTCAATTTTATAAATGATCTGCGGCATTACTATACAAATAGTGTAGCAAGAAGTCAAATTGGTGTTAGGCATATATCACGCAATCAACCAAAACCGTTAAATAAATCCTATAGGGTTTATTTGGCACAAACATAGATGACAAAAGTAAAGCATGTAAATGCCTTGAATTAAAAATTGGCCAATGCTTATATAGTGAAGAGCGCTTATGAAATACAACCATAAAAAAATTGAGGCGAAATGGCAAAAAAAATGGTTGCAAGAAGGGGTTTATGAGCCCGATTTAAAGCGTGCCAAAAAACCATTTTATAACCTAACGATGTTTCCTTACCCGTCCGCGGAGGGGCTGCATGTCGGCAATATGTATGACATGGTGGGATGCGATATTTTTGGACGCCTCAAGCGCATGCAGAGGTATGATGTTTTTCAGCCTATCGGCCTTGACGGTTTTGGAATTCATTCCGAAAACTATGCGTTGAAAATCGGCAAACACCCGATGCTGCTTTCAAAAATTACCGAAAAAAGATTTTATAAGCAGATTGCCGGCATTGGCTCCGGTTTTGCCTGGAAAGAACGCCTAGAAACATATGATTCCGAATACTACCGTTGGACTCAGTGGGTCTTTATTAGGATGTTTAAGCGCGGCCTTGCGTATCGCAAAAAAGCCCTGGTGAACTGGTGTCCGCAATGCCTCACCGTTCTTGCCGACGAGCAAGTCATCGCCGGAGAGTGCGAGCGGTGCGGTACGACGGTGGTAAAGAAAGAACTTGAGCAGTGGTTTTTTAAGATAACGGATTACGCCGAACGCCTGCTTAAGAATCTGGAAAAAATTGACTGGTCGGAGAAGGTAAAGATTGCTCAAAAGAACTGGATTGGAAAATCAGAGGGAGCATTAGTTAAATTTCAAGTTTCAGGCTCTAAGCTTCAGATCGAAGTGTTTACGACGAGGGCGGACACCGTCTTCGGAGCGACATATCTGGTTCTTGCGCCGGAGCATCCGTTGGTACCGGAGTTTTTGGGTAAAGAACGAAAAGATGCAGTTGAGGCATATATCGCGGAGGCGGCAAAGAGAAGCGAAGCGGAACGGCTGGACGCAAAGAAGATAAAGACCGGAGTATTTACGGGATCTTTCGCCGTCAATCCCGCAAACGGCGAAAAGATACCGGTTTGGGTGGCGGATTATGTGCTTTCCGGCGTCGGCACCGGTGCGATCATGGCGGTTCCGGCCCATGATGAGCGCGACTTCGAGTTTGCAAAAAAATTCAATCTGCCCGTTCGCGAAGTCATATCCGACGACGGCGAATCGCATGCGCCCTTGCATTCTGCGTATACCGGCGAAGGAAAACTTTTGAATTCCGGATGGGCGAATGGTTTTAAGAGCCAGGAGGCCCGGCGGATGATTGCCGAAAGTTTGAAGGCAAAGTTTAAAACCCAGTTCCGTCTCCGGGACTGGCTTATTTCACGACAGCGCTATTGGGGGCCGCCGATCCCGATGATTTTTTGCGAATCATGCCGGCGTGCGGGGCGCGGCGAGCAAAAAGAAATGCCCGGCTGGTATGCTGTTGCTGAAAAAGATCTGCCGGTACTTCTGCCGTTTGTTAAAGAATTCCGTCCGACCGGAACCAGCCAATCTCCGCTTGCGAGTGTCGAGTCGTTTTATCGGGTAAAATGTCCGCGTTGCAGCGAGTGGGCAAGGAGAGAGACCGATGTTTCAGATACGTTTCTTGATTCCGCATGGTACTACTACCGGTACATCGATGTTGGAAACAAAAGCAAGCCCTTCGACAGGCTTAGGGTAAAAAAATGGCTGCCGGTGGATCGCTACATGGGCGGATTTGAGCATGCGGTATTGCACCTTCTCTATACGCGGTTTATCACTATGGTTTTTTACGACTTCGGCATTATTGGTTTTGATGAGCCGTTCAAGATGTTTCGCGCGCATGGCCACATTACAAAAGACGGCGCGAAGATGTCCAAATCCCGCGGCAATGTGGTGAACCCTGATGAATATATCCATTCCTACGGCGCAGATGCTTTGCGGATGTATTTAATGTTCTTGGGACCTTTTGAACAAGGAGGAGATTTCCGGGATACTGGAATTAGGGGAGTTACAAGATTCTTAGAGCGCGTTTGGAAGTTTGTTGATGATTACGCCGCTCAAGGCTCTAAAACCAAATCCCTGAATTCTAAAAAAACGCAAAACCCGAAACCGCAAACTCAAAAAATCTTGCATCAAACGATAAAAAAAGTTACCGAAGACATCGAAAATTTACAATACAATACCGCCATCTCCGCCTTGATGGTGCTTTTGAATGAATTTGAGGCTCATAGTGACAGCGCCGGACGCCAAGAAAAAGAAATTTTCCTGAAACTTCTCGCCCCCTTCGCGCCGCACATTACCGAGGAATTGTGGTATGCGCTTGGCAATAAAAAAAGCGTGCACACCTCTTTGTGGCCAAAGTTTGATAAAAAGTTTCTTACTGAAGATTTTTTCGCGCTTATTGTACAAGTTAACGGGAAAGTGCGCGCAACAGTTGAAGTAAGGGCGGGGATTACCGAAGAAGATGCGCGTGCCGCCGCTTTAAGTAACGAAGCGGTAAAGCGCTATGTGCCCGGTGTCCCCAGAAAGGTTATTTTTGTGAAAAATAAGCTTATTAATTTTGTCGTGTAGTTTGATCTCTTTTTGCCGAAGTATATAGTAAAAGTACTGGTTCGTTGAAAACCGGAGGGGGCATATCGTGAACAAAAGCATGTTGTTTTTGTTTGGGGTGCTTGCGGGGTTTGTTGCAGCATCGGCTTTTTTGAAACGGCGACAGAGAAACGAGGAAGAGCCTGCTTTTTGGGAGTTTGGGGTCGGATCATGAGGATCGGATGGGTTGACGCAGTAAATAACGAAATTTTTAGACGGCCGCTATACTTTGATGATTTCCACAAAAGTATGCGCTTTAATTCTTTGCCTTGGATTTGGATTGACGGGTGCGATATAGATCGTTTTGCTCTTGCCACGGGGGATTTCAATCCACTTCATTTTAATAATAGTTTCGCGGCCACCACGGTTCTCGGCGGGTTAGCTGTTCACGGCGAACTCGTAGTGAACACGCTTTTTGGCGCGCTCCACACCGTTGATTTTTGGCATGGAACTCTTGAAGCCCTTCTCGAGAAGTATGTAAAATTTATTTTGCCGGTGCGTCCGGGTGATAGGGTTAAGCATTATTTGCATATTACCGAGACGAAAGAATCAAAAAAATATCCGGATAAAGGTATTGTGAGATTTGAGTTCTTCACTGAAAATCAAAGATATGAAAATGTTGCCGAAGGATGGTTTTGCGTATTGATGAGAAAGAATCCCGCGAATATTAAAAAGAAAGAGGCCGACTAAGGCCTCGTTTTTTAATTGACAAAAAACTTATATATGCTATTTTTGGTTAACATATTTTCTAGTTAGTTCTTTTATTCTCAAAAGGGAGGAAATCATGGAATTTTTAAGGCGCGTTCTAAATTTTTGCACTGGTCGCTGGTATGCTGTTTATACTAGTGGTCATGGCTCTGGTTTCGTACGCGATAGGGAATTGAGGACTAGGAGACGCGCGTTGGCAGAAGCTGATAGCTGGGTGGGTGATGCCTGTACAATTGGCGGTGACGCCATGGTAAAAAATATTTTTACAGATAAGATCGTTTATCCTACAAGACTACGGGGGTACAAATTTAACAGTGTTGTCCGCGGGTAACCGCGGTTTTTTAATAAGAACCGAGAAGGGATACATTTCAAGCAAATTATTTTCGGGGCTGATTTTGAAAACAAATCTCCGCATATCCGGTATTAAGAAGTAAACCATGTGTGGAATTGTCGGTTACATCGGCAGACAAAAGGCCCTACCTATTCTGATGGATGGCATAAAAAATCTCGAATACCGGGGTTATGACTCGGCGGGCTTTGCGGTTGTTACGAAAAGCGGCAACGTCAGGAGCGAAAAGGCAGTCGGCAAGGTTGCTGTTTTGCAAGAAAAAGTTCATGGTAAGGAATTTGCCGGTTCTGCCGGCATTGTGCATTCCCGTTGGGCTACTCATGGCGGGGTGACAGAAACGAACGCTCATCCGCATCGGGATTGTTCCGGCGACATCTGGCTTGTCCATAACGGCATTATTGAAAACTATAAGGACCTTAAGGGGGAATTAAAAAAAATGGGCCATGTTTTCCGCTCGGAAACGGACACTGAAACGATTGCTCATCTTATTGAAGAATTTAGAAACAAAAACAAAGAGCTCGATATTGCGGAGGCTGTGCGCCTTTCGCTTCTGACTGTGCGGGGAACATATGGTCTTGCCGTTATTGACCGCAGGGAGCCGGAAAAACTTATTGCCGCGCGCAACTTTTCACCGCTTCTTATTGGAATCGGCGAGGGTGAATATTTTATTGCTTCCGACGCCTCGGCAGTGTTAAAGCATACCAAGGATGTCATCTATCTTGATGACGGCGAAATGGCGGTGCTGACTCCGGCAAACCATCGTATTTTTGATCTTAAAAGGAATCTTCTTGAAAAGAAGTTTCATAAAGTTGAGTGGTCTCCGGAAGAGGCGCAGAAAGGAGGGTATCCGCATTTCATGCTGAAAGAGATTTTTGAGGAACCGCATGCCATCGAGAACTCGATACGCGGGCGGTTGGTTCCGGAAGAAGGCCGTGCGAAGCTTGGCGGGCTTGCTGAAGTAATCCCACAGGTAAAAAATGCAAAACGTATTTTGATCTCCGGGTGCGGCACGGCATATCTTGCCGGCCGCGTCGGCGAGTACATGCTCGAAGAATACGCCGGTATTCCGGTTGAAGTTGACCTTGCTTCGGAGTTCCGCTATCGGAAGCCGGTTTTCCGCGAAGGCGATATCATGCTTGCGATTTCGCAGTCTGGTGAGACCGCAGATACGTTGGCAGCGCTTCGCGAGGCAAGAGAAAAAGGCGTGCCGACGCTTGGTATTGTGAATGTTGTCGGCTCAACCATTGCGCGCGATACTGACGCCGGCGTATACCAGCATGTTGGTCCTGAAATCGGGGTTGCATCAACTAAAGCGTTTACTTCGCAGGTTGCGATACTTGCCCTGTTTACTCTTCTCCTTGGCCGTCAGCGGGAAATGTCTTTGGTTACGGGTGAGCGGATTGCGGGCGAGCTTAAAAAAATTCCCGATTTCATGCGAAAAATTCTTTTACAAAACGATGTTATCCGGCGGCTTGCGGTAAAGTATCAAAAATATGATAACTTTTTGTACCTTGGGAGGAAGTACAATTTGCCGGTCGCGTACGAAGGGGCATTGAAGTTGAAAGAAATTTCTTATGTTCACGCCGAAGGGTATGGTGCCGGTGAGTTGAAGCATGGGCCGATTGCGATGATTGATCAGAATCTGCCGTCGGTGTTTATCGCACCGCAGGATTCGGTTTATGAAAAAATGATTTCAAATATAGAGGAAGTGCGGGCCCGCAAGGGTCCGGTGATTGCGGTTGCTACCGAGGGAGACGAGAAAATTCGAGATATTGCCGATGATGTAATCTATATCCCAAAAACTCTTGAAATGCTGACGCCGCTTTTGGCGGTCATCCCGCTTCAGCTTTTTGCGTATCACTTCGGAGTGTTAAGGGGTTACGATGTAGACAAGCCAAGAAATCTTGCTAAATCTGTGACAGTAGAATAAAATATCTTTGCGTTCTTTAAATTTAGAGAAGGGGGTGAGCGATGCAAGTAACTTACCTTTCTTTCGTTGTTGACGCCGTAGTGTTTGTGGTAGGACTTCTTTTACTTGTTAAACTCACAGATTTGGCTGATCGCCGTGAAAGAAAAATGCAGTGTCTTTACGGGGTCAGGAAGGTTGTAGAGGAGTTTGCGGCATTTGTGCTTGTGTTGGCCATGTTTTTAGCGTATTTCCACGCAGGAACCGCCTTGGTTCTCCTGATCTTCCCAATGATTAACCATCCGCCTATTTATTTGTAATGGAATCGGAGATGCAAGAATTGCGGCGGTATCTTACCGACGACCGGGACGAAAAGCATCGAAACGAATTGATTATTTTTCAGGGCGGCAACGGCGAATGGTATGTTGGCGTCGGTGAAGAAGGCACGTGGCCAATGCGTAATTTTGTTCGGCTTTGTACTAGCGGTGGTGCTTCGTCCGCCTGTCCCGGCCTAACGAGAGCAATTGCCGCGGCATACCGCGCGATGCCGCCGTCTACGGAAGAAAAAGAAAAGAGCCCTAACTAGTAGGGCTTTTCAATTTGATTTGCACGGAGAAAAGCGCTGATGAAAACCTTCTCATTCCAGCTGGTCCTCCTCTTCTATATTTTTAAGCAGCCAGCCTCGTTCGTCTTTTACCACCCGTTTTGACTGTGAGAGCCGCCCTGGAGCGCGGGCGACCAGAAGCCGCCCTGGCTCTTTTGGGTCTTTCGTTGTGACCGTTGAGCCGGATGCGATCATCATGCCTGTCGGAATTTCAATGGGTGCTACAAGGTTAACGCCGGTTCCGATAAAAGCGTTATCGCCGATCACGGTTTTATGCTTATTCGCGCCATCGTAGTTCGCGGTGGTGACGTCTGCGCCGATGTTTACGCCTTCACCCACAGTCGCGTCTCCGAGGTAGCCGCGGTGAACCATTTTTGAACGCGCGCCGAAGCGGGTTCGTTTCATCTGGGCGGTATATCCGATTTCTGCGTGGTGGCAGATATAGCATTGTTCAATCCGCGCGCCGCAGATAACCACGTCGTTTTCGAGTTCGGAGTCAATAATGACCGATCCAAAACCGATGCGGCAATTTTTGCCGATGACCGTGTTTCCTTTAATCCAGACGTTTGGCTCCACAACCGTCCCGGCGCCGATAAGGACGTCGGGATCTACATAGGTATTCATGTTGTCAACAAATTGCGGACCCTCGAGTCCCTCCATTCGCAATCGGGTATAGAGCCAGGCATGTTTTACTTGCCACCAGCGCGCGTTCGGTACCCGTTCCATTGTCGGTTTCTCCTTTTTAAGGTGCGGCTGAAATAAGGTTATTCAGATGTAGCACAAACGAGTAAGGGTGGAAAGGGGTAATATTAAGGAGCAGAACCATGAATCAAGAATTGTGGATTATGGCTACGAAAGGTGTTTTTTATTCCTAACTCCTTATTCATAATTCGAAAATTTTGTATTTCCATAGCGGGCTAATAAATGCGACGAATCCACAAATCGAAAATTAAAAATCCCAAGAAGGTCGTAGTGATCGGCGGGGGAACCGGCGTTTTTACTGTTCTCTCCGGCCTCAAAAAGTATCCTGTTGAGCTTTCAGCGGTTATTTCTATGGCCGACGATGGCGGTTCAACCGGTGTTCTTCGCGAGGAATTTGGAATTCTCCCGCCCGGCGACTTGCGGCGGGCGATGGTAGCACTCGCGCGGACTGACAACAAGTTGCTGTCCGATCTTTTTAATTATCGTTTCCGTGAAGGCGGTTTTCGCGGGCATGCATTTGGCAATATTATGTTGACGGCTCTCGAGCGTCTCACGGGAAGTTTTGAAGATGCGGTTGAAGAAGCGGGCCGGATTCTTAACGTCCAGGGTCGGGTTATTCCCGTGACCCTTGATAATGTAGAGCTTCGCGCGGAACTCGAAGACGGGGCAATCGTTAAAGGCGAGACGAATATTGATATCCCGAAACATGATTCGTCGCTGAAAATAAAAAAGGTTTTTTTAAAACCGCATGCTTCGGGAAACCCAAAAGCCATTTCTGTAATCAGGGAAGCGGATCTGATTATACTCGGCCCCGGCGACCTTTTTACGAGTATTATTCCGAACCTCCTCGTTCGCGGGGTTGGCCGCGCGATTCGTGAGGCAAAGGGCACGAAGGTGTTTGTAGTGAATACGATGACCAAGTTGGGCGAGACAACCGATTTTACTGCCCGCGATTTTCTGGACGCAATTGAAAAGTATCTTGGAAAAGGCGTTCTTGATTTTGCTGTTATTAATACGAAAAAACCGTCACCGGAACGCTTGAAAGAATATGCGCGAGAAGGAAAACAGGTCGTGGGGCTCGGCGGGAATTTTCAAAAGAAGCCGGTTGCGATAACCGGGGACTTTGTAAGAAAAAGCGGATTTGTTCGTCATGATCCTGCGCGTCTTGCGAAAGTCCTGGCGGGGCTTTTGTAAGTAACGGTACTATTCTCATATTCTTAAGAATATGAGAATAGTACCTGCGCGGATTTGATATGAAAGTCATCAAATTTGACGATGGGCCTAAAAATGAAGTTTTTGCGGCCGCAGAGAAGGTTTTAAAAAAAGGGGGGGTCATTATCGGGCCTTCGGATACGGTTTACGGGATTTATGGCGATGCGACCAATCCGGAGACAATCCGGAAAATTTTTAAAATAAAAAAGCGCGTTTCGGAAAAAGCATTTCCGATTTTTGTGAAAGACATTGCGACCGCACGGAAATTTGCCTATATCGACGATCGGAAAGCCCGTTTTCTTGAGAAGGTCTGGCCCGGTCCGGTAACCGTTGTGTTCCATCATAAAGAAAAGCTGCCGGGGGTTCTTACCGGCGGCAAAGACACGATCGGTATTAGGATTCCGAATCACCAGTTTCTTTTGGAACTTCTTCAGCGCTTGGATTTTCCGCTTGTTCAAACGTCAGCAAATATTTCCGGAGGAGAACCGATGCGCTCTGTTGAGGCGGCGGGCGGGTTGGGGAAAGAAAGCGTAGTAGGTCTGATTATCGATGGCGGGGAGTTGCCTAAAGGACCGTCGACGGTGGTTGATTTCACACGCGATAATCCGATAATTTTACGTTCCGGCGTTATTACCAAAAAAGAACTTGACGAGATTTTGGGGGTATGATATGTTAGTAACATTCTTTGAAACCTAAGTGAAGAGGAAAGGCGGCGTGTGTAATGAAAATGTTAGGGAGATACTGGATTCAATTGAAAAAAGCGGTTTTAAAGGATAAGATGTTTTGGCTGATACTGCTCATTTGCGCATATGGTTATCAAACAGTTTACGCAAAGGTCGCAGCGGTTCTCTTCATGTTCTTTTACTGGCCGTTAGCGTTTGTTTTGATAGATTACCTTGGTGAAAGAAGGGAAAAGCATTGACAGCCACGAGGCTGTTTTTTTATTCACACGTTTAATTGCATAAATGGGGTTGGGCAAGTATTATGAATACAATCTGTTATTTGTATATTCATATTGGTTCATATTTTTTTGTAGAATAGTATGTTGTTATCTCGCGACGCAATTTTACGGCACATTAAAGGAGGGACGATAGTTGTTGATCCTTTTGACGGGCGGAAACTTAAGACAACGAGCTATGATGTTACGCTCGGCGATTGGTATTGGAAAGAAAAACATCCTGATGGGGGGGCCACTTTGCACAATCTTTACGACGAAGAGTCCACCAAGCGCGTTTGGTCAGGTCCGTATCAGGCAGAACTTGCTGAAGGTGTGTCAAGCCGGACCGGAGTTGGGCTCAAAAACATTAAACCCGACGAAAAAGTGATTTTATTAAGGCCTGGGGAGACCGTCCTTGCTCACACGCTCGAATTCATCGGCGGCCGGCATAAGGTCGTCGGCAAAATGTATGCCCGGTCTTCGCTTGGCAGGAATTTTGTCGAGGTTTGCAAAGATGCCGGATGGGGCGATATCGGTTATTTCAATCGCTGGACTATGGAGGTTACCAATAATTCTCAATATTTTACCATACCGCTTGTTGTTGGCCGGAGAATCGGCCAGATGGTTTTTTATGAAGTCGAGCCGTTGAAGACAGCGCCGGATTATGTTGGGGAAGGCGGGAAATATCAGTTGTCCCAAGAGATAGAAGAAGTTAAAAAGTCATGGAATCCGCACATGATGATTCCGCAGATGCATAAAGATTGGGAGGTGAAGGGCTTTGTCTAAAATTTCGAGCCGCAGGCGATGAAATTTTAGTTACAAAACCTTCACCCAGCACATAAATTTACATCCGTCGGATAATTTTAATCACGGGGCTGATGAAATAACCTTGAAATACCCTAAACGACGACTGTAAATTTATGTGCTGGGTGCTGAATCCCGTTAGAAGCCGCGATCGCTACCGAATTTTAAAAGGCTAATACCTTACAATAGTAGAAATGAATAAAATCTACGCAGAAGACAACTGTTTGATCGCGATCTGCTTCTAACGGGATGAATTTTATAGTTACTCGCTAATGCTCGTAAACCACCGCACCATCCCGAACGAAGTGAGGTTTGAGTGCGCGGTCCCGTACTTCCGCGATACTGACTCTGAATTTTACCGAGTCAGCAGTTCGGGAGGTGCGGGGTCCTCGCCAACCTCGCGCTCCCTTCGGTCGCGGAAGTTGCGGGATAAAATTCGCATGAAACAATACCTCGATTCACTAAAATATATTCTTGAAAACGGTGTTGATAAGCCGAATCGGACAGGAATTCCGACCAGAGCGGTTTTTGGAATGCAGATGAGGTACAAGATGAGCGATGGTTTTCCGGCGATAACCACCAAAAAACTTGCTTTTAATCCAGTTAAGGCCGAGCTTTTGTGGTTTTTGCAGGGCAGTTCCGATGTAAAAAAATTAAATGAGCTTGGCGCGCGTATTTGGGATGCAAATGCCGAGGCGCCGTACTGGAAACCGAAAGCTCGTTTTAATGGAGATGTCGGTAGGATATACGGCGTTCAATGGAGATCATGGAGAGCCCCGGATGGCAGAGAAATAGACCAGATCAAAGATGTCATAGAGCGAATTAAAAAAGACCCGCATGACCGGCGTCTTATTTTGACTGCGTGGAATCCCGGAGAAATTGATCAGATGGCTCTTCCGCCGTGCCATGCCTTTTCACAGTTTTATGTTGCAGACGGAAGACTGTCGCTCCAGATGTACCAGCGCTCGTGCGATATGTTTTTGGGAGTACCTTTTAATATCGCTTCTTACTCCTTGCTTTTACACATGGTCGCGCAAGTTGCGGGTTTGACTCCGGGAGAATTTATTCATACACTTGGCGATTCCCATATTTACCATAACCACTTTGATCAAGTTAAAGAGCAATTAGGACGCGAAACATTTCCGTTGTCAAAATTGCGGCTTAAACCAGAAGTAAAAGATATAGACAGTTTCACTATGGACGATATTCAGCTTGTTGATTATGAGTCGCATCCGGCGATTAAAGCGCCGATGGCAGTGTAATTTATAAAACCATAAGCCCTAAACTTTAAATCCTAAACAAATCACAATTCACAAACTCTAAATTCCAAACATGTTTTGGATTTAAAAATTTGTGGTTTAGAATTTGTTTAGGATTTCGCCTACCCGCGCGTCGCGCGCAGGCAGGGATTTAGAAGTTAGTATTTTGTTGGTTAAATGATTATTTCTCTAATCGCCGCCATCGCCAAAAATAATGTAATCGGAAAGGGCAATACTATGCTCTGGAAATTGTCGGCTGACATGAAGCGCTTTCGTGAACTCACCATTGGCAAGCCGATTATCATGGGCCGGAAAACTTATGAGTCAATCGGCAGGCCGCTACCCGAACGTGTCAATATAATTTTGACTCGGGACAAAAGTTACTTGCAAGAAGGGTGTATAGTAGTACATTCTGTAGACGAGGCGCTTCAAAAGTGCAATGGATATGAAGAAGCAATGGTTATAGGCGGCGGAGAGATTTATAAACTTTTTCTGCCACGAGCAACGCGCATGTACCTCACTCTGGTAGATCACGATTTTGAAGGCGACACATACTTTCCGGAGTTTTCAAGGAAAGGGTGGCAAGAAATTTTTTGTGAAAATTACGGGCCGGGTGAGAAAAATATCTACCCGTACACTTTTATTGTGTTGCGGCGAACTACTGATAATTTTTAAATGGCATGCAGAAAAAAAATTATTTCATTGCCCTAACCGGCATTATGGGGTCGGGAAAGACCACTGCTTGCAATCTTTTGAAGCAGGAGCTCGGATTTCACGTTTTGGAAGAGACTGTTAATGAGAATGCGTTCCTCCCGCTTTTTTATAAAGACCCGGCGCGGTGGGCTTTTTCTTTGCAGCTATTTTTTTTAGAAGACCGGGTTCGGCAGCTTGAACACATGGCATCACTTTTGGCCGAGCAAAGCGTAATTCAGGATTCGTTTGTATACCAGGACAACTTCACATACGCCAAAGCGCAAAAAATTCTCGGGCGGATGTCAGAAATAGAGTTTTCTCTTTATCAGAAGTTTTTCAATTCTCTTCTTGCAAAAAATCTTCCTAAGCCGGATCTTATCATCAACCTTGAAGCTTCTCTGCCTGTTTTAAAACAGCGGATACAAAAACGCGCTCGCGGCTTTGAGACAGAGGTGGATCCCATTTATTTAGAAACCCTTCATCGTTTGCAGCAAGAGTGGACCAAGGGGGAGTATAAGTTCCGTATCGTCTCGGTGAATACCGACAAACTGGATTTGGTTAAAAATTCTAATCACAAAAAGGAATTTGTAGAAACCGTTAGAGACCTTCTTAGTTGATAAGTTTCAATCCATAACATTAACTGTCCGATCGGACAGTTAATGTTATGTTTGAATTTTTTAAAAAGACCGTTGTGACAAACGGTCTTTGGATTTATAAAATACTAAGGAGTTCAGCAATGGATTTAATGGTTGTAACGCGCGGATGGTCCATTGGTTGCGCCAAGAAATTTATAGCATCTCTAGCAGCGAAGAATTTTGAAGTTGATCCATATGGTATATAAATGCCTCGCCATGTATCGTTGATTTCAAGCGCCGGCAGAATATCGCTTTCGCTGTTTCCTACGGCATAGTATGTACTAGTATCGTTTGGTGTCCAACCGCTTACCGCGATAAAATCTTCTTTATTTTTTCTGTATTCAGTGGTACGGATTCTTTCAGGGCCGAAAAATCGTGATAACCAAAGAAACCCGGCCCGTTTCGGGAAAACCGCACTGTCGTAACTTGAAAGGAAACAAAGTTTATGCCCAGCCGCTTTTAAGGTTTGTAGTGTTTTTTCAGCACCCGGCACCCAACGCAGTTTTGTGTAGTCAAACGGCTGGTCGCCGATTTTTCGGATTTCTTCTTCGTCTTCTTCCCTGTATAAATTCTCGTTCCATCGCCATTCTATCCATGCGCAAATTTCTTTATGAAGGCATGCCATTGCTTCGGCAACCCTGCCTCGGCGAACACCACATGTCTTGTAAAGCTCTCCCTCTATTTGAAAATATCGTTCGCGGATATAGTGGAAATTTGGCGTTCTGTCGCCGAGTGTTGCATAGAGATAGCTGAAAAAGTCGGCGTAGGTTTGGGAGTACTGCCATTCGTTCATCCATAGCGTGTCGTCGCCGTCAAAGACAAAAACCATAGGAGAAGAACCATTTCGTGTTTTATCCATTGCGGCGTTCCACCCATGATTTTGAAGGAATGTATGGCAACCAGCGAAGCATTACTGGGTTTTTGAGTTCGCCTAAAACATGAATATCCTTGGCTCCTGCCGAATAGGGATCTTCACGGACAAGCTTTATTGCTTCGGCTTCATCGCGCGCGGCAATTTCGCAGGCCTTTTGACCGATACCGTCACTGAAGACCACGATATACACTTTCAAGCTCATAGCCGCCTCCTTTATTTGGTAAAGAACATTTTAAATAAATAATAGCGCGGTTTTGTTTGGCGTCAATATTTACTTTGTTTTATTTCAGTGGCAAAATAAGGAAAATGTCTGACCGCATAATTTTTAATCTGATCCGCGACGAAATCAAGCGCCAGCAGTGGACGCTTGATTTGATTCCTTCTGAAAATATCGTTTCGGCGGCGGTTTTGGAAGCGCTGGGCTCCCCGCTCACGAATAAATATTCCGAGGGATATCCCGGGAAACGATATTATGCGGGAAATAATGTTGTTGACGAAATTGAGCTGCTCGCCCAAGAACGCGCTCGCAAAGTCTTTCGGCTTGGTAAAAATTGGCACGTGAACGTCCAGCCGTATTCGGGTTCACCCGCAAACTTTGCCGTGTATTACGCGCTTTTGAAAGACGGTGAAAAAATAATGGGAATGTCTTTGCCTTTTGGCGGCCATCTCACCCACGGTTGGAAAGTTTCGGCAACCGCTAGATTTTGGAAGTCAGTGCAATACGGGGTTGGGCGCGATGGCTATGTTGACTATAATGATGTCAGAAAAATTGCGCAAAAAGAAAAACCAAAGATTATCGTTTGCGGAGCGACGGCTTATTCTCGAATTATTGATTTTAAAAAATTCCGCAAAATAGCCGATGAGGTCGGGGCGTATTTGATGGCAGATATCGCCCATATTGCCGGTTTGATTGCGGCTGGCGCGCACCCTTCACCATTTCCGTATGTTGATGTGGCAACCACTACGACGCATAAAACCTTGCGCGGCCCGAGAGGGGCTATGATTTTTGTTAATACAAAGTCAAAGATAGCCGCTATCAATAAAGTTGATATTGCCAAAGAAATTGATAAAGCAATTTTTCCGGCTCTGCAAGGCGGGCCGCATGATAATCAGACTGCCGCAATTGCCGTAGCGCTTGGCGAGGCGATGATGCCCGCGTTTAAGAAGTACGGAAGACAAATTGTAAAAAACGCAAAAATACTCGCGCATGAACTGCAAGAATTAGGTTTGGAAATTATATCCGGCGGAACCGACAACCACTTGATGTTGGTTGATGTCACCAAACTTGGTATTTCCGGTAGAGAAGCACAGGACCGGCTTGAGCAAGTTGGAATTATTGTCAATCGCAACACTATTCCGTATGATGCGCGCTCACCCTTTGACCCTTCTGGTATTCGTATCGGCACGCCGTCAATTACGACCCGCGGCATGAAAGAAAAAGAAATGAAAGAGGTTGCGAGGTTGATTTTTGAAGCATTGACCGGAAACAGCCAGAGTGATACTAATAAGAAAGTTAAAGTTCTTTGCAGGAGTTTCAAATATATATAAGGGAGGCAACAATGTGGGGGAAGTGGGTTTTCGTGGTTTTGATAGCAGCGTTTCTTGGTGCGATTGGGCTGGGGGTTTACGATCGGTATTTCGTTACGACCAACTTGGTTGTCTGCGTAGATGATGATGCCGGGGTTGAACTAATTTCTATCCAGAGTACAGGCGCGATTTTAGATGTAAAACCTGTTAACGGTGTGGCCCGATTTGAGAATATCGCCAAGGGTTACTGGGAGATTATATTTTGGTATCAAGATGGTCCGGGGGTCGGGAAGGGCGCAGGCTTTTTCAACGGCATAGAAACAAAACTTTATTGTCCAGAAACATAGGAAGCAGTTATCGTGCTTCCTTTTTTGTTTGACTTTTAGTTCATATTTTCGGTATAATAAAATATCTATGAATAAAATTATTACTATTCCAAAAGGGAAATTTGTTCTGATTCCTCACGAAGAATTTGAAGCGTTTTCTAGATGGAGAAAGTCAGTACGGGTTAATTTGGATGAACAATGGTTTTGGTTTCCGGAGTGGCAAAAAAAAGAAGCCGAGGCTGATGAAGCGATTAAACGAAAAAAAATGTCCCGGCGATTTACTAAACACAATGCGCTTGTTGCTTCACTAAAGCGTAAATAGAAATGGAGATTGTCTATACGGGGCCGTTTAAAAGAGACTATAAAGATTTGCCGCAGAATATTCAACGAGCGCTTGGCAAGGCGCTCGGATTTTTATTAGAAAACATTCGGCATTCTTCACTTCGCGCAAAGAAACTTCCCGGCACAGAGATTTGGTATGCGCGTATAAGCCGCGGGTATCGTTTCACTTTTCAACTTGATAACCAAACGATAATTCTTCGCCGCGCAGGTACCCATGATATTTTGAACCGCGAAAGGAAATGAGGCGGGTGAAAGAAAAACAGATGAAAGAAATCGCTGGCTGATTTATCAAGCGTTGACGATGCATAACCTCCGTGCTACGAGTATGAGAGTTAAAGTTCTTTGCAGAAAATTTTCAATATAGGAGGGTTTGACCATGACCATGAGGAGGCTCGGAATTTATAGTGGTACGACTATATTTTTATTGGGGACTGTTTGGTTTCTTTTAATGATTTTCGGCATGTCTCTGTCCGGAGGGGGGATTTACATTTTACGGCATAGAGGTTCTGTTTACTCCAGTGAGTTTCTTTGGCAGACTTTTGGAACATTAGTAGGTGTCTGGGCCGTTTTTATGGGAATGTTGGTTTTTAAAAGGGGTTTGAATACTAAAAAAGATCTTTGATTATTAGGAGGCCGCCGCGCTTCCTTTTTTGTTTGACTTTATATTGTTGTTTCTTGTATGCTTTATTCATGGCTATTATTACTATTCCAAAAAAGTTAGCTCGTAAAGATGACCTTGTTGTGATTCCCCGAAAAGAGTACGAAATACTCCTTCGTAGGCGGCCTAAGGTTATTTCGGTTGTAAAACTGAGCGAAAAAGAGGCGCGGGCCATTGAAAAAAGCGATAAGGAACTGGTGCACGGCGCTTATGTGACTTTAGAAGATTTTGAAAATGAGCTGGGTCGTACACATACCAAAACGCGTTAAAAAACAAATCAAACGTCTACCTATCCGCGATCGCGAACGTATATTAAACGCGCTTCGCGATTTTGTTATCGATCCGTGGCTGGGAGATATCGCTAAAATTGGCGAGAGAGATGATTTATGGCGGAGGCGTGTAGGTAATTATCGCATCTTTTATTCCATACGGACTGGCGCAGGCGTTGTTGAAATTAAAGAAGTACTGCGCCGTGCGAGCAACATTTATCAATAACCTCCGGCTTTATATTGTGACGCCGTTCGTTGCCACAACAGTTAGGCACGAATCCCGTTACAAAATTTACAAGATCTTTGATTGAATTTTGTTTTTTTAGACTAAAAATGGTTATATTTCGTAAATGACTTATGTAAATTTTGTAACGGGATGAAAGAAAAGGCGATGAAAGAAATTGCAGGGTTGATTTACGAAACGTTGACAGGAAATAGTAAAAATAGTACGAGTAAGAAAGTGACAGCTCTTTGCAAGAAATTTACGATATAAGGAGGATTAGTTAATGAGCAAAGGGTGCGGCCATCTTAAGTTGCTGCAGCGAAGAATATACCGAAATAAAGTTGCAAAAGGTTTTAATGTTAGTAGAAGCCGGAATGGTGTGCGTGAAGAGATTGTCCACCTTGTCGAAGAGCTCGGAGAACTTGCCGCCGCGCATAGGAGAGGAAACCGCAGTAAGGTTATTAACGCTTTAATTGATCTGATGGTGTTTGATCTCGGGTTTCTTGAGATTTTGGGCGTTAACACTGATCGGGAGATGGATAAAGTTTTAGTTCAAAATGAAAAGCGAAGATATCGCCGCAGGAAAGACGGTTCATGGATGCGGGTAAGATAGTCAAAAAGGGAAGGGGCAAATGGTGAGTACAAAGTTAAGAAGGGCTAGGATTACGGCGGAAATAGTTTTCGCCGCAGTAGCACAATTTGTCATTGTATTAGTGTTCGGCAGTTTAGCAGTTTTCGCAGTAAGTGAAAATAACGTGTTTGGATTCAGTGCTATCGCAGCGGTGACTGGTGTTGGGTTAAGCATAGGACTTTGGAAACACGTCGACGACGTAATTCAGTATGTAAAAAGCGATCAAAGTTATTCTTAGGAAGCCGTCACGCTTCCTTTTTTATTTGACTGTTATCGGTTTATATGTATACTAAAATCATGACTGTTATCACTATTCCAAAAGGAAAGTTTGTTTTGATTCCTCATAAAGAATTTGAGGCGTTTTCTAAATGGAGAAAGTCAGTAAGGGTTAATTTAGACGAAAAGTGGTTTTGGACTCCTGAATGGCAAAAAAAAGAAGCGGAAGCCGATGAAGCGATTAAACTAAAAAAGATATCTCGACGATTTACTGGACGCGGGGCGCTTGTTGCTTCATTATAATAGTTCTTCGCCGCGTCGGCACCCATGATATTTTGAACCGCGAAATGAAATGAGGCGGGATGAAAGAAAAAGAAATGAAAGAGGTTGCGAGGTTGATTTTTGAAGCATTGACCGGAAACAGCCAGAGTGATACTATTAAGAAAGGTAAAGTTCTTTGCAGAAAGTTTCCGATATAAGGAGGTCGCTGTCATGAGAAATGCGATTTTTGCGGCCGTGTCCGTCTTTCTTTTCTTTTTAGTGATGGGTGGTCATGCGTGGGCTTATGTACAAGGCGTAAAGATATGCGAGCTCGCGCCGAATGCAAAAGTGCTAGTTGAGTTATCAGACGGTACGGTGGTGCGCGAGGCAATTACTGATGCGAATGGGGTTGTTCTTTTCAAGGAACTTCACGGTAATTCTTTTATCATCGAGTCTGTTTCCAAAGACGGCAAACGTTTTCATTTTGAGGTTGTCACGCCACCCAAGATCGGCACACTTTCCGTGGATTGTTATAAATTGTTTTAAGGAAGCCGTCACGCTTTCTTTTTTAATTTCGTCCGCAAAAATTCCGCGCCCCGATTACAATCGGGGCGCGGATTAATTGTGGAGCACGAAATTAATTTTATCCCCGTAAAATTATTACGGGGTTTTGATTTTTTATGTAAGTTGTGTATAATAGGCCATATGAAGCGAGACATTACTCCCGTAATCAATGTTAAAAAGTACGGAGGTCAACAGGTGGCTATTGTTGGTGGAAAGATCGTAGCGTCCGGTATCGACACAACAGAGGTATTGAAAAAGGCTAAGCGTAAGTTCCCCCGCGCTACATGGCGGGATATTTTGCTTGTTTCGGTGCCGAAAGGGATAACCGTGGTATACAGGATATGAGCAAATACATTTTCGCGTATGGTCTTCGCCTTCAAGAAGACGGCCGCATAGAGGTATTCCCTGCGGCCGAGCTTTTTGTTTTAGGAAAGAACGGGCGCGGCCTGCGTACTGTTTTTCATTTAGATTCCGGTGCAACAACAAGCATTATGCCCTCGGCTGACGCAGAGACGTTGGGTATAGATGTCGCGAATGGTAAAAAGTTTATCGTTCGTGGTGTTTCGGGAGAATCAATGTTGGGATATCGTCATATGGTGAAAATTCAATTGGACGGTATGAAAATTAAAGTACCTATAATTTTCGTAGAAAATGCATCTAGTCCGCGCATTTTTGGGCGTGAGAGCGTGTTTTCTAAATTTGGGATTTTGTTTGACGAGTTAAAAAGGCGCACCGCATTTTTGGGGCTGCATAATAGAAAAACTATAGACGAGATTTTTAAATAATTCCCATCGGAACTCCATCAGTCACCACACGCGGCATGAACCCCGTTACAAAATTTACAAAACCCATATTTAATTTTATTTCGCGTTAGTAATGTCCTATGAGGAATCTTTTTTCTATTCCGGTCGCCATAATATTGAGTAAGTAGTGAGAAGGAAGCCATTGTGCTTCCTTTTTTATGTTTCGTTCAAAAATAAACCGCCGTTACGCGGCGGTATTGAAAAATTTTGCGGTTTCCTCCTGAAGCATTAGAAGGACATTTTCAAAACTTTTTCACCGTTATCGCTCCTTTCCCGTGAGATCTTTTGCCTGGTATTCTTTCAGCGTCTTGCCTCCGGAGAGGTTATCAAATTTGATTTCGGTAATGCCGATGAGCTTGAGAAAGTCGACGCATTCGCTGCATGCCCAATAATGGCCGAGAAGGTATAAGACGGCCTCCTTGTTTTTGAAAAAACCTGCGTAGTGCATGAGTTTTAGGGTGAAACCGGGGAAGTGCCAGAGGGTTTTCCGGTCGATGTGGCTGATGCCGAACGCATTGATTGCGGCAACGATCTCGGCATGGATCGGTTTGCAGCGTTCGTAAAACGTTCCTGTTTCTTGCTGCATGCGCGGGCATTCCGATACCGGCAAGCCGTAAATCTGGTCTTGCGGGCAGCACATGTTTACTCCCCAGGAAACTATTTTTCCTTCGGCGACAATCAATGCCGCTGTTTGTGTTTTTAGGCATGTTGAGCGAGAGAGCAAGACGCGGCCAATGGCGAAGAAGTCTTGATCGGTTGTCGGGTCAATAAGGTTTGGTTCCCCGGCTTGGGCGTTCTGGCTATTCATTTTTGCCTCCATTTTAAAAGACCTCTTTCTTTTAGAAGTACCAGAAGGGAAGGACGAATGCAATTGTCTTTTTAGCGTCCGGCGATTGCAGCCAGCCATACTGATCGCGCGCCCGCCTTTTTTAAAGTTGCCGCGGCTTCTTCGACAGTTGCCCCGCTCGTGATAACGTCGTCAATAAGAAGGATAGTTTTTTCCACAACCGCGGCTGGATTTTTCACGGCAAATGCGCCCGTTATATTCTGGCGACGGAGCAAGTTGTTTTCCATCTCGATCTGTGCGGAGGTATTTTTTGTGCGGATCAGCGTTTCGGAGAGAACCGGCAGTCCGAAGAAGGCGCCGATTATCTCCGCAAGCGGCTCTGTTTGGTTAAATCCGCGTTCGCGTTTCTTCCGCCAGTGGAGGGGAATAGGAATGATTGTTATGGTTTTCTTTCTTGGAAAACCTGCCTTTTGCATCGCGCTGATTATGAATCCCCCAAGCGGTCGGGCTATTTCTTTTGCGCGTTCGTATTTATAGACGTGTATTAGCTTTCTTACCGTCTCGTCTTTATAGCTAAATGGGCGGTAAAACCTTCGAATCAATGTCTTTTCACGGCAGGAAGGGCAAGTTTTTCCTTCAAGGTCGCGTTTCCGGCAGACGAAACACGACGGTTCTCTAAAAGTAAGGGTTTTTGCGCACGTAGCACATAAGAATTCCTTCTCCTGTAAGCAAAGGAGGCATGTTTTGGGAAAGACAAGGTCAAGCGCAAAACCCTTTATTTCCGTTAGATTTATCCACATAGCTGTTTTTGCAGTTTTTATCCCGTTAGAGATTTAAACTTTTTATTTGGCCACCCAACAGCATTATGTGCCTGAAAGCCATTATACCAATCATAATCAACGGAAATGCCTGCGGCATTTCCTATCTCTAACGGGATTTATGCGCAATTATCGCAGAATTATGGTATAATACTTAAGTAAGCATCCGCAACCCTGAATTAAGAACGAGGAACTAAGAACCAGGAAGCCCGAATAATGGCTGTGTTTTCTTAGCTCCTTTTGCTTAGTTCTTAGCTCTGTAGGTGACTGAAATTCCTTTTTTCAAAAAAATAACTATTCCGAAGTTCGATTTTCGTATGCGGCCGGAGAAACCGAGTTATGTTGGCATTGATATTGGCTCGGAAGCGGCAAAGGTAGTACAATTAAGGAAGGAACAAGAGCGGGCGATTCTTGAGACTTACGGTGAGTTGAAAACTGCGCATTATTTTAAACATATAAGCGGAAGCGGCGGAGGTTTTTTGCGCTTTATTGACCAAGATGTTGCCGACATGCTGAAAGATGTTCTTACCGAATCAAATGTAACTACCCGGCAGGCGGTTATCAGTATTCCGGCAACTTCGAGCTTCATCACCGCCATTGATCTTCCCTTGATGAGCCGGGAAGAAGTCGGAACGGCAGTGCCGTTTGAGGCAAGGCGTTATGTTCCTATTCCCATGGCCGAAGTGACCATGGATTGGGAAATCATCGAGGAAGATGAGCAGCAGAAAAGACTCAAGGTCCTTCTTGCCGTCGTGCCGAATGAGGTAGTAAACAAATATAAACGCATTTCCGAACTGGCGAACCTTGATATAAAGGCAATTGAAATCGAAAGCTTTGCATTGACTCGCTCGCTTCTGGGAAGAGACAAGGGTGTTACCGCGATAGTGAGCTTGGGTGCGCAGACGACAACGATAATTATCGCTGATAGCCGTATTATCAAGCATGCAAATAATATCGGCAGAGGTTCGCGGGAGGTTACGCTTGTTCTTGCCAGATCGCTGGCTATTGAAGAAGAACGGGCTGAGGTGGTGAAAAAAGAAGTTGGCCTTTCCACCAAGCCTGAGGAAAAAGAAATAGTGGACGTTATTACCCCTGTCGTTGATACGCTTTTTGGCGAAGTGGAACGGGTTATAGGGGCGTACAACCGGGCTAATATCAAGAAAGTAGAACGTGTAATTATTTCCGGCGGCGGCGCATCAATGGCGGGACTTGTTGACTACGTATCGAAAAAGACAGGGCTTGAAACTTCTTTGGCGAACCCTTTTGCGCTGACTGTGTATCCGACTTTTATGCAGCCGATATTAAGGGATATCGGGCCAGGGTTCGCGGTTGCCGTAGGGTTGGCGTTGAGACAAATAACTTCGCGGTAAAAATAAAAAGATGATAGAAGCGGATTTATGCAGATGACAACGCGGATTAATGCGGATCCGCATGGGTCCGCGTAGCTATCCGTATTTATCCGCCTCTAACTCTATCTATGCCTGACGATTTAATTTCCAAAAAACAAGAACTTGGTCGGGCTCGTTTTTCTGAAAGCGCACGTATTCTTTCTCAAGGAGGCGGGTGGTTTTTTACCGGCTCCGCGGTCATTTTTATTTCAGCGCTTGTTGTGTGGGGCGGCCTTTTTTTCTATCGCAGGGCCCTTGAAAGCAATGCGTCGGTCTGGCGGGAACAGGTTGCCGTTTTAGAACAGGAGTTAAGCCCCGATGTTCTTAATCAAGTGCTTGTTCTGTTCGGCCGGTTGAGCGGGGCGCATGAAATTTTAGCCAATCATGTTTTCAGTTCCAACGTTCTCGGTCTTCTTGAAAAAGATACACATCCGAGAGTCTACTTTCAAACATTTCAGTATGCAAGCCAGCCAAAGACGGTAACTCTTTTAGCCAAGGCCGCAAGTTACAGCGATGTTGCCGAGCAAATAACGCTTTTAGAGGCGGATCCTCAGGTTGAAAGCGTAAACTTTGGGGGGTTAGCGCTTGATGAGGGCGGCCTTGTTAATTTCAAGCTGACAATCGTTTTCAAGTCGAGTCTGTTAAAACTTCGTCCCCGGTGAAGACCGACACCGGTTCCTAATAATTAGCGATTAATAACTGGCATATGACTCGTTTTGTTTTCTCCATCATCTTTCTTTTCATCTCTGTTGTCGTCTTTTTTTCCGGCGTTTTTCCTGCATGGCAAAAAGTGACGGACCTTCAAGTCGAGATTGCCGAGTTTACTGCTTTAAACGACGAATTGCAGGATATTGCCGGGGTTCGAGACGAACTGATGGGACAGTATAATTCTATTTCGCAGACTGACCTTAATAAACTTTCTGCCATGGTTCCGCGAGGACTTGGAAGCGCGCAGTTTGTCCGAGATATCGAGGCGCTTGCCAAGCGACACGGCATGTTCTTGCGGAGCATAGATTTTGTTTCTCAAGAGAAGCCGACCACGTCCCAGCTTAAACTTCCCACAGAGCGGCAAGTAATTCCGGTTGACGTCTCGTTAAAGATGCTTGGCAGTTACGAGTCATTCGGCGCGTTCCTCCGGGATCTTGAAAAAACGGTGCGCATTGTTGATGTGGCGGACATTTCTTTCGGTACCAGGCAGCAAGATGCAAGAGAGGGCCCGCTTGAGTTCTCTTTGAACGCAGCGACGTACTATTCAAGGTAAACGGCTTGGCCTAAATTTTGGAGACGAAGCCGAACAAAATTTAGCTGCCAAACTTTTACCCTGTTAAATCCTCTGCCTAATAAAATCTCTGATTTTATTAGGCAGAGGAATTTCGCCTCCGGCGAAATTATTTAACAGGGTGCTGAATTTTATGGTTATTCGCTAAAGCTCGTAAATAAAATTCGCATGCGGCAAACAATTTTTCTCATAGTTTTGGTCGTAGCACTGGTTCTTACCGGGTATTTTCTCTATCAGTATTTTTTTGGATCCCAGGCAGAAACCGTTGAGGCGCCTGCGGGGACCCGGTCAGAGCTGCTTTCCCGTTATCGGCAGATCAAATCTCTTAAGCCGGACTTGAGTATCTTTACCGATCCATTCTTCCGGTCTCTTTTCAGTCCTCTTCAGACGTTTGGAACCGGCACTTCGACAAAAACAAGCACGGTGCCCGGCCGGAAGAATCCGTTCGCGCCGTTTTAAGCATAATGCGAATTATGCAAATAATATGCGAATGCCGCGAATAGCGGGCGAGCGTAGTACTGGAATATGTCATGCTAATAATTAGCGGCATTCGCATTTCATTCGTAGATTAGCATTATACATCATGGCTAAATCAATTGCTGATGTTCTCGCTCAAAAAGGGGTCTTGACGCAAGAAGCGGCCTCAGGAATGCGACGGGAGGCAAAATCAACCGGTCGGCCGCTTGAAGACATTTTTTATCAGCATGGCATTCCGGAGCGGGATGTCGCTTTGGCAAAATCAGAGCTTTTGGGCATTCCGGCTCGTTTCCTCGAGGGAGGAAAAGTCGAGTTCGAGATTCTGCGGAATATTCCGGAAGAATCGGCAAAGTTTTACAAGTTTATTCCTATTGAGAAAAGCGGGGACGGGTCGCTTGAGATTGGAATGGTCAACCCTGACGACGTGAATGCGCAAGAGGCACTCAAGTTTATTGCAACGCGGCTGAACATCCCTTTTAAAATTTTCATCATTACGCCGGGCGATCTTAAGGCCGTACTTACGGAATACAAAACGCTCGGCGGCGAAGTTACCCGGTCTTTGACCGAATTTGAAAAAGAACTTGAGGTTGATGTGGTGGGTCGTCCTCCGCGCGCAGCAGAACTTGAGAAAATGGCCGAAGAGGCGCCAATCACAAAAATGGTCGGTGTTATATTGCGTCATGCCGTTGAAGGAAAGGCGTCTGATATTCATATTGAGCCGGAACCGCGGCAGGTGAGGGTTCGTTTCCGGGTTGACGGCGTTTTGCATACAACCTTGGTGTTGCCTTCTGCGGTACAGAGCGCCATCATTTCTCGTATCAAAATCATGACGAATATGAAAATAGACGAGACTCGTATTCCGCAAGACGGTAGGTTTCATGCGCGGGTGCTTGATCGGGAGATTGACTTTCGCGTTGCGACATTCCCTGCGCAGTACGGTGAAAAGGCGGCGATTCGTATTCTTGATCCGGCGGTCGGCATTAAAACTCTCCCGGAGCTTGGTATCGACGGGCGGAATCTTGAAGTTGTCGAGCGGAGTATACGAAAACCGTTCGGTTTGGTGCTGCTTACCGGCCCCACCGGTTCAGGAAAATCATCGACACTCTATGCAATTCTTAACATTTTGAATAAGGAGGGTGTGAACATCGTAAGTTTGGAAGATCCGGTCGAGTACTATATATCCGGGGTAAATCAGTCCCAGGTGCGTCCGGAGATAGGATATGATTTTTCTTCCGGGCTTCGCCAGATTCTTCGCCAGGACCCCGATATTATTATGGTTGGCGAGATACGGGATCGGGAAACTGCTCAGCTTGCGATTCACGCGGCGCTCACGGGCCATCTGGTGCTTTCAACTCTCCACACGAATAACGCCGTCGGCGTTATCCCGCGCTTGGTTGATTTGGGCGTGGAACCGTTTTTGATTCCGTCAACGCTTATTTTGGCGGTTGCCCAGCGCCTGGTACGGACACTGTGTCCTGATTCAAAAAAAGAAGTTAAATTGGAGGGGCGCGCCAAAGAGCTGATTGGGGACGAGCTTGCCGAAATGCCGGAGTCCGCTCGCCGCGAGCTTGAAAAGCTCATGACCGGGCCACTCTACGAAGGCGAGGTCTCTTCTTTTTGCCCGATGGGGACCAAGGGGAGGATAGGCGTTTTTGAAGCGCTTGAAATGACGCCGCAGCTCGAGAAAATTATTCTTTCCGGGCCGACAGAATTTAAACTCGCCGAAGAGGCTAAGAAACAAGGCATGATTACGCTCCGTCAGGACGGTTTTTACAAAGCGTTGAAAGGTGTTGTGGGGATGAAGGAGTTGTTGGAAGTGGTATAATCAATATGGAGAAATTGAGAAGAAAAGAAAGTAAGAAAAAAGGATTGGCGAATGACCGCTTTAAATTTCTTGGATCCCCGCCTTCCGGTTTTACAATCATTGAACTTTTGACCGTAGTTGCCATTGCAGGAATGCTCCTTTCAGGGGCGTTGGTGCTTTTTCAAAGCACGCGGGCAAAGTCGCGGGATGCGACGCGGGAACAACATATAAAAACCTTGCAAAACGCTTTTGCCCTTTATGCGAATAATCGGGGGATCTATCCGACAGCGGCAAGCGAGGTAGTGTTGAGCGGATCTGACGCCGTTTCTCTCGCACTGACCGGAGAGAATGCCATAGCCCAGACGCCTCATGATCCGCTGGATCAAGGTAACTATCAGTATCGTTATCGGTCAGCAGACGGGACGACATATATTATTCGTTATTGGCTCGAGACCGATTCAGTCTCCGGCAAATCGGCAGGAGAGAATACGGCAAGCCCATAAGCATAATGCGAATTATGCAAATAATATGCGAATGCCGCGAATAGCGGGCGAGCGTAGTACTGGAATATGTCATGCTAATAATTAGCGGCATTCGCATTTCATTCGTAGATTAGCATTATATACCATGCAACAAGATTTTTTTGATGAATTAATTCAGGCGGTATTCAAGCAGGGCGCGTCGGACCTGCATATTGCTGTCGGAAGGCGGCCGACATTGAGAGTTGACGGGGGCCTTATCGAGCTTGTTAAATTTCCACTCGTAACCCCGGAGCTTGCGCAAGAGTTTGTTTTTCAGCTGCTCCCCAAAGATCAGCACGCAAAGTTTTTGGGAGAAAAGGAGCTTGACTTCTCTTACGCATATAAAGATAAAGGCCGTTTTCGGGTGAACATTTTTCTCCAGCGGGGTTTTGTCGGCTGTGCGATGCGGCTTATTCCGACCGCAATCCGTACCGTTGAGGAGCTGAATCTTCCGACGGTGCTTCTTGATTTAGTAAGTCATCAGCAGGGATTTATTTTGGTAGTAGGGCCGACGGGGCATGGAAAGACGACAACTCTTGCTGCGCTCATTGATTATATTAATCATTCCCGATCCGAGCATATTATTACTGTTGAAGACCCTATTGAGTATCTTTTTGCGTCAGATCGATCGATTATTGACCAACGGGAAGTGGGTATTGATACCGCAAGTTTCCATCGGGCGCTTCGTTCCATGTTCCGAGAAGATGTGGATGTAGCTATGGTTGGCGAGATGAGAGACGGTGAAACGATGGCGACCGCGGTGACCGCGGCAGAAACCGGGCACCTTATTCTTTCCAGTCTCCATACCAACAATGCCGCGCAGACCATTGATCGTATCATTGATACGTTCCCATCAGCTCAGCAGGACCAGATTCGCGCTCAGCTCGCGGGCTCTCTTATCGGTATCGTTTCCCAGCGGCTCTTGCCGAGAGCCTCCGGCGGGCTTATTCCTGCCGCTGAAGTTATGATTGCAAATCCCGCAATACGAAACCTTATCAGGGAGAATAAGGCCCATGAGATTGATATCGTGATTGAGACGAGTTCCGGGGAAGGCATGGTTTCACTGAATCGTTCCCTTGTCGATCTTGTCCGGAGAGGAGAAATAACGGTTGAGACGGCTCTTATTTATTCCTTGAATCCGCAGGAGCTAAGTTTGTTGATGAAAAGGTAGCTCGCTTCTTCTAAAATTTGTTCAACTCCGATACAAACAAATTTGCGTCGTCGGCTTCGTAACATCATTAAGAAAAATTTGAAGTAAGCAAATTTTTCTTATGTTACTCGCCGGCTCCTTAATTTGTATTTGCATCTCCGTAATGAAAAATTTTAGAAGAAGCTCGCAGTGAGGAAATAAAGACAAAAAGGAAATTCATATGCAATTTACCTATCAAGCCCGCACTCCGGAGGGAGAAGAACGTTCCGGCACTATTGAGGCCCGCTCTTTAGAGGGTGCAACCGAAATTCTCCAGAGAAACAATTTAATTATTGTAGAAATACAGCCGGCTGCCGGAGCTGCCTCGATTTTTAAACAGCAATTAAGATTTTTCGATCATGTATCACAGCGCGACGTAGTGATTTTTTCGCGTCAGCTGGCTACGCTTTTCGAGGCGCAGGTGCCGCTGGTTCAGGCATTCAAGACTCTTGCCGGCGAGTCCGAGAATATTGTTTTCCGTACGGCGATTGGAGAGATTCTGGAGGACGCGTCCGGCGGGTCTTCGCTTTCACAGGCGTTTTCCCGGCATCCCCATATTTTCAGTCAATTTTATGTCAATATGGTGCGGGCAGGAGAAGAGTCCGGAAAGCTCGGAGAAGTTTTTTCCTTTCTTGCCGATCACCTCGAACGCTCCTATGCCCTGACCAGTAAAGCCCGTACGTCGCTTATTTATCCGGCGTTCATTTTTTCCGCTTTTGTAGGGGTCATTGTTGTCATGCTTGTCGTGGTGGTTCCGCGCATCTCCGATATTTTTAAAGAGATAGGAACGGAGCTTCCGATCTACACCCGTGCAATTATCGGTCTCTCTTCGTTTTTCCGGGCATGGGGAATTTGGCTTTTGATTCTTCTCGCGATCGGCGCTGTTTTTTTGTGGCGGTTCTTGTTGACCGAGCGGGGCCGGGATCTTTGGGACGCGATAAAAATTCGGTTGCCCCTTATCGGGGGTCTTTTGCGGAAGATTTATTTAACACGTCTTACTGACAATCTTGCAACGCTTATTGTCGCCGGTATCCCGATTATCAGAGCGCTTCAAATTACGGCGGACGTTGTTCAAAATCGGGTCTATGCAAAAATCATTTTGGCGGCTTCGGATTCGGTGCGTGGCGGAAGCACTATCAGCTATGCGTTTGAGAGATATAATGATATTCCGCCGATTATTACCCAGATGATAAAAATAGGCGAAGAATCCGGGCGTCTCGATGTCATTTTGAAGAGCGCGGCACGGTTTTATCAGCGGGATGTCGATAATTTGCTCGATAATTTCGTGAGTTTGATTGAGCCCGCGCTTATCATCATGCTTGGACTTGGCGTCGGCGTTCTTGTTGCGGCCGTGCTTTTCCCGCTATATAATTTGTCCTCCATTTTATAGGTAAATATCAACGAATTGCGAATCAGTCGCGAATATACGAATTGGAGCCCGTTATTATTCGTAAATTCGTAAAGGATTCGTCATTCGCTGGTGGAGCGTTAGCGAACGGGTGTGGATAACTGGCTCTTTGCTTTGGTTTGCTGTACAGGGGTATACTAGGGAGGTATTAAGGTCAACAGGTTTATAATTTTATTTATCCGTAAATTTTTTAAAAATTCTATGTCCCTAAGAATGAAAAAGGGGTTTACGCTCATTGAGCTTTTGGTCGTTATTGCCATTATCGGCGTTCTTGCTTCAATTGTTCTCGCTTCGTTAAACAGCGCTCGCAGAAAATCGCGCGATGCCAGAAGAGTTGCGGATATTAAGCAAATCCAGCTTGCCTTAGAGCTTTATTTTGATTCAAACCGGGCATATCCGGCATCCGGCGCGCTCTCAAGCTCGCTTGCGCCAACATTCATGCCGGCTGTTCCCGCCGATCCGCTGACCGGAGCATATCGATATTGCCAGTTAAGCACTACTAGTTATCACCTTGGCGCTGACTTGGAAGAGAGTTTAACAGGCGGGCCGCTTGCAAGCGATCGGGATTTGGATACCTCATCGTGCACCGGCGGCGATACGATTGAAGGGTCTGATGCTGACGGCTGTACCGACGTGGCGAGCCGGTACTGCTATGATGTGACGCCGTAAGTATTGGTAGCTGGCTACTGGTAACTAATGCGATCTCTCACCTCGCGGGGTGGGAGATTTTTTTATCGAAATCCAGATGTTGAATAATGAATTATGAATTAGAAATCGGGGCTCTTTCGTATTCATAATTCATTATTCATGATTCGACGTTTAAATTCCGGTATAATATACTAACATCATGGATATCATGTTCGCCATGGGCATCATTCTTCTTGGTCTTGCCGCCGGCAGTTTTTTGAATGTTATTGTTTTCCGTCTCGGAAGCAGTGAATCGATTTTATGGGGCCGTTCGCACTGCGTCTCTTGCAAACATGTCCTTCAATGGAGTGAGTTAATTCCCGTTCTCAGTTTTCTTGTTCTTGGCGGCAAGTGTCGGTCTTGCCACGAATCAATCTCGTGGCGGTATCCAATTGTCGAATTGTTGACCGCCGGCTCTTTTTTTCTTACTTATCTTCGCTATAAAGAGGTTCTTTTTTTAAATTTTCCGTTTTCCCCGTTCCTATCATCTTCATATACCGAGGTTTCATTTGCGTTTGGTCTTGTTTTTTATTTGGTTATTGTTTTTTTGCTTATCGGTATTGCGGTTTACGATTGGCGGACATTTATTATTGCGCCGGCGCTTATGATTCCGTTTTTCGCGCTTTCCGCGGCGGGAGTTTTTTTCGGATGGCTTCTGGGGCAGCCGCTTGCTGATGCTTCATGGACTATTGTGACGGCTGCTGCTGTTTTCTTTTTCTTTTTTGCCATTTTTTATTTTTCAAAAGGACGCGCGCTTGGTTTCGGAGATGCCGAGTTAGCGCCGACAATTGTTCTTTTTCTTGGGGCGGCAAAGGGGGCAGTAGCGCTTCTCCTGTCGTTTTGGATCGGAGCGGTTGTCGGTGTTTCTCTGATTATTTTTGGCGCCGCAAAGATGAAAAGCAAAATTCCCTTCGGGCCGTTTCTGGCCGCGGGAGCGCTTCTGGCGCTTTGGTGGGGAGATGCTCTAATATGGAATTATTTGAATATTTGAAGGGGCCTGTGCACAAAAGGGATTGTTTTCCGTTTTTGCGGCGGTAAAATGGAAGGAGTGAGGAACTAATTTTTGGTTTCCCTGCCATGCAGTTTCTTCAAAAATCTTCTTTTCGGTGGGCGATCCTTTTTGCCGTCTTTTTGGGAGCGGTCGCTTTCATTTTCATTTTAAATGAATCGTTTAATAATGATTTCCTTTCTTATTCGCAAACTATACCGGCCGTTTTTAAAGAAAAAAATTCATTTGTACGGGTTACGGTAGATTTTGGTGACGGTAAGAGGCGGGCTTTTGAGGGGAAGATTTTAGCGCCGATAACGGCGTTTGAAGCCCTTCAGGCGTCCCAGGCTGCCGGGGGGTTTTCGTTGAAGGTTACTCTTACCGGCGACATCGCCGATATAGACGGAGTGCGTCCCGGCGAGAAGCAATGGAAGTGGTACCTCAATGGTTTTCAGGAGGAACGCCTGATTCTCGATGTCCCTGTTTCTGGGGGAGATAAGGTCCTAGTGAAGTACGAGTAGCAAACAGCTTTTTGAGTCAGGCGGCTCTATCGGCCGCTTTTTTGTTATGGTCAGGCACTGTATAATAAGGAAGGCGAGAATTCAAAACTCAAAAGTCAAAATGACAAATAAAAATTCAAAAGTGCCGGATGTTAAAGTCCATATGCCGCAGGCAAAACAACACAATTTTGCCTTTTGCCTTTTGCCTTTTGCCTTTGAGCGTGAGCGAACCGGGTTTACTATGGTTGAAATTGTCATAATGCTTGCCATCATAACGTTGATTTCTTCTGCGGTGCTTGTTAGTTTTCCCAGCACCCTGGGAAGCATTAGCACGCAAATATCAGCGCAGCGTTTTGCCCTTGCCTTGCGCCAAACCCAGAATCAGGCGCTTGCGGTTCGAACGGTTGAGGGTCCCGAAGGGCCGATTATCCCGCGTGCGGTGGGTATTCACGCAGACCTTACCGCTCCCGGAGTTTTTTTTAGCTTTGCCGACTTAAATGTGAACCATATTTATGATGCTTCGGATATTATCATTCAGGAATTCGGGTTTGACCGAGGGGTGCGGATCGTTGACATTTTTGACGATGGTGGACGGAGTCAGGGTGCTATTAATATCGTTTTCACTACGCCGAGCGCCGAAACGACTCTCTATAATGAGTCGGATTCAATCGGCCAGTTTGTCTCCGTCGGCGTTCAAGCTCCCGGCGGTGAGTTGATGCGTCGAGTGCGTATCCATATAACCGGGCAAATTTCAATTGAATAAACGTGGAAAAACCACAAACCACAAACCACAAATCACAAGCAAATTCTAATGGTCAAAACACCAAATTCAAAACACGTGTTTTGAATTTAGGATTTCGAATTTTGAATTTGTTTGGAATTTGTAATTTGTCCCGATTTCATCGAGGATCCTCGATGGCTTTGCCATCGGGAGGATTTGGAATTTCAAAAAAAGGGTTTACGTTGCTTGAAACCATTGTAGCGCTTGCGGTTATTTTGACTGCTATGGCGGGTCCGATTACGCTTGCCACCCGCGGGATTTTCAGCGCGAAGTTTGCGCGGAGCCGCCTCGTCTCTGCGAATCTTGCCCAAGAGGGAATGGAGCTGGTGCGGAAGATTCGTGATGACAATGTTCTTGCAGACAGGGAATGGGATGTTGGGCTTGGTATCGGGGACTGGCAGGTTGATATTTTGTCTTCCGACTTTTCTCCTTTCGTCAGCGCCAAACTGCTTCGCGATAGCGATACCGGACTTTATAATTATACAACCGGAGAAGAAACGCTATTTATTCGAAGAGTTTCTATAACAAAGCCGGGACCCGACCAGATAACTGTGGTAAGCCATGTGACGTGGATGGAAGGCGGCGTTCCGCGAGAAATGACTTTGCGGGAGACATTGTATAATTGGAGATAATAAAAATGCTGAATTATAAATGCCAAATGCTGAATAATTGCAAAAATCTATCCGTCTTACGCAAAACGAGGCGGCGATGTTTAGCATTCAGAATTCAGAATTCAGAATTCGGGCATGGATTTACGCTTTTGGAGATGCTCATTTCCACCGGTATTTTTTCCGTGGTTATTGTTATTGCTGTCGGTGCCATGCTTTCAATCAATCAGGCTCAGGTAAAGGCTTCAAACATTCAAAATATTCAGGATAACGTTCGTTTTACGTTCGAATTTATGGCAAAAGAGATAAGAACCGGTTCCGATTTTTTGGTTGGTGGCTGCGGGACGGCCGGTTGCAGCCAGTTAAGATTTACTCGGCAAGAGGGCACTTCTGTTTTGTATTGTTTTGAGGATGGCGCGATAAAAAGACAGAGTCCCGTTATTGGCGACTGCGGTCTGGGGTCGGCTATGACTTCGTCAGCCGTTGCCGTTGGCAAATTATTTTTCTATGTCGTTGGACAGGTATTAGGCCCCTCGGACGGCCAGCCCCGAGTAACCATTGTGATTGAAGCGCGGTCGGTGAGTTCCACAGTCCGGCTCGAAACCGATTTCGAGATTCAGACTACGGTAACCGCCCGTCAGCGCGACCTATAACCATGAAGAAATTAAGAAATAAAGAAATTAAGAAACTAAGAAGTTGGCGTAGCCCAGTTAATTTCTCAACACCGAGCGGTATCACTCTTCTTCTCGTAATCCTTATTCTTACCGCGTTGCTTTCCATTTCCATCGGCATTTTCACCGTCGTCTTTACGGAACTTCGCATATCAGGCGAGATTGCCGATTCTTTCGTTGCGCTTTATGCTGCTGACGAGGCAATCGAAAAAGGTCTTTATGACGATCGGGGAGAAAATCCTTTTTGTTTTCCTCTCCCCGGACCCGGATCAAATTGTTATGACTCAGGGTGGGTAACGCTTCCGAGCGGCGCCTGTTATCGGCTTCGCGCCGACAAAATTGAGGTAAGCTCCGATCCGCCGATATATGACGTGACGCTTGCCGCGACCGGCGAATTCGACTGCGGCGGCGGGACATTCGCAGTGCGGAGGGCTTTTTCTACGAGTTATAGAGGGGGTGGGGGAGAATAATTTAGAAGCAGATCGCTTCGCTTCATGCGGATAACAACGCGGAAAAACGCGGATCCGCGTGAGTCCGCGTGGCTATCCGTGTTTATCCGCTTCTATGAGCAAAGAGGAAATTAAAGAGCGTATCGAAAAACTCAAAAAGGAAATTAATTATCATCGTTATCTTTATCATGTGTTTGATCGGCAGGAGATATCCGATGCCGCGCTGGATTCTTTAAAGCATGAACTTATGACGCTTGAGGGGTTATTTCCTGACCTTATTACTTCCGATTCGCCGAGTCAGCGCGTCGGAGGGAGGCCGTTGGAAAAATTCCGGAAAGTACGCCATGCAACGCCGATGCTTTCTTTGAACGACGCGTTTTCAGAAAAAGAGCTCATTGAGTGGGAAACGCGCGTTAAAAAACTGGTCGCCGGCAATCGGCCGGCTCTTGCCGACTTTGATTATTTCGCCGAGCTAAAAATAGACGGTTTTGCAATCTCGCTTGTTTATGAAGACGGCGTTTTGCGAGAAGGTTCGACGCGCGGGGATGGTCTTGTCGGCGAGGACGTTACCGAAAGCCTCAAGGTAATTGAGTCCGTGCCTCTTCGTTTGGAAACCGATCTTCGTGAGATCGGGCGGCACAAAGAAACCCGCATGTTTTTGAGCGGTCAGCCAGCAATTCGTAAAGTCTTTGATCACTTTCCCAAAGTTATCGAGGTGCGCGGCGAGATATATATGAGCAAACGAGCTTTTGAGCGGGTTAATGCGGAACAGCGGCGGCATGGCTTGCCGGAGTTTGCGAACCCACGAAACATTGCTGCCGGTTCGGTTCGGCAGCTCGATCCGAAAGTGACGATATCGCGAAAGCTTGATTTTCTTGCTTATGACCTTGTAACTGATTGCGGACAGTCAACGCATGAAGAAGAACATGTGTTGCTTAAGCTTTTCGGGTTCAAGACGGATGAATATGCAAAACGCATTCGTACCCTTGAAGAGGTGCATGGCTTTTGGAAGGAAATTTTTCAGAAACGCGAAAATCTTCCTTATCTCATTGACGGGATCGTGGCGCAGGTTAATCAAGGGGATGTGTTTGAGCGTTTGGGTGTAATCGGCAAAGCGCCGCGCGGGGCTGTTGCCTATAAATTTCCGGCAAAAGAAGCAACGACTGTCGTTGGAGATATTATTGTTCAAGTCGGAAGAACGGGCGTACTTACACCAGTTGCGGTTTTGAAACCGGTTGAGATAGCGGGAGTTACGGTGTCGAGGGCCACGCTCCATAATATGGACGAAATTAAACGGCTTGATATCCGAAGGGGCGATACGGTTGTTGTCGAGCGCGCCGGCGATGTTATCCCGCAGGTGACCGGAGTGTTAAAGCGTCTCCGGCCGAAGGGAGCGCAAGAGTTCCACATGCCAACGGCATGTCCGATATGCGGCTTCCCGGTAGTCCATAAAAAAGGCGAGGTTGCGTATCGTTGCTCGAATAAGAGCTGTGCGGCGGTTCAGCGTGAAAAGCTGTATCACTTCGTTTCGAAAAATGCCTTTGATATTCAGGGTCTCGGCCCGAAAATAGTTGACGCCTTCCTGGACAACGGTCTTATTCGCGACGCGGCCGATCTTTTTCTGCTAAAAGAAAAAGACATTGAGCCGCTTGAACGCTTTGGCGAAAAATCAGCAGCTAATCTGTTTAGCGCGATACAAGAAAAGAAAAAGATGTCACTTAATCGTTTTATCTATGCATTAGGAATTCAGCATGTCGGAGAGGAGACGGCGATTGATCTTGCGGGCACTTTCGGCGACGTCGAGAAATTAAAAGCCGCGCCCCTTGAAGAATTACAGAAAATCCGGGATATTGGAGAGGTGGTGGCAAAAAGCATATATGATTGGTTCAAAAATAGCAGTAACTCGGAGTTATTAAAGAAGTTTCGTAAAATAGGTTTAAAAATTCAAAATTCAAAATTCAAACCTCAAAGCCAAAAGCTAAAAGGAAAAATTTTTGTGTTGACCGGTGAGCTTGAGACTATGACAAGGGACGAAGCTAAGGCAAAAATCAGGGAACTTGGCGGCGATGTTTCTGAATCGGTCAGTAAAAAAACCGACCATGTTATAGTCGGCAAAGAGCCGGGGTCGAAATTGGAAAAGGCGAACAGATTAGGTATTAAAACACTTAGCGAGAAGGAGTTATTGCGTGTGTTCGGTTGATAGAGTTCATGCGTTCATATCGCCAAATTAGCAACAATGCTCCGGGAACCCCTGTTAAAAAAGTTACAGTCAAAAATGCCAAGGCAATAGATACATACTGAAGGGAGTTCATACCCATAAATTTCCACATCCAAGAGTAATCACCGCCCGTTCCTATAATGTTTCCACCAACAAGGAAGGCAATGGCAAAAGAACTTAACATTCCAAGAAAGCTTAACGAGGCTAAGGGAAGTAAAATCACCCCGGACACAAAAAGTATTTTATTCGTTCCCACTACACCCTCCTCATTTGATATATTAAAGTTTAAAGTACTGTATATTAAAAGTAATGGATATTTTAACCTATGTCAATAAACGCCAAAGACGTAAAACATATAGCCAAACTTGCCCGTATTGAGTTAACGGAGGGAGAGGTTGAAAAGTTTGAAAAAGACCTCGACGGAATTTTGGATTTTGTTAATCAATTGAGCGAAGTTGATACTTCCGGCATTTTGCCCCTTGCCGGTGGCCTTAAAGAGGGTTTGTTGATTACGCTTGAGGACGGGTCGAGAGAGGACGAGGAAATAGCTCCCTTCGGCAGCCCGGCAGAGTTGGTTGATGCGGCACCGAAAAAGGACAAAGGGTGGATTGAGGTGCCGTCAGTGTTTTAAAAGCTTTTAGCTTATAGCTGCATTAGTTTTTAGGATTGCCGGAAACTAATTAAGTCAAAGAAGCTAATAAGTTAATGAAGCTTTGGTGGAAAATCTTACTATCACAAAAATTGTTTCTGGCTTAAAAGCAAAAAAATTCTCCTGTCGAGAGGTTGTTTCGCATTATCTTAAAAATATCAAAGGTAAGAATGAAGAAATTCGTGCTTATCTTGACGTTTTTGAAGAAGAGGCGCTGCGACAGGCGGATGGCATCGATGAAAAAATCGGCGCCGAAGAAATCGATACCACGGTGATGGGCATGCCGATTGCGGTAAAAGACAACATACTTATTCGCGGAACAAAGACAACGGCCGGGTCAAAAATTCTTGAACCATATATCGCTTCATACAGCGCTACGGTGATAGAAAAATTAAAACATGCGGGAGCGGTATTTTTGGGAAAAACAAATTTGGACGAATTTGCAATGGGATCGTCTACCGAGAATTCAGCTTTTGGGCCGACCAGAAACCCGTATGATTTGGGACGAGTCCCGGGGGGGTCTTCCGGAGGGTCCGCGGCTGCGGTTGCCGCGGATCTTGCCCTGGCAGCGCTCGGGTCAGATACGGGTGGTTCAATCCGTCAGCCGGCTTCTTTTTGCGGCGTGGTCGGCTTAAAGCCAACCTATGGGGGAGTATCGCGGCACGGCCTCATTGCTATGGCATCTTCTTTGGACCAGATTGGCCCGATCACTAAGACCGTTGAGGATGCTTCGCTTCTTTTCGAAGCAATTCGGGGGCGCGACCGTTATGATGCGACAACAGTCGAGACGAAACCGTTTGTATTAGACAGAAGAGGGTCGCTCCGTGGGTTAAAAGTGGGCGTTCCGAAAGAGTATTTTGGTGAGGGCTTGGAGGGTGATGTGGGGGCGCGAATACATCAGGCCATTGCGGAGTTAACTCGCCTCGGCGCGGAAGTTCAGGAAATAAGTTTACCGCATGCGCGTCTTGCTCTCCCGGTTTATTATTTGGTTATGCCTGCAGAGGTTTCTGCTAATCTCGCGAGGTTCGACGGCATAAGATACGGATTCTCAATCGCGGACAGATGCGGACACTCTCAATCGCGGACAGACGCGGAAAATTTATATGAAGTTTACGCAAAAACACGAGCAGACGGTTTTAGCGCAGAAGTTAAACGAAGAATCATGCTCGGCACCTATGCGCTTTCTGCGGGTTATTATGACGCTTATTACAACAAAGCCCAGCAGGTGAGACGCCTGATCCAAGAGGACTTTAAGAGCGCTTTTCGAACGGTTGATATTATTGTCGGGCCGACGTCGCCGACGCCTGCGTTTCGCCTTGGGGAGCGAACGGCAAACCCGTTGCAGATGTATCTGGCTGATATCTATACGGTTGCGGTAAATTTGGCCGGTATTCCGGCGCTATCCCTTCCCTGCGGAACGGTTGAGCGCGAAGAAAAGAACCTTCCGGTCGGGTTGCAGTTTATCGGGAAGTGGTTTGATGAGACAACTATCCTGTCAGCGGCATATACGTTTGAGCAGGGCCGGAAGAGTTGATTCAACTGGTTAAAGTTTTAAAGTATGCTTTCCGATTTTTACTATCGCATAATTGAATACTTCACTGTTTATGACTGGCCCCGCTTTCTCTTTTGGGCGCGGACTATTTCCGCGCTTGTTTCCCTTGGACTCATTGCCGCAATGGTTGTTATTGTGAGGAAGATCTCGCCTTACAGCAAACCGCGATTTGCAAAAACCGGCGATAAAGCCGTAGCGCCGAATGCCATGAAAGAGCCGTGGCAGCAGGTTCTTAAAAAACTCGGGTCGGAAAATCCTGCCGATTGGAATCTTGCCGTTATTCAGGCGGATTCAATCGTTGATAGTATTTTGAAAGAAATGGGGCTTGTTGGTGAAACAATGGGAGAGCGTATGCGTACTTTGGACAAAGGGCGCCTTTCTTCGCTTGACGATTTATGGGAGGCGCATCGCGTTCGAAACGATATCGCCCACTCTCCGGATCGTACGGTCAGCAAGCACCGCGCCGCGCAAGCAATCGGCCTTTTTGAAAAGGTTCTCAAGGAGATGGGGTACTTAACCTAAATTCCAAATTACAAAGTCCAAATTACAAATCAATAACTGGCCGAATAAAAAATGGAAAAATTAGAGAAAAGGATTAAACGCTTTCTTCAAGAAAGGGGCTGGAACCACCTTCGGCCTTCTGATTTGGCGAAATCAATTATGATCGAGGGTGCCGAGCTTCTTGAGCTGTTCCAATGGGAAAATCTCGAATTGGAGAAGGTACGGCGAAGCAAAGAGTTGGTAGATGAGGTGAAAAAGGAATTGGCCGATGTTTTGATTTACGCCATCCAGATGGCGGTCCTTTTGGATATCGATACGGCGGGCACTGTCAACAGGAAGCTTGATTACGTCGAAAAGAAATATCCGGCAGAATTAATGCGCAAAAATGCCAAAAAAGGCTCCGGTTCCGGCAGAGACGCGGAGTATTGGCGGATAAAGAAAAAAAAAAAAAAAAAAGGCCCTTAATTGGCCAGGAAGTTTTTGATTGCATAAAGCAAAGAGAATAGATAGAAAAGTGCATAACCCAAAAAGAATAGAGAGAAAGCAGCATAGGAAAGTCTGAATGCTTTGCTCTTTTCAAGGTAAAAATCAATAGTAGCAACAACAGCCATTGATAGAAAGGCCACGCCAGTTTTCCAGCCAGGAGCTCCACGCTCTTCCAACCAGAAAAACACGCTTACAAGCAGTAAAAAGATAGATAGCCAGAGCAGTTTCCGCTTTCCATATTCGGTCATGCAGTTTTCTCCTGGTGTCAAAGAATGTTATTTATGTGTCATTACTTTAACAAAATGTCAAGAAGTTGTAAAGGGGATCAGATGTCGTAGTTTTTCGTCGCAAAACGTGAGAACCATACTATAATATTTGTGTTTACTAGCCAAAGCGAGCAACCCCTTAAAATTTTAGGGTAGCGAGCGTTACTTTTAAGCAAAAGCCGGAATAGGCATTTTTCTTTTCCCAATTTCAACACTGCGCTCTTTTGTTGGGAGCTGTTTTGAAGCATTAAGAATCTCTATGCCGCAGGTATTTCCCTTTTCATCAAAGTCTGCCAAAATATCGGCTTCTATTTTTACTGTTTTTTTTATTTTTGCCGATTTTATGCGAATGTAAATCGCATCGGCCTCTTTATCGTATCTAATCTTCATCCCGTTAGAAGCAGATCGCGATCAAACGATCGCCGTCTGCGTAATAAATTTCTAATCCCTTTAATATCTTATGAACCCCGTATGGTTTAAGAAGTGATCGCGCCTGCCCGCCTGCCTACCGGCAGGCAGGCCGACAGGCAGGACTTCTAACGGGATTCATAAAATGCTGTTATTATTTTCCTTATTTCTTTGTTTATTTCGAAGCGTACGATCAAAACTTTTTGCCGAATCAATTTTGATGCTTCAATCGCGCCTCCGGCTACAATGCGTAATTTATCAGGCGACGTTACCGCATATTTTATATCTTTCAATTTTATATTTCTTTCAGAGCAACGTTCTACGGCATGCCGTGTAAATACAAATTTCATTTCTTCTTCTTTATTATCTCATCGATTATCCCGTACTTCTTCGCCTCCTCCGCATTCATGTAGTAGTCGCGGTCTGTGTCTTTTTCGACTTTCGCGAGCGCCTGGTTGGTATGTTTGGCAAGAATTTCGTTCAGTTTTTGCTTGAGCCGCAAGATGTGCCGTGAAGCGATCTCTATTTCAACCGCCTGCCCTTCGATGCCGCCGGCCATGACCTGGTGAATCAGCACTTCTGAGTTTGGCAAGGCGAACCGTTTCCCTTTTGTGCCTGCCGTGAGCAGGAGTGCCGCGCCGGAAGCAGCCATGCCGATACAAATGGTAGAAACGTCATGCTTCAAGTATTGCATGGTGTCGTAGATGGCAAGAGTCGCCGGGACGGAGCCGCCCGGAGAGTTGATGTAAAGTTTAATATCTTCTTTTGAGTCTTCCGAATCAAGGAAAAGAAGCTGGGCAATGATCGCATTTGCAACTCCGTCAACGATGGGCGTTCCAAGCATAATAATGCGGTCTTTCAAAAGCCGTGAGTAAATATCATAGGCACGCTCGCCCATGCTGCTTTTCTCAATCACGGTCGGTATTAGTATTTGGTTGTATAGTTCTTCATCCATAGTTTTAATATGTATTAGAAGTGCGGCGTTTGATTTCAAAAATATTTACTATTCTTTCCGGGAAGAAAATTTCATATTTTATGCGATATGCACCGATTCGCCTGCGCCATATTTCGGCTTTGCCTTCCATTTTTTCTACATCGCCACCAAAGGGGTTAACGGCCATTTCATCGATAGTCCGTTCGATACGAGCGATATATTCTATTGGCAACCTCTTTAGCTGCTTACTTGCTTTACTTCTTACGTAAATGCGCCAGTTCATGTTTTAATTCCCCCCATTCTACATATTTACCTTTTTTGAAATCTTTTCTTGCTAATTCAAGCGAGCGTAACTCTTTTTTGGTCTGCTTAAAAGTTCGTGCCGCTTTTGTTCTTCGTTGCCATTCCAAAAATTCCTCGTAGATTTTTTGAGGGACAGCGATAAGTTTTTCTTTTTCTGGTAATGTTTTAGGAATTGTAATTGTTGGCATATTTGACAATTTTTGTTAGCTTGCTAATATTTATTTGTCAGTTCTTTCCTACATTCATAAGGAGGGTCGCCATGAAGGAAACGTGGCAACTAAAGTGGTTTTCCAGTGCTGAAAAACAACTTTCATTTGTGAATCATTATTTAAAAGACTTAAATCCAATTCTGCCACATATTACTGACGTACAGCTAGTTGTTAATCCGTGGAGATTTTGGACTCCGTACGGTGTGTATTTCAGGTCGGCATGGATGTTTAGGGGCGTGGTCCCAGATTTTGGGGAAGCCGAAAGAATACGACATAACTACGAGCTTGGCACTGGACAAAAACTTTGATGCAGCAGACCGCACCATGCGGTTTTTTTATACGATACCTTCCAAAAATTTAAATACCTTCTCGTTTCTCGCAATGGTTGTATTATATTCTAAAAAAACGCCGCGGTCAATTTTTTTGAGCTCTTCCTCGCCGATATCCATTCGGGCAAGCGTTTTGCTGGCCGCTTCTTGCAATTCCGTTTCGTCGGGTTCTATTTTTTCTACTTTCGCAATTTCACGAAGTGTTAGTGCTATTTTCACCCGTCGCTCCGCATCTTTCGCCCATCCTTTTTTTAATTCTTCCTCGCCTGTTTTGATATTTGCAAGATAGGCCGTCCAGTCGAGTTTCATGCGCCCGATATTTGCCTTAAGCTCGGCAAGCATTTTATCAAGCTCCCGTTCTATAAGAAGTGTTGGCAGCTCCCCTTTGGTTTTTTCTGCGACCGCCTCAATGATTGCTATTCGCGTTCGTTCCCGCTCTTTTTCTTCTTTCTCGGTTAGAATTCCTTGCCGTATGCTTGTTTTTAATTCGTCAATGTTTTTGAAATTTCCGAGCGCTGCGGCGAACGCGTCGTCCGCCTCCGGGATAATCCGTTCCTGCACGAGCTTCACAACAACATGGAAGTCTACGGTTTTCCCGGAGAGTTCCTTTTCTGCATAATCGGCGGGGACAACCAGCGAGAATGTTTTTTCTTCTCCTTCTTTCATGCCGACAAGTTCCTTTTCGAAACCCGGCAAGAATCGCCCTTCTCCGACGACAATCGGATGGTTTTGGGACTTGCCGTTTTCAAGCGCCACGCCGGCGACTCGCGCCTCAAAGTCAACTTCGACCCGGTCGCTTTCTTGCACCGCTCTTGTTACGGTTATTTCCCGGGCGCGTGATTTTTTCAGCCACGCGATCGAGTCCCCAACTTCTTTTTCGCTGACTTCTGGATTTTTTTTATTCGCGAGTACTGCCTTTGCCGCTTGTTTGTAGTCGGGAAGAGTGAGGGCGGGGAGTATTGAAAGGCGCGCGGTATATTCCAGTGCGCCGCCTTCCACAAACTTTGTCACTTGAATTTTTGGTGGGCCGATCGGTTCAACCGGTTCAGCAACCGGATTGTTTCTGTCCTGGAGCTCTTTGAGCGCTTGCGGATAGGAGTCTTGAACCGCATAGAGCAGGGTGCGGCGCGAGAGTTCGTTTTCTCCGACCTTCTTTCGGACAAGTTCTTGCGGGGCTTTTCCTTTGCGGAAACCGTCAATGTCGACTGAATTGGTCATTTCCTCGAGGGCTTTTTGGGTCGCAAGCGCTACTTCCTCCGGCGTTAGCTCAATTTTAATTTCTATTTCTGATTTAGGAAGAGATGTGATATGGTAGTTCATGGTAAAGAGTTCGTTGAAAATCGCCGGAGGGAATCGTGAAAAAGGTGATTGATCGGGTTCTTATGGGATATGTTATACAAATTCCTTTTATTATTGTTGTAGTTCTTCTTGCGTTTATATGGCGATCCCTCGATTCCTTTTACAACCAATTTTTCTTTGAGCCGGTCTTCGGCAGAGAGTTCAGCGGTGCGGGGGTTCTTATGAGCGTTTTTCTTGCTTTCGTTCTTGGCTACATAGCCGAGACGGAAAAAGGATGGGCATTGATGAGCAGGGTGTTAAATGTGATGCCGCTTGCGAGAGGTGTTACCTCGATGGTTGAACAATGGAAACTTCTTCGCGAACTTGCAAAGACTCAAGGATTTATACTGGCCCCGTATTACCCCGGCCGGTTCTGGCCGGCAGTTGTTACCAACACGCTCGCGGTTGAAGGCGGTACTCATCTTATCACGGTCGTATTTTTTGATCTTCCGTTGCCGAAACCCTTTTCCTTAGAGGAGGGTGAAAGAATTTATACGAAACTTAGCTTTTCTGAAGCGGCAATATATATGGCAAGCTTCGGTTTTGGCTTCCGGTTGTTCGGAAGGAAGCTGCAAATCCAGACACTCGGTGAGTATGTGCGCCGGGGGTCTTGGTTGCCTTGAGGCGCGCTTACGATGGCGGTCATCCATGCGGTGGCCGTTTTTTATTGTTTCATCCGCAAGAATACCGCGCGGCTTGCCGCGCGGATGAACCCCACACATAACTTATAAGTTATGTGTGGGATGAATTGCGGCTACGAAACAATAACCCAGCACATAAATTTACATCCGTTATAAGTTTGTAATCACGAGGTTTTTCAAGATAATTTCTAAACATCATAAACGGCGATTGTAAATTTATGTGCTGGGTGAACAACCGCGAGTACCCCGTTAGATGGCGCTTCGCGCCTATCTAACGGGGTGCGGTTATTCATTAGAGGAGTTGGGCAATCAAGAGTGCTACAATGTTCACAATTTTGATCATCGGGTTAATGGCCGGACCCGCTGTGTCTTTATAAGGATCACCGACCGTATCGCCGGTGACTGCGGCTTGGTGTGCGAGCGACCCTTTGCCGCCGTAGTTTCCTTCTTCAATATATTTTTTAGCATTGTCCCATGCAGCGCCTCCGGTAGTCATTGAAATTGCGACAAAGAGACCCGTGACGATGACTCCGACAAGAAGCCCCCCCAATGCCTTTGGGCCGAGCGTGAAGCCGACGAGAATGGGTACGGCTACCGGCAGGAGTGCTGGGATAATCATTTCTCGAATTGATGCTTTGGTAACAATATCAACGGCACGGGCGTATTCTGGACGCCCCGTTCCTTCCATGATCCCCTTAATTTCTCTGAATTGCCTTCGTACTTCTTCTACGACGTATTGAGCTGTCTTGCCGACCGCACGCATGGCGATTGATGCAAAAAGATAGGGTAGGAGTGCGCCGATAAAAAGTCCGGCAAGAACGAGCGGGTCGGAAAGGTCGAATGAAAGTGCTTTGCCGAAGCCCTTGAGTTCCTCGGTGTAGGAAGCGAAGAGCACTAACGCTGCGAGGCCGGCGGATGCAATTGCGTATCCTTTAGTGATTGCTTTTGTTGTGTTTCCGACAGCGTCAATGGGGTCTGTGACTTTGCGGACCTCTTCCGGCAGACCCGCCATTTCGGCGATCCCGCCCGCGTTATCTCCGATAGGGCCGAATGCGTCGATAGTTATGATCATTCCGGCCATGGAAAGCATGCTGACAGCGGCAATTGCAACTCCGAAAAGTCCGGCAAACCAATACGCGCTAAGTATTCCTGCAAGAATTATGAGCATCGGCAGGGCGGTTGATTCAAGCGAGATGGCAAGGCCCATAATAATGTTCGTGCCGTGGCCGGTTGTCGAAGACTTGGCGATGGTTCTTACCGGTCTGAATTTTTTTGAAGTGTAGTATTCGGTTACAAGGACCATCAGGATGGTGACGGCAAGACCGATGAATGCAGCCGCATAGGTGCTGAAAAGCGGTAATTGGGAAGCGAACAGTTTAATTGTCGGCAAGAACAGGAGAAAAGAGAGCGCGAGAGAGGCGAAGAGTCCTTTGTAAAGTCCGGCCATGATCGGCGTTTCTCCTTTATTCGTTTTCCCGATTTTCACGAAAAAACTTCCTGCGATAGAAGCAAAAAGGGAGACTCCTCCGAGCGCAAGCGGCAGGAGGATAACGCCCGGTATTTGGCCGTAGAGGAGTTCTCCTAAAATCATGGCGGCAATCATGGTAACCGCATATGTTTCAAAAAGATCCGCTGCCATGCCGGCGTCATCTCCGACATTATCGCCTACATTGTCGGCTATAACCGCCGGGTTTCTCGGGTCGTCTTCCGGAATACCCGCTTCAACTTTTCCGACAAGATCCGCGCCGACATCTGCGGCTTTTGTAAAAATTCCGCCGCCAAGCCGCGCAAAGACGGAGATGAGCGAGCCGCCAAAGCCAAGCCCGATAAGGGCGGAAATATCTCGGAAGAAGAGGTAAAAAATTGAAACTGCCGCAAGGGCGAGCCCCGCGACCAAAAATCCGGTTACCGCTCCACCAAGAAATGCCGTTTTGAATGCCTTACTGATACCGCTTCGTGCGGCTTCGGCCGTCCGGACATTCGCTTCGACTGCGGTCATCATGCCGATCCAGCCGGAGAGCGCCGAGGTAATGCTTCCAACGATGAAGCCGAAAGCGGTTATCCAGCCCAGGAACCACCACAAAAGGATGGTAACTGCGAGCGCCACCCAGAAGACGGTTGTGTTTTGCCGTTTGAGGTATGCGCGCGATCCTTCTTTGATCGCTTGAGCTATTTCAAGCATTTTACCGCTTCCGCTCGGGAGCCGCATGATGCGTCTTCTTAAGCTAAGGGCAAAACAGATAGAAGAAAGCGATGCGGTTAGCGGAAGGATAAATAATAGATAATTCATGTTTTACGCTATCAGCGAATTACGAATCTCATACGAATTTACGAATAACTTATTGTGATAATTCGTATAGTCGTAACCGATTCGTAATTCGATGATAATTATTTACTGGATTTCTTTTTCTTTTTTGGTTTTTCAGTTTCCGGGTCGGCGTTTTTCTTTTCTGTTTCAGGCTGGTTGTCAACGATTTTTTCCGGTTCTTGAGGGACGGGAGCGGTTGTTATCGTCGTTTCTGCGGCGATTTCCGTTTCGCCTTCAGGCGTTGCTGACGCGCCCTCGGAGAGTCCGGAGCGGACATCTATTTTCCACCCGGTGAGCTTTGCAGCAAGCCGAACATTTTGTCCTCCGCGGCCGATAGCAAGGGAAAGTTGGTCTGCCGGGACGATAATTCGGGCAATGCGTTCGCGTTCCGCCAGTTCCACGCTTGTTGCCTTCGCGGGAGAAATGGCGTGCGCGATGAATTCAGCCGGATCCTCGGACCATTCAATAATATCTATCTTTTCACCGTTGATTTCGTTGATTACGGTAGAGACCCGCACCCCTTTTTGGCCGACGAGAGATCCGACCGGATCAACGCCTTGTTCGTTGGATACGGCGGCAACTTTTGAACGGGAGCCCGGTTCACGCGCAACCGCCTTGATTTCAACGCTGCCAGCGCTTATTTCCGGCACCTCGATTTCAAAAAGTTTTTTCAAAAGTCGGGGATGCGTGCGGGAGAGAAAAATACCGGGGCCCTTCGTGTCTTTTTCAACACCGATTACCAACGCTTTGACTCGTTCCCCGATGCGGTAATATTCGCGGGGAATTTGCTCCTCGGGCGGCAAAAGTCCGATTCCACGGCCGAGATCGACAAAAACGTTTCGCCCCTCAATCCGCTGGATAATGCCGGAAACGATTTCTCCTTCTTTGCTTTTATATTCGTCGTATGTTGACTCGCGCTCCGCTTCGCGTATCCGCTGGATGATAACTTGTTTTGCCGTTTGTGACGCAATGCGCCCGAAGTCAGAGTGGGTTTCAAGCGGAAACTCAAGTTCTTCCCCCGGTTCCACATCCGGCTTTATTTCTTTTGCTTCTTCAATCGTAAGGTGTCGTTCAGGATTGAACCGGACTTTTCGTTCTCCGAGTTCTCGCGCGATTTCCGCCTCTTCCGTTTCCTGTTTTTTTCGTACCGGCCCTCTCTCAACTGCTTCCTCAAACGCTTTTGCCCTCGCTTCTTCTTCGGCTTTTATTTCTTCTTCTGATTTGATCATGGAGTCGTCCACGACGATTTTGACTTGCCGGAACGTTATTGCTCCAGTCGCGCGGTCAAAGGAGGCCTTAATGATCTGGCCCTTTTTGCCATAGTCTTTTTTGTATGCCGCGGCAAGCGCCAGTTCCAGAGTTTCAATTACTTTTTCGGCCGGAATGCTTTTCTCCTCGGCAATTTGTTGGATGACTTGTTGAAAGGTTTTTAGCTCCATATCTTTATAAAGTTAAGAATTGTTACGGGTTTTGAAGTAATTAGTACGATAATTCTAAAATTAAAACCGCATTTTCATGCGGCGATTGAACCTTTTTAAGTATAGCAGATTGGGTTATGGCGTCAAGCACACGTTCTGGCTTAGACAACTACCCAAATATCCAAAAGATTAGCCCTACCAAAGCGAGAGCGCCTAGGGCAAGCCAAGGATTATTAACCCACCAAGGGCGCTTGGTTCCAGGAGGGTGTGGCGTAACAAGTCTTCCCACTTTGTTTACCTCCTATCTATTACAGTGCCACATACATTGTGAACGCTTTGGCGTATGTGTTCGCATTCTGCTGTATCGCCTCTTTCATAAGCTTCTTGCATTGCGCGGGCCCTGCTTCCAAAAAAATCTCCCAGCGCGTTTTCCATCTTTCTCGGTTCCCACCAGAACACTTTGATAAGGTATGCGAGCATTAATCCATCAATAATTGCAATGATTGCCAGTTGCCACCATTCGTTCATGTTTTCTCCTTTTTTGTGTTTATTCTATATGTATTTGTAAACGAACAGCATAATAATCAGTAGCATATAAGCGTTTTGTGTGCAAGGGGGTTCAATTGTTTTTGACAATAAGGTTTGTTAAACGGTCATTTAATGAAACTTATAGATAATAAAAACCCCGACAGGTCGGGGTTATGAATTTTTGCACAAAGAACTTACATGCTACGAGTCATCTCAACAGATTCTCCGATTGATTCGAGTTTTACTCCTTCAACAAGAATGTCCGGCGCGTACATTGCTTCGTCTGCGCCCCAGAGATTTACCGGTTTCAGCTGGTCGGAAACGCCGACGATCTTCATCAAAAGCGTTTTGATGTTGTCGTTTATCCTGACCGTATTCGGTTTCAGCGGCCGGGAAAGTTTCCCGTCTTCAATTAGATACGAGTCCGCGGTTACCGTGCCGGTAAAGTCGCCGGCGCGGGAGCCGTTGATTGGATAGACGTACCACATCCGGCCGATGTATACACCTTGTTTTACCCGTTGAAGCAGATTTTCAAGCGGTTCTTTTTCCGAGCTGGTGACGATCGTGTTTGATCCGGAACAAGAGGGATCGCTGGAGAATTGGCGGCCTGCTCCGCCGCCAAACCTGAATCCGTTTCTCGGCCACAGCGCTTCTTTGTGTTCGTGCGGGTCCACGCCGAGTTTTCGCGCCCCTTCGGGATCCCAGAGCATCCTTTGGTAGTCATAGTGAGACGAAAGGAGTCCGGCGAGTTTTCCATCAACAACAAGGTCGGTTCTGCCGGTTGGCAGACCTTCGCACGTGATGGCTTTAACACCCATGAATTCAGGGTTTGCCCCGTCGTCATAAATGCAAAGTTTTGGAGATGCGATCATTTTACCGAAGTCTTCTTGGAAGGGCGAGAGCTCCGCAAAAATTGCGCCTGCGGTAAGCCCGGGTGCCACAAGGTTGTTGATAAGTTCGGCGACGGCTTGCGGTCCGAAGATAACCGTGTGTTCGCCGGACTCTATGCGGCTTCCGGACATTGTTGCCGCCGCCGAATTGATTGCGGAGCGCGCGGCTTCAGGTCCGCCATGAAGAAGTTCGTTGAGGGTCTTTCCGGCAAAAAATCCGGAACCCTTTGCCGCGAGCTTTTCGAACATTGCCGTGATCGAGACCGCTGTCATACTTGATTCGTCGGTCTGGACATTCGGCATGGCGAATGAGGCGACTGCCATCCGTTCGCGTATCAGCTGCACATCGCCGCCGATAATGAGATTGAGATCCAGGGGATTTGGAATATCTGTCTTTTTCGACGAAAGCGCTACGGTTTTCCATACATCGTAAGCGCCTCGGAGTCCCTGCCGAAGCACTTCCCACGCGATTGAAACGAACTGTTTGTTCGAGAGCCCCATGAGCGCGTTGTCATGGTAGTCAGTGAGCGTCGGTTTCCCGAATTCCGGTTGTGGCAAGCCGTGGAATTCCGGATTCTTCACCGCTGCAATTTTTGCCTTGGCCAGGGCTTCCCGTAAACCGTCGATACTCGTGTTTGATTCAGCTGAACCGGATCCAACTTTCCCGTCAGCAAATACAATCGTAACGCCTGTGCCGAAGTTCTGGCTGGCCTTCGGTTCTTCAAGGCCGTTTGATCGAATGTGCGAAGTGTAGTTGAGACGGCAGAGCCAGTGCTTGTTTGCCGCCATGAATACTTGCGCGTCGGCAATATCTGATTGAGCTTTTAGATATGCGAGCGCTTCGGCGCACGCTTTACGGAGTTCTTCAACGCTTTTCATTACGCACCTCCAGTGATGCGGGCTCGGGAACGAATTGTCGGTCCGCCGTTTCCAAGCTTTTTGACCTGCATCGGTTGGCCTTTTCCGCAGTTCGGAATCGGGAAAAGCCGGAAGTCTTTGCCAACGCCGTCAATAGCCATGAAGTAGTCTCGGGAATCGGCTGACATACCGCCGTTTCTATAGAGCGTTGTTAGCTCTCCGTTTTCAATTTTCCGCACTTTGCGCGCCGAGATTCTGAAGTTTTCACGCGACTCGGCAATCGACGGGATTGCATGCCCTTCGAGGTAATAGCCGTCGTCAATGTCTGCGACAAGGTCTTCGGGGCGGCTGTCGCCTGCCGCAAAAACCGTGTTTGACATCCTGACGAGCGGAACGAGTTCCGGCGAAGTTGCTTTCCAGTGGCCGTTCGGCTCTCCGCCGAAGATCGTTGATGTTTGAAGCGAGTTCATGAATCCGGTGAACACGCCGTCAACGATATGGTCAACCTTCTTTGCCGGAACGCCTTCATGGTCATAGTTATAGTGCCCGTAGCCGGGAAGCGAAGGATCAGAATATGCCGACAGAAGTAGCGAGCCGATTTTTTTGCCGACCATAGTGTCGCTCGGGTTTTTCAGAAGCCATGTCCGGCCTGCATAGGCGGTTTCCATTTTCAGGCCGCGGTCTAGTTCAGTCGGGTGGCCGACGATTTCATGGACTAAGAGCGTATTATAGTGCGGATCGGTTACGACCGGAACTTCTTTTTCAGTGGTCGGGCATACCGGGGCGCGGGAAAGACCTACCGCGTCTTGCCCAAGGGCTCCGGCGAAATCAATGAGCGGTTGGAACTCGATGAACGGCTCGTGGATTCCTTTGTAGAATATTTCAGCTCCGCGTTGGTGTCCGAGGACGTCGTAGATCTGTACGTCGCCCGCTGCAACATAGACGATTGCTTGCGAGGATGCGAAATCTTGTGTGATAGAAACACCGAACGAATTCGCGTAAAACTCTCTCATGATTTCGGTAGAGACTCCGACATACGAGTAGTTGATGTTCTTCCCAAATGCTCGAAACATCGAAGCCGTGTCCTGGGCAAGACTCTTTATCTTTTCAAGAGGGAAGGCTGCGGGGTCGTATGCATATTTCGCCGGCACAACGATTGGTGTTTGGGGCCATTCCGGAAATTTTAAGACCATATTCCAAAGCGATTGGCCGAATACCGGCGAGAGGGCATTTTTCGTCCAATACTTTTCTTTCGCATTGGCCCGTGCTCGTTCGTATGCGGCCGCAACCATTTTGTCGATTATTTCAAGCAGATGTTCAAATTCCTCGGCTCCCACCGGTCGTCCGTCATAGCCCGGCGCATGAATACCGTTATGTTCGGCAATTACCCGAACTCCCACTCCCATGCCGAAGTCGTCCCCGGCTGCCAGAAGGTTCATATTTTCCGCACCAGCGCCTTTACCTTGACCGATTGCGAGTCGCAGGTCGACAAAGGCAAGGCCTTTCCAGATTTTTGCGCTGAAACCGAGAAGGTCGACGATGTCGGCCCTCAACCCTTCAGTAAGCATGGGGATTTCAAGGCGGTGAGCCATCAGTTTCTCCTTTTTTGCTTTTAAACGGTATTTATATGTAAATGAACACTTTGTATTTGTGGCATAAAAAAACGGGACTGGCAAGTCCCGCAGAATTTTATTGCATAACCGGTTTGATGATTACTGCCACATAGTTTGGGGTCGTAAAGTATTCGTTAGCAACCCTCATGATGCTTTTTTTCCCCACTCGCGAGAGTCGGCCGAGAAAGGAATTTAGACGGCGCATATCCTCGTCGCCATTAGCTGCAGCCTCGATTATTCTCTCTGATAGTTCGTCGGGTGCTATCGTGAAGTCTTCAACGTAGCCGTTGTATAGCTTTCCAGACATAGCTTCAAGCTCATCGTTAAGAACCCACTTGTTTTTAAGATCGTTGCAGATCTCCAAGATTTTTTCCAGACCCCAAAACGCAAAGTCTTTGCTTGGTGTCGCGAAGGCCGCATAAATCATTCCGTGTACGGATGAGCGCGATGTAAACTTTTTAGCGCGATAAGTGCCTTTGCCCAATTCAGTGTTTTGAGCGCGCAGAGACTCGCGCATTCTCCAGCGGAGTATATATGATAAAACGTCCAGTACCTCATCGTCTTTGTCGCCATAGGGGTTTGTTGGGAATCCAACTGCGACGTGATACTGATGTATGCCTTTACGTTCGATTTCTATCAACTTTGGTGTAACTAGGGCGGGCCGTGTTTCAGAATAATCGTAGTTAAGCGGCGGTACGGTTCGCGGTTCCAAATCGCCAAAATATTTTTCAGCTATCTCCCTGGCTTTATGGAAGCTCGGGCCAAGCAATACGGCAAACATATTGTTGGGAACGAAATAAGCTTTAAAAAATTTCTGTATATCCTTCACCTCAATTCTGGCAAGATCTTCGGGTTCGCAGTCGATTCTGTTTTTGGCCGGATTTTTTTCATACATTGCCTGATGGATCGCCGCAGACAGTAGGTCTTCCATGAGGTCTATGCCGTGAAGATAATATTCGTTAAGGACCGCGGCGCCTTCTCTATCAACGGCGGCTTGGTCTATTGTGGGGTGCCGCACTCCCCGTGCGATTATGTCAAAAAGTTCTAGCATTTGCTCTCGTTTAAGGAGATGTCCATGTCCGAAAAAGGTACTTGTGTGGTTGACGCGGATATTAACTTTTTCTTCCGGGCCGCACCCATATTTTTCAAATTTAAGCTCATCGTCTCGACTGTATGTTCCGACGATGTGTTCGTTGAGGTGGCATATTCCTCGGAGGCTCAGGCCGTGCGAGTTTGGCGGATCGTGCACCGAGCCCACTTTGCCACCAACCCCTGAAACGTGTGTGTACGCATCAAGCTGGGTATAAAATCTGAAGCCGTTTTTTAACCCACCGGCGCTTACTCTTTTCATCGCCTTGCCCCTTTTTAGGCTTTTAAGGTACTTTCTGCCTCAACCCTATGGTTTAAAAACTGCTTTGTCAAACAAAAACCTCGGCATTGCCGAGGGTTAGAATTATAGCGTTGAAAGAACTTTTTCGTAAAGTGAAAAACCAAGTTTTAGGGTTTCACGATCAATGTTGAGCGGCGGCATAAAGCGGATGGCTTTTCTGCCGGCCCCCAAAAGTCTGACGCCGCAGTCTTCCTCTTCGACAAGCCGCTCACATTTTTCGATGACCTTGTCTCTTGTTTCCGAAGAAGTAAATTCGTGGGCCCACATTGCGCCAATCCCGCGAGTTTCGGTGATGAGGGTGGGGAATTTCCTCTCAATTGCATTCAGTGCATTGCGCATTTGTATCTCAAGAAGATTAACAGTGCCGTTTAGAATGAGTTCTCTAATTTCACCAAATGCCGCAAGAGCAGCTCGCATTACCATCGGTCCGCCGCCGAAGGTGGAAGAGTGCATTCCGGTTTTTTCAAAATCAAGGTCAGACCGAAAAATTGCAGCACCTATCGGCAATCCGCCGCCAAGAGCTTTTCCTACGGTGGCCATGTCGGGTTTAACCGTAGTCCAGAAAGCAGGGTCGCAACCGAAGAGGTGGCCGGTTCTTCCCATGCCGCACTGTATCACATCGACGATAAAGAGCACTCCGTTTTTCCGCGTCCATTCGTAAACGTATTGCACCATTTCCGTGTCAGCCGGAATAATTCCGCCTTCGCCTTGGCACGGCAGTTCAATGAAGAGGGCGTTGATTTTTGTCGGATCAAGCGAGGCGAAATATTTTTTGAAGTACTCGCTATTTACGCCTTTTGACGGGTAGGGAGGATATATTGTATGTTCTTTGTCCCACGGCGTTAAGAATGGGCCGCTTTGTACCTCTGGTTTAGAGGTTGTTCCACGAAGAATGCCATTGGTTCTTCCGTGGAAGGAATTTTTGAAAAATATCAAATCCCACCGATCACGTTCGCCGCGTTCCCATCGAAATGCCTGGCAAAGTTTCAGGGCCGCTTCATTTGCTTCAGCGCCGGAGTTTCCGAAGTACACCTTTGCGGGATGTCCCACTGGGCTTTTTTCAGCAAGGAGTTCGGCGAGTTTCACTGCGGGGTCGTTCGGCGCGTTGTTGAATTCGGAAAAGAAATTTCCGGTTACGATTTGTGAGAGCATCGCTTTCACGATGGCCGGGTGGTTGCCGCCGAGGTTATTTACCGAAGCATCGCAGTGGAAATCAACGAATTGAAAGCCGTCATAGTCATAAACAAAAGGACCCCTTCGCTGTTGAACGCAGATCTGGGAGCCGATCGTTGTTGTAGCGCAGAATTTTTCTGCTTTGCGGAGAATTTCCGAAGAAACCGGGCCGGGAAAAATTCGTTTCCTCATGGTTCCCTCCGTATTTTATAAAAGACCGCCGTATATCTTTCCCATAGCATGAGAGCAGAGAAAAATCAATTTGCTTTGCCGGGGGCTGTTTTTATTGTTGTCTTTTTCCTCTTTTTACGATATGCTCCCGGATAAGCGTTTCTTTTATGGAAAGATCGGTTTTTGAAAAAGGGGCAAAGCAGGAGGGTGTTATGGAAGTTCTTTCAAGCATTGAAAGCGGTCCGCATCGCATTGATTTCGGCATTGCGGATTTACCCGAAGATCGTGAGGAGGTAATGCGGCAGAGGTTCAGGGTATATAAGAAGGCCGGTTATTACCCCGAGGGTTTGGAGCGGGACGAGGATGAATACGACCAAGATGCTGTTTTTTTTGTAGGCCGCCTTGCGAGCGTTGACCTTGCGAAGAGGGTCATTGTTGGCAGTGCGCGCCTTATCAGGGGACGCCTGGATTCGGAATTTCTTTTTCCCGCCCAAAAAGCCCACGATTTTGAGTTACCGCTTGCGGTTCAAGCAATATCGCCCGAAGCGCGGGCTGAAGTCGGGCGCCTGGTTTCAGAGCGCCCGGAGGGTGTGGCAATGGGCCGGCTAACAACCGCGCTCGGGCTCATCCATGCTATTCTCGAGTATTCCAAAAAAGAAGGTTTAAAATGCGGCCTTTCTACAATCAAACAGCGGCTTTTTGGCGCTCTCGAGTTTGCAGGAATCAGTTTCCATGAGATTCCTTTCCAGAAGATCATTTATCCGAAAGACGGCGTGATTGCTGACTATTATTATCGACACGGCGACCCTTCGGTTCCTGTATATTACCTATGGGATGAAATAGCTCCCGAGATACGCGCGGCAGTTCAGAAGCTTAATAATAGGAGTGGCGCAAAAAAGGCCGCGTAGACCGGCATTGTTTTAAAGTGACTACGCCGCACCAGTGTTTCTGGCGCGGCTATTTTTATCCCGTAATGCGCCAAGCCGGTTCTTTTGTTATTATAGAAGCAGTCATTACGCATGTAGTTATGGGCTCGCGGTTTATGCCCGGGCATTTCTGAATTCAAGATGAATTTTTTTCTTCCCGCTATCAGTCCTGTTTTTTTGGTCACCCTTGTCGTCGGAGTTTTCGATGTCTTTTTAGGAATACTTGTATATGGAAAGAATCGCCAGCGATTTGTTCATGGGATATTTTTTATATTCACCCTCTCTGTTGCGCTTTGGATAGCCGGCGTTTCAATGATTTTTGAGCTTCCGTCGGGGAGCCAGTTTATATTGCAAGGTTTCCGAGTCGCGTTTTCCGGGGCTGCAATAATGACAGCCCTCTTTTTCCATTTCGCCGTTATCTTTCCGTTTCGGCTCGACTTTATACGGCCTGTTCACCTTGCTGTCTTATATGGCATTGCCGCCGGGTTTGTTTATTTAAGCATCGGGACGTCAACGGTTGTGAGAGAAATAATCTTTATTTCAGACGTTTACCGCGCGCAATACGGTTTTGCGTATTCTTTTTTTGGAGTTTACTTTACTGCCGCTATGGTAAGCGCTATCGGGTTGATTTTCTACAAACTCCGGCATGCTCCGGAAGACGAGAGGCCGCAAGTTCGCCTTTTCCTTATCGGCGCGGTGAGTGCGCTTGTCGGCGCTACCACGACTAACCTTTTTATTCCTATTGTTACGGGAAGCTCTCTTTATTCGCGCTACGGTCCTTTAGCTCTTACGCCGTTTATTGTTCTGACCGCTTATGCAATAATCCGCCATAAACTTCTTGATGTGAAAGTCATAACGACCGAGCTCTTTTCGGGGGCGCTTATTTTCTTCATGTTTTTGCAGCTTTTGCTTTCTCAAAACGCTGCTGGTTTGATTTTGAACGGCGGCCTGTTTTTCGCCGCTATCGTGTTCAGCTTTTTGCTTATTCGCGCTGTATACAAAGAAGTTCGCGACCGTGAAAAAATTGCGGATCTTGCCGGTGAGCTGCAAAAGAGCAACGTGGAGTTGAAAAAATTTGACCAGGCCAAGTCGGAGTTTATTTCTCTCGCCTCTCATCAGCTGCGTACTCCGTTGACGGTCATTCGCGGTTATTTGTCCATGATTTTTGAGGAGTCATTCGGGCCGGTATCCGGGGAGTTAAAAAAACCGTTGACTAACGTGATGCTTTCGGCCGAGCAACTTATTCGGTTGGTGAACGATCTTCTTGATTTAAGCCGCATTGAAGCCGGTCGTATTCAATATGAAATGGCGGCATTTCCCGCAGCAGATATGGTTGAAAAAGTTGTTACGGCGCTCTCCGGTGCAGCCAGACAGCGCGGGATCGAGATGCGGTTTGTAAATTCTGCCCCGCACCGTCTTGTTAGCGCTGATTTTACAAAGCTTTCCTCGGCGGTTATGAATATTGTAGATAACGCAGTTAAACATTCACAGGCACGCCACATTGAGATAACATTACAAGAGAAGGCGATAGAGGGTATCATTGATATTTCAGTTCGTGATGACGGCATTGGAATTGCGGCCGAAGACTTACCGAAACTTTTTGGAAAGTTCAGTCATATTGGAAATAAAAGCAGATACGAACGGGTTACTGGCCTTGGGATCGGACTTTATTTCACCAAGAAAGTGGTTGAAGACCATCGCGGAAGAGTTTGGGCAGAATCGGCCGGGCCGGGAAAAGGGAGTACTTTCCATATTGAGCTGCCGGCTACTGCAAAAGGGAATTATGAATAAGGAATTATGAATTAGAAATACGCTTTTTTCACATTCGTAATTCTTGACTCCTGAATTCCAATTCATTTATATGAAACCAAAAATATTAATTATTGACGACGACCAGATTATTTCCGAAATGTATCGGGTGAAATTCGGGCAAAGCGGGTTTGACGCAGAAGTCTTCAATACCGGGAAAAAAGCTTTTGAGAAAATCAAAGAATACGAACCGGATGCGGTTCTTTTGGACATTGTGATGTATCCGGTCGACGGATTTGCGGTGTTGGAGGAAGTGAATAGCGGCCAACTCAAAAAAAAGCCGAAAGTTGTTGTTCTTTCCAATGTCGGCCAGAAAGAAGAGATTGAAAAGGGAAAAACGCTTGGAGCTGCCGATTATATCGTTAAATCAAACATGACTCCATCCGAAGTCGTTTCCCGCGTGAAGGAAATTATCGGCGAGTGAATGCGGTAGAAGCAGATTTATGCGGATGACAACGCGGATCAATGCGGATCCGCATAAGTCCGCGTAGCTATCCGCAACCATCCGCTTCTAATATGGCTGTTTTTGAAAAATTGAATTTTATAGGAGAATGCCGCGAGAACCGGCTTTCTCTTTGGGAATGTCCTCCGTTTCTTTTTATCGTCATGGGCATCGTAAATATCGTAACGGTTGTCGGTATTTACCTGTTTGCGGAGCGTCTTGTTGCAGAACCGGAGGTTGCTGCACTTATTGTTCTTTTTATCGCATTGCTCATTTTTGCGGTGGGTAATTTCCTCATCGCCGGGTTTAATAAGGTTGTTGAAGCGAATAGGATCAAAACCGAGTTTTTAAGCATGGTTACTCATCAGTTGCGGACTCCGCTTGCGATTTTCAAGTGGGCTTTGGAGCTTTTGGGGCAGGAGCAAAAAGCCTTGCCGCAGCAACAAAAGGAACATATCGCACTTCTCCGTGATAATAATGAGCGGATGATCCGTTTAGTCGGTTTGCTTCTGGATGTTTCAAGAATTGAAGCCCGGCGCTTTGTCCTTCGCCGGTCCCCCGTTTCTCTTGGTCAGTTGACGGGCGAGGTCGTGAGATCTTTAAAAGTGGAACGAGAAGCTGTCCGTATCTTGATTCGTCTTGAAGGCCAGGAAGGGTCAACGGTTTTGGGAGATGTGGAGCGGCTGCGCATGGTGATGCAAAATCTTCTTGATAATGCGATTCGTTATTCTTTTGCGGGTGGAGAAATCATTATCACTATTTCTGATATGGGACAAGGTGTCGTCGAGTGGCGGGTTCGTGACTATGGCGCTGGTATTCCGGCAGGCCAGCAAAAATATATTTTCCAGAAGTTTTTTAGAGGAGAAAGCGGGCGTTTT
>JACPMF010000005.1 GCA_016186145.1 Candidatus Sungiibacteriota bacterium | reverse complement strand
GTAGTAACGTTCTGGAACTCGTCAATGTAGAGGTAAAAATCATTCTGCTCCGTTTCTGGCATATCAACGCGAGAAAGCGAAGCCATCAATAACTTCCCCACCATTATGAGGCCGATCAGGGAAGAATTCAATTCCCCGAGCCGTCCCTTGGAAAGATTGATAAGAAGAATCTTTTTGTTGTCGATCACATCCCGGAAATTAAATGCCGAACGCTCCTGCGCGATTATCGGGCGCATAATCTCGTTTGCAAGAAAGTTGTCAAACTTTGAAGTAATGTACGGGCCGTAGTTGGAAATCGCCTGCTCGCCGGTCGCTTTCTCAGCCATCTCTCTCCAAAAGGTGTTTACCACCACGTTTTTTGATTTGGAAACCTTGAACTGCCGAAATTCGGGGTCAGCGAATATCCGTTGGATTTCAAGAAGCGTATTGCCGGAAGCCGGATCTTCCATCACAAGAAGCGTTGAGTTTCGAAAGTACTGCTCGAAAATCGGTCCCATTGATTCGGGAACCTGTCCGAAAAGTTTCTGAAAAATCGAAAGAAGCTCATTGACAACGAATGTTTTCTGTTCGGGAAATCGCGGATCATATTCGAGCATATTCAATCCCATCGGATACGAAACGTCGCCGGGATTAAAGTAAATGACTTCTTCAAGTCGGCGTTCCGGCACAAGCCCGAGAATCCGTTGAACGGTATCACCGTGCGGGTCGATAAAACAAACACCCTCGCCGGCTTCGATGTCCTGGCGGATCATATTCTCCATAAATGCGGTTTTTCCGGTTCCGGTCTGCCCGAGGATATAGAGATGGCGGCGACGGTCGTCTTTTGTGATGTAAATCGGGGTTTCAGCGCCGCGAAAAGGGTTATAGCCGAGCAAAACCCCTTCACGCGGCAAATCCGCCGGCGGGGAAGATTCTTTTGCCTTCACTACTTTAATTTTCGGGGTTTCCAATTCGACATTAGGAAAATGCAAAAGCGAAGTGAGTTCTTCGGAGCTTAAAAGCGATGATTCGCTCTCTGAAAAAATTCGAAACGAAAAGCGATAAAAAAGATTTTTCAGGGAGTTTCCGGAAAGCCGCTTTATTTTGAACATATTAAGCGTAGGCTCGTCAAACTGCGAAAACGCGGCCTCAAGATTCCGTAAAATCTCCTCCGCCTGCGAAGATTCCCGCGCCGAGGCAATGAGACGGAGATTCACTTCAAAAAGCGGTTTAGCCGCCTTGTTCTCAACGGCCCGCACCATTTCCTCCTCCTTCGGCGAAAGACGTTTCATTTCTTCTTTTTTCATTTCTTCCGGCTTTTTCACTTTGGCATGCCCAATACCCAAAATGTCCTCCATAACCTCTTTCAAGGCGCTCTCCTTATGAAATTGCCCGCGCTCAAAAATTTTCTTTGCGAAAAGCAAAATTTCTTTTGAGCGCTTCTTCGGCGCCGGGCGCATGACAATCTGGAATGCCGCACCCTCGCCAACTCGTTCCAGCTTGGAAAACGCGTTTGAAAGCTCCCGTAATGGATCCGATTCCAACGCGCGGTACGTGCGGATAGGAAGAAAATCGTTTCGTTCGAATTCCATGAGCGCGCCAACACTCTGTCCCTCCGGATTGAAAATATTGTAGTCCTTAACCGGAATTACCTGCGCATCGGGATAAACGCTTTCTACGATCTTTGCGATAGAGTGGCTGAAAAGACGCGGAACGGCGATATAAAAAATGATTTCTTCGCCGGTGTGAGGCACGGTTATCTCAAATGCGAAAATCGGCCGTTCTTGCCGAAACCAACTGCGATGCCCGACATCATGAAGTGCTGCAAAAAGCTTTTCCATGATGGCGATTTTGTCCCGAATCTGCTGAATTTGCAGATCCTCCTTACGGCGCACCGGCGGAAGCATCACTTGAAAAAGCTTCATATTGAACGACCCGGATAACTCTTTCTTGCGGCTCACTTTCCAAACCCAAAAAAACGCAATGCCAAAAATCCCCGCCCCGAGAACGGCAATGATGTAAAAAGTAAAAAGAGTAAAATCAGACAACGTGAATTATGAATCAGGAATCATGAACGAGGAATTTTTGGCATAAACGGGACACCCTAAATTCCTTATTCATTATCCAAACCCTCATTTGTTACTGATTTGTTTCGCCTGTATCAATCTTTCGTAATATTCGTCGATGAGGCGGTCGTGCAATTCGTCAAGAAGCCACGGCGTATTAGCTTTTGCCAATTGGATTGCCGCGGCAATCCCCTTTTCAAAAGAAATCTCAATAAAAATGCGCAATTGCTCTTCCCGCGCTTTTGCTTTTGAGGTGTCATCGGAGGATTGCGGCAAAATCGGCGACGGGCCGGTCCCTGAAGCAGTCGGAGGTTTTTCAGGAATTCCCGGCGCATATCGCTCTTTAAAAAGTTCCCGAAACGTTTCTTTCGGCTCTTGTCCTTCCCCGCGTTCAGCAAGCTGCCGTTTTTTCTCTTCAAGCAGCCGTTCAAGTTCCTGAATTTCCTCCGCCTGAGAATATTCTTGAGGATTAATATCCATCATAACTTCAACACTTTGTGAGGTCTAATTCTTCGTTTTTGGCTCCTTATAGTATAATACAAACTATATGCTAAAGAAAGAACTCACCTTCCTTTTTGCGATTTTGGTAGTCGGCGCCTTTTTCCGCTTCTACCTTCTCCCGCAAATCCCTCCGGGTCTTTTTATAGACGAAGCCATGAACGGAAACAATGCGGTCGAATCGCTGGAGACTGGAGATTTTAAACTGTTTTATCCCGAAAATAACGGCCGCGAGGGGTTATTTATCAACCTCCAAGCCGTCGCCCTTTGGCTTTTGGGCTTGGAACCATGGGTGTTAAGACTGGTTAGCGCCATTTTTGGAATGCTTACTATACTGGGGATATATTTGCTGACAAAAGAATTGTTCAAGAATTATGAATTAGGAATTAGGAATCGTGAAAACAAGAACAAAAATCATAATTCATTATTCATGATTCCTGATTCAACTATTGTTGCGCTACTTTCGGCATTCTTCTTGGCCACAAGTTACTGGCACATCAATTTCTCCCGTATCGGCTTTCGCGCCATTCTCGTTCCGTTCTTCACGACCTTCGGCCTGTACTGGCTCATAAAAGGATTGCGGACAGGAAAATTTTCAAGCATCGTATGCGCCGGCATCTTTATCGGCCTGGGCTTCCACACCTATCCGGCATTCAGACTTATGCTGTTTGTGATTGCGCTCCCGCTTATTTTCGCATTTACCCGATGGATGCGGAAAAGCGACGCCCCAGAGAAGCCGTGCACCCCTTGCGCCATCGCACTCTTCATTTTGACCGTTTTGCTTGTGGTGTCACCTCTTGTGCTCTATTTTGTGAAAAACCCCAGCGACTTTTTTGCCAGAAGCAGCCAGGTATCGGTTTTCGCCAGCGAAAGGCCGGTTTATGAATTCGCGAAGTCTAACCTCCTGACCTTTCAGATGTTTTTCTGGAAAGGAGACTGCAATCCACGGCATAACTATGATTGCCAACCAGAATTGAATCCTATGGTGAGTTTCTTTTTTCTTGCGGGAATAATCGTTGCATTTCGTGTCTTGATCAGGAATCAAGAATCAGGAATCAAGAATCAAGGGGGCGGCGAAAGAAAAAACCCCGATTCATCATTCCCTATTCCTGATTCAAAAAAAGTTTATACACTGCTTCTCGCATGGCTTTTCTTTATGTCGCTCCCGGCAACCCTTACTCGTGAAGGGCTCCCCCATGCTCTCCGGGCGATCGGCATGATTCCTCCGGTTATGATTCTTTCCGCTCTCGGGGCAACAACGGCCGTAAAAAAAGCTTTCGCTGCGCTCGAAAAATATCATTCTGACGAACGCTTTAAAAACGCTCGCCGGCAAATCGAAAGAATACGCCGGGAAACAGCCATTCTTTTTTTTCTCATCCTTATCTTTATTCCTATCTATACCTATCAGGCGTATTTCCTTCTTTTCCCCACTCATCCCAATACCGTTCCGGCATTCTCCGCCGATCTTGAAAATATGGGAAGATACCTCGCCTCGTTGCCGTCGGAAACAGAAAAATTTGTAATCGTTAACCATAGCGACGTACTGATCCGCGGCATTCCTGCCGCAGCCCAAGTGCCGATGTTTTTTACAAAAACGTTCTCGGAAACGGAGCGGACCATAAAAAAAATGCATTACGTTTTATCCGCCGAAGAAATCGCCTTTGGGCAAAATGAAAAAGTTGTTATAATCCCTATGGATGCCTCGGTGCGCAGGGATATTACGAACAAATTTCCCGGCATGAATCTGAAACCAAAAGACGCATTTATTTCTTTTGAAAATTTTTAATTTCGTCCGTATGATAACTTTTCACTTTTTTCGCATGGAATTTAGCCTCGCTGACCGGCTTGCCCTGCTGATTCTTGCGGCGATGGCGGGCCTGATGTTTTTCTCAGCCCGGGGAGAATCCGCGATAATGGACGAGCTTGCGCACATCCCTGCAGGATACTCGTACCTTACCCAAAAAGACTACCGCCTAAACCCCGAACACCCGCCGCTCCTCAAAGATCTTGCCGCTTTTCCCGCGCTCTTTCTTAATCTCCATTTCCCGCTGGACACGAAGCCGTGGACGAATGACATAAACGGCCAATGGGATCAGGGGCGCATATTTCTTTACGAATCGGGCAACAACGCGGACCAAATTCTCTTTTGGATGCGCCTTCCGGTAATGGCTCTTGCCGTACTTTTTGGCTGGATTTTCTGGAGATGGACGAAAAACCGTTTTGGAGCAAAGGCCGGTCTTTTTGCGCTGGTCTTCTATTCGTTTTCTCCGACCTTTATTGCCCATTCCCGTTATATAACAACCGACCTTGCCGCCGCATTCGCTTTTTTTATCGGCATTGCTTCCTTCCTGAATTTTTTGGAAAATCCGTCCTGGAAAAAAGTTACTATCGCAGGCATTGCTTTTGGTGTTGCGCAACTTTTAAAATTTTCCCTGGTCCTTCTTATCCCGCTATACGGCATCCTGCTTATAGTTTGGGCGCTCTCCCAAATGCATTTGCAAATAAGCAATCGCATCGCTTTGTTTTTCCGCCTGCTGGCAAAAACAGCAGCTATCGGAGCCATTGGTCTCCTGCTTATCTGGATAGTTTACGCATATCATGTCTGGAACTACCCTCCGGAACTACAGTTTCGCGACGCCGAATTTATTCTCGGTTCATTCGGAAACCGGTTTTTGGTTGACCTTGATCTCTGGATGATCGGCCAACCGTTACTCCGCCCGCTTGCCCAGTATCTCCTCGGCGTCTTGATGGTCGTACAGCGGGTCGCAGGCGGCAACACGGCGTACTTTTGGGGAGAAGTCAGTTCGAGCGGGTCATTTCTTTACTTCCCCGTTCTTTATCTCTTCAAAGAGCCGCTTGCATTCCACATCCTTTCGCTCGCAGCACTCGGCTTCGCGCTGCAGCGCATACTCCGGACAACGGAAAAAAGCGCGTCGAAAATGCTTTGGTGGATACGCGACCACTTTTTAGAAACCGCGTCATGGATCTTCATCCTTTTTTATTGGAGCTGGTCAATGCGTTCGCCTCTCAATATCGGTATACGCCATCTTCTGCCGACGTTCCCCTTTCTTTATGCGCTCGTTGCAAAAGAAATAACGCCGTGGCTTGAGCACAGAATGTATTCTAATCCGCACACATGGTACGGCGCGCTAAAAAATATCTACTACCGTTACGTCAAATCGATCCCTAAACATCTTTTTATCGGTGTGTTGCTTATCTGGCTTATCGGAGAAACCATAACCGCTTTTCCGCATTATCTCCCTTATTACAACAAGCTCGCCGGCGGAAGCAATACGGGCTATCTCGTAGCCGTTGATTCCAACTATGACTGGGGCCAGGATTTGAAACGGCTTAAAGCATTTGTGGAGGAAAACAATATAGAAAAAATGCCGCTCGATTATTTTGGCGGCGGAAGCCCGCGTTATTATCTTGGTGACCGCTTCGAACCATGGTGGTCGGCGCGGGGTCCGATGAGCGGTTGGTTTGCGATTTCTTCCTCATTTCAAATGAGCGCCTTCGGAACTCCGGTTAAGGGATTCGTACGGAAACCGGAGGATTCTTACGAGTGGTTAAAACCATTCACACCCGTCGCGAAAGCCGGAAAGTCAATATTTATTTACCGGCTTCCCTAACCGAGTATGAAAAAAACTATAAAACTAAGTATTTTCTGGGCCGTTCTTATTGCGGTAATTACCATTATTGCTTTTTCCCGAGAAAACGGCTTTTTCAAAAAGACGCCCCGGCTTTATAAAATAGGAATCCTTGTTCGAGGGGAAACATACCGCCCGGGCGTAGACGGTTTTATTTCGAAGATGAAAGAGTTGGGGTACGAAGAGGGCAAAAATATTTCTTATTCCATCCGTTTTACCGATAAGCGCGAGGAACTGCCGGCTTTGGTTTCAGAAATGATAAAAGAAGGCGTTGATCTCATTCATGTTTACTCAACGCCGGCCACGATAGAGGTTCAAAAACAGACCCAAACGATTCCCATAGTATTCGGATCTATGGGCGACCCGCTTGCTTCTAAAACGGTGGAGTCCCTTCAGCGGCCCGGCAAAAACGTAACCGGAGTGCAGTCGCTTTCCTCTCCTCTCGCGGCGAAACGCCTTGAATTCCTGAAAGAAGCTGCCCCGGCAACCCGCCGCGTCGCTTTTCCATTCTCCCCGGAAGACATCCCGGCCAAAAGTTCATATGATTCGGCGCTTGTTGCCGGCCGCAAGCTCGGCGTAGAAATAATCCCCTACTACATCACAAAAGAGCGCAACGTAAGCGCAACCGCTTCTGCCATAAAACGCGCTGACGTGGATGGCATCGTAATTTCTTCCGACTCACTCGTTTGGGCCAATCTTTCTACGTATGTGGATCAAGCAAAAAAAGAAAAGCTCCCATTTGCGGTGTTTGACAAAGATATGGTTGAGCGAGGAGGTTTGCTGGGGTATGGGCCGGATTATTTCATTACGGGCGAGCAATCCGCGGTTTATGCGGACAAAATATTGAAGGGCGCAAACCCCGCTGAACTTCCGATTGACTCTCCCAGAAAACTTCTCTTGGTTCTGAATCGAAAAACCGCCCGTGAAATCGGACTCGTGTTCCCCCAAACGCTTCTTTCTAAGGCAGACCTTATTATTGACGAGTCCCGTTAGAAACCCCGCTGCTCTTCAAAACAATAAGACCATCAACTAACAGGATGAACCCCAGACGAAAATACTTTGGATTCAGCTTTATTCCCGAGGCCCATTTTCCGGCCACGGTTATTATTGTTGCGCTTGCCGTATTCGGACTTTATGCGTTTCTCTCCATCTCAAATTATCAAACCGCCCTAAAACAGGAACTCGCCGTACACGAAGCGGCACTGGACCGCTCTGCCATAGAGGTCGGGACGTTCTTTGAAGGACGATTCGCGCTTTTACGGGAACTTGCCGATGTAAGCGCGGCAGAACTTTCAAATAAAGAGGAGTTGGACAAAGAAATAGACGCGTTCCTGCAAAGAAACCAGGAGTTTGAAAAAATCAGAATCAGCGACTCGCAAGGACAAGATATAACGGTCCGCTCTCGATTCTTTACCGCAGGAAAAGAAGACTTGGGAGATGCCCGCGGAAGCGAAGGTTTTGAAAAAGGAAGGCGCGGCGAGTCATTTGTCGGTACCGTATATGTCGATGCCAATGCCATTCCTTCAACTGAATTTTCTTTCCCCATCATTTCGGAAGGAAATACGGTAATCGGTGTAATGCTTGCCGACTTGGATCTCCGCAGAGTATGGGATGCGGTTTCCCAGATACCGGCCGGAGAAAAGGGGCGGGTGTACGTCGTCGATAACAAAGGGAATCTCGCAGCACACCCCGATCGCCAGTTCGCCCTCACAACTGCAAATCTCACTTCCCGCCCGCCGGTCAAAGAAATACAAGACGTTTTAAAATCCGGCTTACTCAAAAAATCAGAAGGTGAATATATCAACGAAAAAGATGATCTGGTATATGCGCTCGCGAAATCACTTCCGTTTGGGTGGGGAATAATCATCGAGGAGCCGAAAAGTGATTTTTTCAGATCTTCAACCGCTATTCTCCAGTTAAACGGCGCGGTGGTCGCCATTATCGCCCTCCTCATTTTCTTTCTTTTTTTGGGCAGCCGGTCGTTTCTTGCGGTCTTCCGCGAGCTTGATGAGGAACGGAACACTAAAGAAGAGATAATAACCAACTTAAGCGACGGGCTCATTCACATAAGCAGGGAAGGTAGAATTCTGCTTACAAACAGGCGGGCGCTGGATTTGCTTTTTCTTAAAAAAGATCCGACATCAGCGAAATTCAACCGCGATACGCCGGACTTGCCGACCATGGGGCTTTTGGGGCCGATCCTTTTCCCCGATAACGCCCCTGACGGAATATTTTCCGACATCAAGCCGACGCGCGAGTTTAATTTCAACGAACCGCAAGAAATCCACCTTGAAGTTGACACCATTCCGATACAGGGCGGAAGAGAAATAATCCTGCTTGTACGCGACGTTACGCGGGAGCGGGTGCTCTCGCGCCTGAAAACGGAATTTATCTCCATTGCCGCACACCAGCTCCGCACCCCTTTATCGGCCGTAAAATGGACCCTTCGGGTGATTCTCGATGGAGATGCCGGAAAGATATCAACGGCGCAACGGGAATACCTTGAATCAACATATGACGTAAATGAGCGCATGATAAAGTTGGTTAACGACCTTCTCAATGTATCCCGTATCGAGGAAGGAAGATTCGAGTACCAATTCCGGGAGGAAGATATTCTCGCAATGATAGAAACAGCCGCCTGGCCGTATAAAGAGCTCGCCGGAAAGAAAGGTATCTCCATGCTGCTGGAAAAGCCAAAAGCGCCTCTACCACTCGTTGTTTTGGACAAAGATCGCTTCCAAATGATCATCCAGAATCTTCTTGAAAACGCTATTTCCTATACGCCAGCCGGAGGTATCATCAAAATAGCCCTTGCTGAAGAGCAAGGCGAAATAGGAATAAGCGTCTCTGACACAGGAATAGGCATACCGATGAGCGACCAAAAACGATTATTCGGAAAATTTTACCGCTCCGAAGGGGCGGTAAAAATGAACCCCCATGGCAGCGGTCTCGGACTGTTTATCGCAAGAAATATCGTGCTTAGACACGGAGGCACAATTTCCGTAAAATCAGAGGTGGGAAAAGGCACAACGTTCCACTTCACTGTTCCGAAAGCCGGGCCGTCAAAAAAACGCCGAGCAGAAACCGCCGCCCCAAAAGAGTTTATTAGAGAATTTTAATCCTATAGCTAATTCGCAGCCTTAAACATCCACAATGTCTAAAATACTGATCGTCGAAGACGAAAAAAACCTTTTGAATGCGCTCAAAATTAAGCTGGAGCGGGAAGGATATGAAGTAATAACGGCTTCCGACGGCGAAACCGCCCTGAACTCTATCAGAGAAGATCGGCCGGATGCCATACTTCTGGATGTGGTTTTGCCTAAAAAAACAGGCCTCGAGATTTTAGAAGAAATGCAAAATGATCCGAAATTCGGCTCAATTCCGGTAATCATAATTTCCAACTCGGGCCGGCCGATTGAAATTGAACAGGTCAAAAAGCTCGGCGTAAAAGACATCCTCGTCAAAGCGAATTTCACTCCGCAAGAGGTCATCGAAAAATTGAAACATTGGGCCCCGGCGCCAGCGCGCCCTCCCAAAAATTTTGCAGAGGACCAAACAAACCAGGGGCTGATTTTTTTGGTGGAAGACGACACCTTCTTGCGCACGCTTCTTACCGACAAACTCGTAAAAGAAGGATTTTTGGTGGAAGGGGCGGGAGGCGGACAGGAAGCGCTTGATCTGCTTGAAAAGGTAAACCCCACGCTTATCATTCTCGACCTTCTCATGCCGGTCATTGACGGATTTCAGGTTCTTGAGGTCATACGCAAAAATGACCGCTTGAAAAACACCCCGGTACTTGTTTTAAGCAACCTTGGCGAACAAGAACACATCGACCGCGCAAGATCCCTTGGGGCGGACGATTATCTGGTAAAAGCCTATTTCACGCTTAATGAAATTACCCAAAAAATCAGGGAAATAATTTCAAAAAAATACTTGTAAAATAAGCGCTTCTTTCTCCCTCGCAAACACTTGACAAGATTTACCGGTTTGTTATAATAAGATAAATGCGAAATGTTGCCGCCCGCCCCTGCCGGCTTGTGAACACTTGTTTTGTGGGATCCGATACGGATCGCAGGGGCCTGTTTTTTGAAAGCATTTCCGCACGAGGCGCTTAAACACATGCCGGACCCCCGGCTTAGTGGGGCAGAATTCAACACATCATGCCCGTGCGGATTCAATAAATACTGGGGTAGGGATACGACGGATCACTGCAAGAGTGGCTGCCTTGTTCGCGACAAGGTGCTGGATGTGAGCGGCTTGCCCGCACTTCGCGGGAGTTGCTCATGAAGCCATCACGGTTACGCACGACCCGGAGTTGTGCGCGGCCGTTTCAGAAAACGGGCGACGCCGTAGAGATCCTTAGCGTGCCTGCGGCCGCAGGTGCGTTAGGTCGCCCGGGCTCTCGGACCCTCCCCAATCTCTGCAATCCGTGCATGCGTCTCGCTTTCAGCGGGATTAAGCAGCTGGCACGGATGACTGCCGCGGGCTGACTTATGAGATGGAGGCCGCGGCACTAGACACATGCCAGAGGAGGCCAGATGAGGCGGGTCAACACCGCGTGGCACTCGAAGGCAAAGCCGGAAACACAGCATCAGCGGTACCCCTTGCGCGCTTCTCGCGCAAGGGGCCTTTTTTTATTTATTCGTCTATGGCGGAACGCCATAGCTACGAATAAATAACCCCGTGCCAATCTTGCCCTAAAAAAATAAAAATAGTTTCTGAAAAATTTTCCTAAATAAACAAAGCGAAGCGCGCGGGGTGAATAACCCCATCCCGTTATAGGCGAAGCGCTTCGCCCAAGCAAAACCTGCAAGATTGGCACTGGGGTATTTGCTTCAATTTCTTACAATCATCGAAATTTATAAAAAACTTTGTTACCGAAACGCAGGTCAACATAATCAAGCTCGCTCTTTCTTTCCTTAATCTCGCCAAGAAGCAACGCTCGAAGCACCGGCGCCCATTCAGTCGGATTTTTATTGAACGGAATCAGCAACGCCCAACCGTCCTTCAGCATCAACCGAACGTCTTCGCTCTCTTCTAAAAACTCAATGGAAAGAAGCGAAAGATTAATAGAAGCAAGCGCTTCGTTAATTTTTTCAAAACCCTCTACTTCTGTTTGGGAAACGGGAAGAGAACCAAGAACTCCCTCCCCGCCTTTGTACAAAACAGGAAAAACTCCGCCTTCGAAGGAAGAAACCTCTTCAAACGCAAAACCGGAACGGTCAATATAAAAGCAAGGTCCGGCTGTTTTTCTCGTCTCATTTTTTTCAGAAACACCCGATTGAATTTCCGCAACCTCGGTCTTTGTGCATGCTATACCCCAAATTTCCCGTTCCTGCACAATAACTTCAAGCGATGATTTTAGCGTTTTTTTAACTTCCGCGCTGAAAATCTTTGGATATTTATCGCGCAACTCTTGTTCAAGCCGGCTCCCCGATACCACAAATACGTGGCTTCGAGGCGTAAAGAAAAAAGTATTCCCTTCAAGCTGCCCCGCCACGGTATTCCGAATTTCTTCCTCGGAAAGAGAAGACAAGCCCTTTATGTCAATAGTACGGATCAGAAGGCGTTCCCAACGCATCATATAAAAACTCCCAGCCGCTACCAAAAGAAACAGCGCCACAAAAACAATAAGCCGGCCGGCTTTTCGCAAAGGAAACTTTCTTCTCTTAACAGAAGATGAAGACGTCCCGGTATAAAGAATTTTGCTTCTCCGAAACTCGTTCATAGGATACATCATCGAATTACGAATCGGGCGCGAATATACGAATGAACCCAAAAGCGTATTCGTATATTCGTAAAAGATTCGTAATTCGTTGATAAATCTTTTTCAAGCCGTATATCCGCGAATACTACCTATAAATTCTCTCAATCAGCGGATTAATCCGCGTCAACACTTCATACGGTGATGTTCCGATAAGACGGGCCATCTCCTCTGCCGTAACTTCCACTTGCCCTTGTTTACCAATTAGCACAACTTCTTCGCCAGTTTTGACTTTTAACTTTTGACTTTTGACTTTGTTGTTGATATCTGTGATATCAACAACAATCATATCCATCGAGACCCTGCCAAGAATTTTTGCCCGCCCCCCCCTCACCAAAACTGATCCGATAGAAGAAAGGCCGCGGTCCAAACCGTGCCAATAACCAACGGGCAAGACCGCAACCGCGCTTTTTCGAGTCACCCGCTCGGTTAGGTCGTACCCGATCGATGCGCCGGCAGGGATCTCTTTTATTTCAGCAATCCTTGTCTTCCAAGAAAGAATCGGGCGAAGCTCCAGGCTCGGCAAATCAAACATCCGCGAAACAACATTAAGACGCGCTTCCTCGGAAGGCCAATGCCCCCAAAGCGCCATACCAACCCGAACCATATCCAAATGCGTTTCCGGAAAAAGAATTGTCCCGCCGGAAGCTGCGGCATGCCGTATAAAATTTTTTCCGCCGGAAACACCATGCCGGCCAACAGGCGAGGATCCCCGCGGGCCGGCCGGCACGGCGCCTTTGGCAGAAAATCCAACACGCTTTAGCTTCCCCAAAACATCGTTAAAATTCTTAAACTGCCGAAATGTTATCGTCGGATACGCCCGGTCTTTTGCGGCCGCGAAATGAGTATAAATGCCGGCAGGAGAAAGCCCGGAACGTTTCAAACATTTCACAAGCCGGGCGGTGTCACCCGGCATGAATCCCTGCCGATGCATGCCGGTATCGATTTTCAAATGGAACTCGGGCCTCTCGGAAAGTTTTGAAAGCGAAGCAAGCGCATCAAAATTTGAAATAGTAAGAGTAATGTGGTTATCCGCCGCCTCATGCATGCGTTCCGCAAGCGTCGAACCAAAAACCAGAACCGGATTTTTAATTCCTTCTTCCCGGAGACGCAGCGCTTCAACAACCGAATCAACTCCAAACCACAAGCTTTTAGGGTTTATAGCTTCGTGTTTAGCGTTCGCAAGTTGTTTTGCGACCGGTACAAGACCGTGCCCGTAGGCATTCGACTTCACTACAGCCATAAATCGACACCGGGGTCCGATAAGTTTCTGCAGCCGCAAAAAATTCTGCCGAAGCAGGCCGGTATCGATTTCAACCCATGTCCTCAAACCTTCTGTTCCTTTATGTTCCATGGCGTATACTTATTTTTTACCATTATTTGTAGCATCAAGTAAAATATGCTACGGTATCCCCACTGTTTCTTGACAATTTTTCTAAGGAGGTATCGGTGAGAAGCATTTTCGTTCCTCTGGCTTACGCCATTGTCTTTAGCCTTATGCTCATAGAACCGCCTTCAAGTTACGGACAAACAGGGACCAAAGAAGAGTTGGAAGTTTGTCGTATGACTCTTAATAGCGCGGTGCATAAATTTGTTCGGAGAGAGATAGGTCGCAATAATTTAAAGCCGCACGGCAAATACGAAGTCCGCATTCCGGCATTTAACGATCTTCAATATTCGGCACATAAGGAAGGCGACGCAAAACACTGTATGTCAAACGCGGTCATAGTGGTTGAATCCGACAAGAAATTAAAATACACAATTGTCCACATTCATTTTTCAAGGGATGGCACCTTTAAATCAGCGGCTTCAATGTTTCCTGAATGGTGGATAGAAATTAGCGCTTTCAGGGGGTGGCACAAGGGTTGGTGCACCTTTTTAATCTGGCAACCGGAGGAATATGAACTAGCGGGGTGTAAAAACTGATGCCGACAAAGACATTTTACTCATGGGAGCAATTTCTCTCTGATATGGAGAAGCGGGTAATTCCAGCACTGAACGCAAATCGTTCTGAATTCACCGGGGTGATGGGCCTCCCGCGCGGAGGCCTTATGATGGCGGTTATAATTTCGCATCAATTGGGAATACCGCTCATACTCTGGGGGTCGCCGGATCCAATGGTTCAAAGTCTTATCGGCGGCAGCACTCGGGGAGCAAAATACGAACACAAAATGACGCAGTATGTGTCTTCGCACCCCCTTGATAGAAGAATTCTTGTCGCCGATGACGTTGCTGATACCGGAAAACGACTTGCCTCGCATAGAGGCAATCCGATAGTTACCCTCTTTTACCACCGCTCGAGCATAATCGAACCGACGTGGTGGTTTAACGAAAAAACCGAAAATAGCGGTTTTATCATCTTCCCCTGGGAAAAAGAATAATCCAATGCGCGATAAATCAATCAATTTACAGGCCCCCTACCAACAACGGGGGCTTTTTAATTGTTTCTCCGCGCGAATTCCCCGCGGCTTGGCCTACTCCGCCGTAGCAGTCGTGTCGGCTGCGAAGGCTGGACCGCGGGGAAGAGCGCGGCATAGAAACAATTAACCCCGCCCCAATTTTGCCTCTATAAAACAAACAAACCAAGATAGATTAAAAATTATAGTAAACAAAACGAAGTGCGTGTGCCGAATAGGCACATCCCGTTTATGGGCGAAGCGCTTCGACTCGGCACGAGAGCAAAATTGGGGCTGGGGTAAGATACCACGCTGCTTGCAGCGCGGTAATTCATGTTCGTCCGCGAGAATAAAAAACCGCGCAGCGAGCTGCGCGAAAATCCTATTTTTCATTTTCCGGTTCTCCTAACTTTACACGCATCCGTTGAAGCAGATGATCAAATGAAGAAATGGCAATCACATAGTTGAACTGAGCGCGATAGTTGGCAATCAGACTCAAATTTTTTACAAGAATGTCATAAACCAGCCAACGGTCTCCTTTTTTCTGCAGCCGGTACGTAACATCAATGCTTTCATTCTTTGCCGTCAACACAGTGCGAACTTCAGCATAGTCGCCATCTATTTTTTCTGAAAGAACGATTACATCTATCCCCGTAACCCTCTCAAGCAAGGCAAGATTCAGGTAAGCGCGCTCAAGAAGTCCCGTAAAAAGAGGAATGAACTCAGGCATTCGGCTGCGATTGTTTTTCAAATGCGTTCCTAAAACAAGTTCCGCCATTCGCGCCACATCGAGATGCGGCAATACAGTTTTCCGAATAACTGCGCGTTTTTCGGCCGGACTAAGCCTTGAATTATTCAAGACAATTTTTATCTTGCTTGCCGCTTCCTGAATCACTGCTCCCGGACTAAGGGTGTCGGCGACGGCACCACTCGCTGAAAATGAGATAAAAAGAAAAACGGCGATCGCGAGAGAAAACCCCCGAGGAGCCATGCCTTCCTCCCCATTTTTAGAATCAAAGAGCTACTACTACCAGACAGTAGCATGTGAACTGACGAATGTCTAATTAGTCCGATTGGCGCTTGTGTTTTCTTCGCCATACTGCAATTTTCGCATGGTCTCCGGAAAGCAGAACTTTCGGGACGCGGTAATTTTTCCTTCGCCATATAAAATTTTCCGGCCGCGTATAAGCGGGAACGCCGATCCCCAGACGATTTTCTTCAAGAGATTGTTCTTTTCCCAAAACGCCGGCTACATGGCGGCTCGTCGCATCAACAACAACCATTACCGGCAGCTCCCCGCCCGTGAGAACATAAGGACCAACGGATAAATCCGAAATCCGAAATCCGAAATCCGAAATTATTTTTTTGATACGTTCGTCAATTCCTTCATAATGACCGGCAATCATTACGATTCGGTCATAATTTTTAGATAAATCACGCGCCATTTTCTGGTCAAACTGCTTACCTGCCGCTGAAAATAATATTATTTTTGTCCGCTTTTTTAATTTCGTATTTTGGATTTGTTTAGAGTTTAGGATTTCGGGTTTAGAGTTTCTCAAGATTGAACCAATCGCGCGCGCGATTGGTTCAATCTTGAGCACCATCCCCGGTCCCCCGCCATATGGCCTTCCATCAACAGTTCTTCGCTCATCGCCGGCAAAATTCCGAAGGTTATGGATATGAATATCAATCAGGCGCTTTTCTTGAGCTCGTTTTAGGATTGAAGTATTAAGATAGGAAGTAAATGCCTCGGGGAAAATTGTTATTATATCAAACTTCATCAGGGAAAATTGCCCCGATTTTGTCTACGGTGTAAACCGTAGTTACAAAATCGAGGGTCCTCGATTTCTCTAAAATTCTTCAGAATTTTGAGAAATCGGGATAATAATATCAAAACGCATGCGAATTTTATTTATGAGCGCCAGCGAATAATTATAAAATTCAGCACCCTGTTAAATAATTTCGCCTCCGGCGAAATTCCTCTGCCCAATAACCTCATCGATTTTATTGGGCAGAGGATTTAACAGGGTAAAGGTTTGGCAGCCACTCGCGCATCGCCTACGGCTTGCGCTCGTGGGCCAAGCCCTTTAACCAAAAACCGCGCCATCAAATGATAGCACGGTTTTTGAAGAGATAAAATAATTTGATTCTCTTATAAACTCAAATCGCCAACAACATCGTCGACCGAGGAAGCGTCTGCGTGCGGCCGTCCTCCTCTCATACCTCCTTCCGGCTCCTCAATCTTGAGATTCACGCGGGCGTTATTCTTAATGCCAACGATGCGGAGAAGCGATCGAACTGCTTTGGCTGTATTGCCCGACCGCCCAATGATTTTACCCATGTCTTCGGGTGCAACCTTAAGCGTGAGCAAAACGCCCATCTCATCAACCTTGCGGTCAACCTCGACTTTGTCGGGGTTATCCACGAGCGACTTGATAAGATATTCAAGGAATTCTTGATCGCCGTGTCTTTCTTTCGCCATATCCTTAATCTTTTCAGGTTATATTCGTTTTCCCGGCAACCGGTTAACCAAATAACCGGTTACCAGCATAGCAGCTCGACCTGCACTGCCTTATAAACTCATTATAGCATACGCAATAGTAAAATGTCAACAGGCAATGGATTTAACTCACGTCGTCGCGCCCACCGCTTCTTTAGTCTGCTTTTTCGCCTTTACTACGTTTATTTTCGTTCCGGTAATGATTTTATGCGTTATCAAAAGATTATGAACACGCGGCGACGCTTGCGCCCCCTTAGAAAGCCAGTGGAGAATTCTGACGGCATTCATGTTTACCGCCCTTGTCTTTGGATAAAAATTCCCCAAAATTTCAATCTCGCCGGATTTCGGCTTGGAACGCTTTTCCGTCAGCACAATCCGAAAAGCCGGATCATTTGTTCTGCCTACTCTTTGGAAACGTATCATTAACATGCGAATTTTGTCGAAATTTTGGAACGAAACTTGTTTTGCGAACAAAATTTCGCTACAAAATTCAGCACCCTGTTAAATAAGATTTGAGGCGGTTCTTCAAAAACATCTTGCCAAGGTATGTCTTTAGGTATTTTTCCCTATGCATAGCATCCTTCCTACTCAGACAGGCCTCGTAGTAAATAAGTTTAAGCGGTCTTCGTTTATTTGTTGATGGCACATATCCTTTATCATGCGCCTCAAATCTTAACTTTAAATTTTCTGTATATCCGGTATAGAGTTTGAAATCCTTTGACGATCTTAAAACGTAAACATAGAAAAACATGACTGGGATAGAAAATTTAAAGTTATTTAACAGGGTAAAGGTTTGGCAGCCACTCGCGCATCGCCTATGGCTTGCGCTCATGGGCCAAGCCCTTTAATCCCGTGCCTGCCGGTATCAATCTCCCAATAATCACATTCTCCTTCAATCCTCGCAACGGATCTCTCTTTCCTTCTACCGCCGCGTTGATAAGGACGCGAGCGGTTTCCTGGAACGAAGCCGCGGAAAGAAAACTCGATGTCGAAAGCGCAACCCGTGTTATGCCGAGCAATATCTGATAAGCAGTCGCGGGGCGCTGCCCAAGTTTTTCGATCCTCCGATTTTCGCGATGAAATTGCAGCTTATCAATGACTTCTCCGGGTGTAAACGTGGTATCACCGCCGTTTTTGATCTTCACCCTCGAAAACATCTGCCGCACAATGACTTCCGTATGTTTATCATGAATCGGCGCTCCCTGCAAGGAATAAATTTTCTGAACCTCTTTTATAATATAGCGCTGGGTGAATGTTTTCCCGGCGATCCGGAAAAGTTCTTTCAAATCGGCATGTCCCTCCGATAAAAGATCCCCTTTCTTTACCTTGCTCCCAAGCTCGACAAAAATGCCGACAGAGGGCGGAATATGAAATTCGCGCACTCCATCGTCCGCGAGCTCGCGCTTTTGCTTTCCAATAAGCTTTCGGAGCTTGCCAATCCTTCTGGCGATACGCGGCGCTGCATCCGGCTCTCCCGCAATTTTAATGATTTTTTCGTGATTCACATCCTCAATTTCAATAACGGTTCCGTCAATTTCGGAAATGACCGCCTTACCCTTTGGCGGACGAACTTCAAAAATTTCCTCCACCCTCGGAAGACCGGTCGTAATATCGCCGCCGCCGGCTACCCCTCCGGTATGGAACGTACGCATCGTAAGCTGGGTCCCCGGTTCGCCGATTGACTGTGCTGCAACAATACCGACCGCCTCACCGGCTTTCACCAATTCGTTCCGTCCGAGGTCCAACCCATAACACTTCTGGCAAAGCCCGCGAAGATTCCGGCATGTGATAGGCGAACGAACCCACACCACATCGACATCTGCATTTGCAAGCAAGAGGGCGCGTTCCCGATCTATAAACTCTCCTTTCTTGGCAACCACCGCTCCGTTTTTATCTTTTGCGTCTTCTGCCATGAACCGCGAGTAAAGCCGGTGTTGAAGGGGTCGTCCGACTTCGACGGAATCCTCGCGCCAGACCGGAATGCCATTTTTTGTCCTACAATCCTCTTCAACAATCGTGATATCTTGCGAAACATCAACCAACCGCCGCGTCAGGTAACCGGCAACCGCGGTCTTAAGCGCCGTATCCGCCGTGCCCTTTCGCGCCCCGTGGGTTGAAATGAAATATTCCAATACGCTCAATCCTTCTTTATAGGACGAGACCACCGGCAGCTCAATTGTTTTTCCCGCCGGATTGATCACAAGTCCCTTCATTCCGGACATCTGCATAATCTGAAACCACGACCCTCTTGCCCGCGAAGTGATCATTGAATACACGGGGCCCATTGAGTCCAAAGTTTTCGGCAGCGCATCCTTGATTTTTTCCATAACCCCCCGCCATATTTCCACAACGCGTTCGTATCGCTCTTTGTCCGTCAGAAGACCCCGAAGATATTGCTGTTGAATCAGGCTGACGGCGCGCTCCCCTTCTTCAATAAGCGCCGGCTTCTCTGCCGGAATGGAAAGATCGCCCATTCCCCACGACATTGCCGAAAGTGTTGCTCGCGCGAAACCGAAACGTTTTACCGCATCAAGAATTTCAGCGGCCCGGGAAAATCCGTATCTGCGAATGATGTCGCTTATCACTTCTTCAAGATCTTTTTTGGTCAACTCCTTGTTCACAAAAGGATACTCGGAAGGAAGAACGCGGTTAAAGAGAATCCTACCCACCGACGTCGGCACCAATGCCGGTTTTTCTCCCTCCCTCGGTGAAAGCCGCACCGTGACTCCCGCTCGAAGATCTATTTCATCAATGCTCTCCGCAAAAACAGCGGACTCGGGATCCGGAAAAATTTTACCCTCGCCCTTCAACCCTTTTTCAATAAATGTTGCCCAATAAACGCCGAGAACCATGTCTTTATCGGCCATAATAATCGGCTCGCCGGTTGCCGGCTTCAAAAGATTCGCCGGTGCGAGCATAAGCTCTCTTGCCTCCCGTTGGGCCTCATCCGTGAGCGGCAAATGAACGGCCATTTGATCGCCGTCAAAATCGGCGTTAAAAGGCGGACATACCATAGGATGGATCTGAATCGCAAACCCTTCGATAAGAACCGGCTGGAATGCCTGAATCCCAAGGCGATGCAAGGTCGGCGCGCGGTTCAAAAGCACAAAGCGCTCTTCTTCGGCGATTACTTCTTCCAAAAGCGCCCATACTTCCGGCGGACGCTCTTCCAAAAGCCGCCCCGCCCCGCGGATGTTGTGCGCAAGTTCACGATCAATAATTTTTCTCAAAACAAACGGCTTGAAAAGTTCAAGCGCCATCTCCTTCGGAAGTCCGCATTGATGAAGTTTTAAGTGAGGACCGACAACAATAACCGATCGCCCCGAATAATCAACGCGCTTTCCCAAAAGATTTTGCCGGAACCTTCCCTGTTTTCCTTTCAGCATATCGGCAAGAGATTTCAACGGCCGCCGTTGAGCTTGCGCTGCAGCCGGTGCCTGGCCTCTGCGAACCGAATTATCAATAAGCGCGTCCACCGCCTCTTGCAACATTCTTTTTTCATTCCTCGTAATCACTTCGGGCGCTTTTAATTCATAAAGCCGCTTCAGCCGATTATTACGATTGATTACGCGACGATAGAGATCGTTCAAATCGGAGGTTGCGTATCTCCCGCCGTCAAGTGCTACCACCGGCCGGAGATCCGGCGGAATAACCGGAAGCACGGTAAGAAACATCCATTCCGGGCGAACCCCGGCCCGAATCATACCGTTAATCACTTTCAACCGCTTTAAAATTTTTCGCTGCTGCGCTGGCAGAGATTCTTTCAGTTCGTCATCGAGTTTTTTGACGGTCTCCCGCAAATCCATGCGTTCGAGCAGGCGGCGAAGCGCCTCTGCGCCGATATCCGCCTCAAAAACATCGCCGTATTTCAAAGACAACCGGTGATATTCAACCTCCGAAAGGACCTTGAGCGGCGTTATGGAACGAAGCTCTTCTTTTGCGGTTTCTTTTGCCGTTTTTAATTTTTCGACTTCCGCTTTTTCCGCTTTGTTCGTTTTCACTCGGAATTCTTTTTCAATTGCTTCGAGCACTTTATCTTTTGCGTCGTCATTCACCTTCGTAATCACATAGCCGGCAAAATAAATTACCCGCTCAAGATCGGCGACCGAAAGATCTAACAAGAGCCCGATCTTCGAAGGCACGCCGCGTAAAAACCAAATATGGCTTACCGCCGCGGCAAGCTTGATGTGGCCCATCCGCTCTCTTCGGACAACCGCGCGAGTTACCTCCACTCCGCATTTATCGCAAATAATTCCCTTGTAGCGAACCCTGCGATACTTGCCGCAATAACATTCGTAATCTTTGGTCGGACCAAAAATGCGCTCGTCAAAAAGGCCGTCTTTTTCGGGTTTTGCCGTACGGTAATTAATCGTCTCCGGCTTTGTGATCTCTCCTTTGGACCACTCCAAAATATCCTCCGGCGAGGCAAGCTGAATCGTGATCCCGTTGAAATCCTGTGATTTGGTTGATTCCATAAACGAAGTGAATTATGAATCAGGAATTATGAATAATGAATGCGCGATGTCTTTATAAGCCCGTTAATAATTTTGTGAACTTTCACCGATTGATTCGCTATGTTATGAAATACTCCCTGATTCATGTATCCGACATCCTTAGCTATAAGTAGCTGATTTTGAAGCTCTGTAACAGACCCCTGCGATGTCGAATAAAACTGTGCTTTTTCTCTGTAGGACTGCCGACTGAAGCCTTCGGCAATGTTAGAAGTAATAGAAACAGCACACCTACGCATTTGACTTACCAAACCGTAAACTTCATCCTTTGGGAAGCCATTTGTAATCTCATAAATGAATAAAACAAGTTTATGGCCTTCTTTCCATGCATCAAGATCAGTAAATGATTTAATTTTCTTTTCGGATTCCTGATTCATGATTCATACTTCCTGATTCCTAATTATGATCACCGCGCCACCGCTCTTTTTTTTGCCGGTTCTCTTGCTCTGCGATCTTCTCTTGGCTGATCAATCACTTCCGGCTGTATTCCGCCAATTTTTACGTTAAGCGCCAGACCCTTCAACTCATTCACGAGAACGTTAAAAGACGCCGGCACGTTCGGATTTCTTATTTTTTCTCCGGAAATAATGGATTCGTATGTCGCCGCCCGCCCCTGCACATCATCGGATTTTATCGTAAGCATTTCCTGAAGTGTGTGCGCGGCGCCATATCCCTCAAGCGCCCAAACCTCCATTTCTCCAAAACGCTGTCCTCCGAACTGCGCCTTGCCGCCAAGCGGCTGCTGGGTGATAAGCGAATACGGCCCGATCGAACGCATGTGAATTTTATCCTCAACAAGATGGTTCAGTTTCATAATATAGGCATACCCGACAGTAACTTTATTTCTAAATTTATCTCCGGTAAGCCCGTCGTACAGCTCAATCTTTCCGTCAGCCGGAACACCGGCCTTCACCAGCTCTTCTTTAATTTCCGATTCCAAAACCCCCGCAAGCGCTGGCGTAATCGCCTGATATCCGAGCTTCTTTGCCGCAAGCCCCAAATGAGTTTCAAGAATCTGCCCCAGGTTCATACGCGAAGCAACACCGAGTGGATTCAAAATAATATCCACCGGACGCCCGTCGACAAGATACGGCATATCTTCGTGCGGAAGAATTTTTGCGATCACCCCTTTATTGCCGTGCCTTCCCGCGAGCTTATCGCCGACCGCGATTTTCCGCTGCTGGGCAACCTCAACCTGGACCCGCGTGATAACCCCGGAATCAAGTTTGTCTCCGCGCTCCCGCGAAAACACTTTGATGCCGACAACGCGCCCGCGCTTGCCATGCGGAAGCGTTAAAGAGGTATCTTTCACATCACGCGCCTTTTCGCCGAAAATCGCCCGTAACAATCTCTCCTCCGGAGTCAATTCCGTTTCTCCTTTCGGCGATATTTTTCCGACGAGGATGTCATTCGAGCGAACTTCGGCGCCCATGCGGATAATTCCGTCCTCATCCAAATTTTTCAGCTTTTCCTCGGATACATTAGGAATATCGTAAGAGGTTTCCTCGGGTCCCAGTTTTGTATCGCGAACATCGATGGAATGATCCTCAATATGGATCGAAGTAAAAACATCGTCCTTCACGAGCCGGTCGGAAATAATAATCGCGTCTTCATAATTCGAACCGTGCCACGAAAGAAACGCGACAAGAAGATTCTTGCCAAGCGCCAGTTCTCCATTCCCGGTCGAAGCGCTGTCCGCAAGAACGTCTCCTTTTTTTACGATTTGGTTTTTCTCAACAAGCGGCCTCTGCCGGATTGCCGTAAACGCATTTGTCCGCAGAAACGAATTCAGCTCATGACGATATTCATTTCCTTTTCTTGATTTCAAAATAATTTCTGCAGCATCGGCCTTCTCAATAATTCCGTCTTCATCCGCAATAATAAGTCTCCCTGAATCCCGCGCCGCGCGCACTTCAACTCCCGTTGCAACCAACGGCGGCTCCGGTTTGACGCAAGGCACGGCCTGCCGCTGCATGTTAGAGCCCATCATAGCGCGATTGGCATCGTCGTTTTCCAAAAACGGAACCAAGCTCGTTGCGATTGAAATTGCCTGCTGCGGCGAGATATCAACGTAATCAACTTTTTCCCGCTCAACAAGACCAGGATTCCCCTGGATGCGAGCTTCTATTTTCTCTTCAAGAATCCTTCCCCCCTCCTCAACCTGAATGCCTGCCTGCGCAATGTTGAATTTCTGTTCCGCTGCGGCATCTAAGTATTCAATCTCGCCGGTCACGCGGCCGCTTTTTACTTTCACATACGGGGTCTCGATAAGGCCGAAGTCGTTAATACGGGCGTATGCGGCAAGGTGTCCGACCAATCCGATGTTTTGTCCTTCCGGCGTTTGGATCGGGCAAATTCTGCCGTAATGTGAAGGATGAACATCACGCACTTCAAAACCGGCGCGTTCCCTGGTTAATCCTCCGGGACCCATTGCAGAAAGCCGCCGCTTATGTTCAAGCTCCGCAAGCGGGTTTATTTGATCCATGAATTGTGAAAGCTGGGAAGAAGTAAAAAATTCCTTCACCGACGCCATGAACGGCCGGGCGTTTATAAGCTGGGCCGGTGTCAATGTATAGATATCAAGCGTGGACATCCGGTCGCGGATAATACGCGCCATTCGCGCGATGCCGACCCGGAGTTTATTTTGCAAAAGTTCTCCCGCGCCGCGAACTCGCCGGTTTCCCAAGTGATCAATGTCATCGGCTGGCGCATCTCCCAGCTTGTTGAGGCGAATAATTTCCGCAATAACCCGCACCAAGTCATCTGCGCTAAGAATCCGGTTTGATTCTTTTGACGGATCAACCTTATCCGCCCTGCCGGTACCCGACAACTGGTCACCGGTTACCAACCGCTGATTGAACTTAAACCGCCCAACCGGCGCAAGATCATACCGGTCGAAACTGAACATCGCCTGAATCAGTGAGCGGGCGTTGTCCGTTGCAGCAAGCTCTCCGGGCCGGATCCGTTTGTATATTTCAACATAAGCGTCATCCTTCGTTTTGGTCGGATCACGGTCAAGCGTCTTTTTAATGGAAAACTGTTCTTTAGCGTCGGTTTCTGAAAAAATCCGCAGAATTTCATCATTTGATTCAATGCCGAACGCGCGGAGAAGCGCTGTTGCGGCGATTTTCCGTTTCCGATCAATGCGGACATGAATTGAACCGTCAAGCTCCGTTTCAAATTCAAGCCATGCCCCCCGATTCGGAATTATTTTCGCGCCAAAGTATTTTCTGCCGCGAGCAACGTTTGCGGTGAAGTAAGCGCCGGAAGAGCGAATAAGCTGGGAAACAATAACGCGCTCAACACCGTTTACAACAAACGTGCCGCGCTGGGTCATGATCGGAAAATCGCCAAGATAAATTTCCTGTTCTTTTATTTCCCCCGTCCGTTTATTGGTAAGACGCGTTTTTACCCGAAGCGGCGCCTCGTACGAAAGATTGTGTTCTTTGGCCCATGTCTCGGTGAATTTCGGTTCGTCAAAATAATAATCCTTGAATTCCAAAACAAGTTCTTTTGTTCCGAAATCGCGGAATGCCGATATTTCATCGAAAAGCTCCCGCAGGCCCTTTTTCAAAAAGTAGCTGTAGGAATCGGTTTGAATTTTTGCGAGATCCGGCAGTTCCGCAGGCGGCGTTTTATATCGCGAGAAATACTTCTTGTTCATAAATAATCAACGAATTACGAATCTATCACGAATTTACGAATCTTATTTAAAATTAATAATGCGTCTAAATGCAATTCCGTCACTGCCAAAATTTGCAATTATAGCCAACCGGTAGTCACCGGATTTTAAATATTCTAAGACTTGATCAATATGGCGTTTGGAAAATCTGTTACCTTTTTTCAGCTCGAGTACGATTTTGCCATCCACCAAAAAGTCAAAATATTGCCGTCCTATCGGTTTCCCGCGATACCATACGGGCACGAACAACTGTTCCTTGAAATTAACTCCCCTTTGTTCCAATTCATAACTTACCGCTCGTTGATAATATTTTTCGTGATGGCCAGGACCCAAATAATTATAAACATCAAACAATATTCCAATGATTTTATAACTTTCCTCCGGGTACAAAATGTCTTGCCTTTTAAGGGTTGGTTTAGCCATACCATAAATAACCGTGGAATTCGTATATTCGTACCGGATTCGTTATTCGCTGATTCCCCCCACAAAACTAAAATACCCTAAACGGCCCTTGTTCTTAGGGATAACTATTGACTTTGCGATTATTTATTGGCTATTCGCTCTCAAAGCGAAGTCTCGCAAAACAGTATTAAAATTTACTTTTTAAGCCGCTAACTGCTTGTAACCAATTGCTGGCTACCAGTTTTACCGGTTCAATTGTCTCATTATACACCTGCCAAAAATCATGTCAAGCAATTGACCAAAAACCGCCCACTTGCTATCGTTGGGGTATGGAACAGAAGGTCACCATCGACAAACTTGCCGAAATGGTACAAGAGGGCTTTACCGAAAACGGTCGGCGTTTTGACACTATTGAAAAACGACTAGACGGAATGGACAAACGGTTTGATGGTATGGATGAACGATTTGATAGAATGGATGAACGATTTGATAGAATGGATGCTAGACTCGGACGCCTTGAAACAGACGTGAGCGAGCTACGCGGGGAAATCGTATACAGAAACTAGTCCCGTTAGAGATTTAATCCTTATGTTTTATACCTATGTAATCCAAAGCAAAAAAAGTAAACGATGGTACACGGGCAGCTCAAATGACTTACGGAAACGCTTCAAGCAACATAACCAAGGAAAATCAACTTGGACAAGGTCAGAAAGCCCTTGGACACTAATTTATTACGAAGCGTGCCTTAGCGAAAACGATGCCCGATCGAGAGAAAAATATCTTAAAACAGGCATGGGTAGACGCTATCTCAAAAATCGCTTGAAGCGTTTCCTATCTCTAACGGGATGAATTTGAAGACGCGCTCGCGCGCCTCAAATATGTAGAGCGCAAACTGGGAATCGAAAGCGGAGTTGAATAATTTTGCTGTAAATCAAAAACCACCCTGCCTGCAGCGGGGCGGTTTTTTAAATCGCAAGCGCTGTTGTTGTCGCTTCCTGCGGTGAGCTAATCGAATCCGTCGAGGTGGTCGAATCCGCCGATTCTGCCGTTGACGCTGTCGTATCAACTACCGCCGGCGTTGAACTTACTTCTGGTGAATCGCTCGAATCCGTCGAGCTTGCCATGCTATCTGTCTCACTTCCTAATTCATTATTCATAATTCCTGATTCAACAATTATGTCCTGTGTTTCAGTCGTTGACGTTCCCTGATTCATAATTCCTGATTCCTGATTCCCGGTTGTCCCACAGGCTCCTGCTTCCGACTTCATCGCTCCCCCTTTCATCTTCAAACAATATGGCTCACCGGTATCTTCATCGTAAATTGTAATTCCGATCCGTCTTTCAACAGACCCGAATGTCGCATTCTCTTTTACCGTCAACACCTCCGTCTCCACCTCCTTTGCAACCACCTTGCCGTTCTCGTCAATGGACCACTTGCCCCACATGCCGGTAATGGCTTTGACATCAACTATAGAGTTGCCGTTCAGGCGAAGATCTCCGAAAAAATTAACCGATACTTTACCCGAATTTTGATCAATACTCCACGCGTTCGTTATTCGTAGAT
>JACPMF010000008.1 GCA_016186145.1 Candidatus Sungiibacteriota bacterium | reverse complement strand
AAACTGCCAAAGAACCTGGACGAATGAAATTCGCGGAAATGTTGTCATTTTTGGAACAAGGAAAAGCGGAAGGAATACTCTCTTGGAATCCGGATCGTCTCGCCCGAAATTCCATAGACGGAGGACAGATTATCTATCTATTGGACACAGGAAAGATTAAGGATTTAAAGTTTCCCACCCACTGGTTTGAAAATACGCCACAAGGAAAATTTATGCTGAACATTGCCTTTGGGCAAAGCAAATACTACGTAGACAATCTTTCCGAGAATATCAAGCGTGGACACAGGGCAAAACTTCGTAAAGGGATATGGCCGAGCTTTGCCCCGCTTGGATATACGAACAATCACAAAACAAGAGATGTTGATATGGATTTAGAAAAAGCTCCGCTAGTCCGAAAAGGTTTTGAGTTATATGCCACTGGAAAATATACCCTCAAACAAATTGCGAGAGCATTGAAAGACCTTGGACTGCGGAGCTATAAAGGCAATGTTCTTGCAGTTTCCTGTGTCCAGCGAATTCTGAAAAGCACTTTCTACTATGGAATCTTTGAGTTTAATGGCGAGACGTATCAAGGTTCGCACGAGCCATTAATTTCAAAGAAACTTTTTGATACTTGCCAAGAAGTGATGAAAGACCGCGGACATATCAAAACCAGAAAAGCAGAAAACACTTTTCCATTTCGCGGACTACTCACTTGCGGAGAATGTAAATGTGCGATTACTGCTGAAACGCAAAAAGGACATAACTATTATCGTTGCACCAAGAAACGGGAAATGTGTTCTCAAAAATATGTCCGCGAAGAATTACTTACCGAACAAGTGAAAAGTTTTCTTCAAAAAGTTTCTTTGTCGAGCCAAGACACCGAAAAAGTTTTGCACGAGTTGAACAAAGACGAGCAGAAAGCAAAAGAAGATAGTAAAGTTTTGGTTGGAAGCTTGAAAAATGATTTAGCCGATATTGAAACAAAACTTGATAAATTGCTTTCTGTTTATCTCGATGAAGTAATTACGTCGGAAGAATATGCCGCGCAAAAACAAAAAATGCTCTGCCGCGCAAAAACAAAAAATGCTCGACCACAGAGTAGAGCTGAAAGAGAAAATTAACGAAATTGAAGACAAAGGAGTGTCTTGGCTCGAACCGGCTCGTGCCTTCGTAAAATCCTTAAATCAAGCAGAAAAACTGCTTTCGTCTGGGGATAAGTCAGAAATGACAACGTTTCTAAAACAAATCGGCTCGAACCATATTTTAATTGATAAATCCTTTTCGTTTTCGCCCCAAAAACCTTTTGAAATCCTAGCCGAGCGGCGGCAAAGCCGCCGCGAGGCTTCCTTTGTCCACTTGCGAAATCTTGATTGGCAGTGGGGGTGAGATTCGAACTCACGAACATAACGGAAGCGGGAGGATTCGAACCTCCGAGGGGATTGCTCCCCTAACAGTTTTCAAGACTGTCGCCTTAAACCACTCAGCCACGCTTCCGTTATGTTAACGAGTTTTTCCGCCCAAGGCGGATCCCCGCCTGCTCGCCTCGCTGAAGCTCCGGCGAAGCGGGCCGGCCGGCACGGCGCCTCTGGCGGACAAGACCAGCGCATTAGCCATTCTGCCAACCCTCCAAGGATTAGTCTGCGTTTAAAATTTTATACATGACCGTATAATCCTGACCCGATCCCCTCTTTACGATTTTAAATTTTTTGTCTTCTTCAAGTTTCTTTACTAGAGCTTTTAAGTCCTCGTCCAGCGGATACTCAATTCCGTGACGAAACATAGTATATGATGGCGTAAATCTAAATTCGCCATCACTTTTTAAAACACGGAATACTTCTGTAAAAAATTATCTATTTGTTCTCTATTACCATAGGCTGGCAATGAATTATCGGCGATTACCAAATCGAAGGTACCATCTCTAAAAGGTAGCATTTCTCCAACACCCGCAACTGTTTTTTCCCTCACGCCAGGTACAGCAGTATTTCGGATCATTTCTTGAAGTTTGCCGCTTGTATCACCTTGGACGCGTGATTTTTCTTCTGGCGACGCAAAAACCGGGTCTACGGATATTACTTCAGCATTAACGCCAGATTCTTTCAGCTCTTTTGCGAATCTCCTTGTTCCGCTTCCAACGTCAAGTATCTTTTTACCTTTCAGCATTTCTAGTGTTAAGTGTAAATCACGCAGGTATTCCTCCAGCCCCCGGTTGGTAGTCGCTATTTCTTGCCAAGTTTTAAATTTCTCTTCCATTATTTATATTCTTACAGCTAAGTGCATAATAAATAAAATATCCCGCCTTCGCTCGTGACGGCCTTCGGCCGTCGTAGCCGAGCTACGGCGAGGCGAAGACGGCCCTAACCGTCCAGAATTCAAAACCACTTTTAGAAAGCTTGGAAAAGCTTGCCTCGCTGAAAGATGGCCTTGAAAACTGGCCGGAAACAGCTGACTAATAACCCCTAATCTTCTTAAAATTATTATAAATCAGAGATAGTTGGTTTGCTTGAGTCAATTTTCGACATCACTTTTTTGTGAATCATCTCTTTGTCCTCTATTGTGATATTTTTACTCACAGTCATACCGACTCCACGCTTTACTTGTTCAGCTTCTAAAGCGTAAACGATTCTGAAAAGTATGTTGTATAAGTGCTCATAGCGTATTAACACCTCGGGCAAATGCGCGTATTCAATTCCTGTTAAGAAAAACCTGTGAACAATACCATTTCTCATACCGTAAAGGTGCATCAGCTCGCTATGTAGCTCTTGATCGATGATACGTTTATTAAGAGCCAACGAATAGATCATTTTCTCTGTATATCTACTGCGGCCTTCTTGAGAGATCAGGGCTTCATCAATTACGGAACCCTTCGAGCCAAGTTGGCTCTTCAAAATTAGCGCGTTCCGTAATAGACCGTCAATAATAGATGCATATAATATTATGCCCTCGATCAAAAACCCGCTATCGTGAGCTCGTTTTAATAGTAAGCGCGCCGCACCAAACGCGTGTAAAAAGTTCTCAAATTTTTTCCCGAAATCGTCTTGCTGCATATTATCTTTATGAACTTTCGGAGGCGCTTTTCTCCCTATTAAACTCACAGTCTTTTTCACTTCGAATCAGTTTAAGCTTGTCCTGCATTAGTGTTTCAGATATTTTTGTAGCAGGTACGACAATGGCAACTCCCTCATTGACATACCTTTCTTCACTGAAAAAATCCTTATTATCACTTTCTGGAACGCCTACTACAAAGTGTCCATGTATCAGGCCGCCCAAATAGAATTTAGGCCTAGGGCGTATAGACATATGTCCGGTTGCGGTTACTTTGAAGTAAGGTTCACGAAAAAAAACTGGTGAGCCGCTCAATCCGCCAACTGAACGAGCCTCGATTAGATAAGCGTCAATCTTCGCGTTGTGCCACTTGACCGATACCTTTTCGTTTTCATCAGGAAACATGGCTATGTTTCCTAGGCGTATGATCGGAAGATTGTTAAACTTTCCATCGTGTTGGCTGAACAAACCAGAAATAAATACGTCATTGCCCACCTCAATGTCGCCGTCTTCTATATTTTTTGAATTGAGGAAAATACCTGGGGAGAGAAAGCTTGGATATTTATCGCCAAATTCAACATTATTGAGTGTAAATGGCGTTACTGCCACATCTACATCTTCGTCATCGGGATGGCTGAACCAATTAAATCCTCCAGGATGCATAAAATGGATAGGGCCTTTTTGTGTATCAACTCGTATCGACAAATCCTCTTTTCTTACGTTTTCTATTATGTGTTTCGCCGTAACTAGATAGATGTATATTCCTTCGCCGTCCACCTCCGATCTGATCCCTACAAAGAAACCAGTTCCACACGGAAACGGTCTCATCTCGCCATTTATTTTTTCATTACGATAGATGAAGGCGATGCAGTTAAATATCACTTTGGGTATTTCCATGTTTGAAGAGAAACAAGCTTTTATGACTCATGCCCCAACTCGTATTTAGAAAGTTCCTCGGCAGAACTAATTACTATGTGGTGTGACTTAATGTCGGCGACCTCAATCCTATAAACATGTTGAAGATGCAGCTCGTGTTTCAAATCTGCATCAGCATAAATTTTTACGGTCTGTCCTACATGCACGCCGGATACGATTTCTACCCAAATGTCGTAGTTTCTCTTTATGGGCTCCCTGGCATATACATGCACCACGAAGAAATCACCACGTTTTAGTATAGAGTAATTCACTTCCGGCCCATCATGCAATCGGCGAGAAACACGCCTTCGTTTTCTTTGAAATTGTATTCTACTCGTTATGCTTCTGCTCCTCCCTTCTCGGGAAAGCTTGTCGGCGGCCCTGTTCCGTTTTTCCCTTTTATATTTGATCTCAACTCGTCCAGCGAATGCCGCCAGTTTTTTTCTAGTTTTGTCCAGCTTATCAAGAACATCTTTGTCTTTTACTTCTTTCCCCTCGTGAGTAGTCCATTTATTTTTCCTGTAGCCACTAATACGCCATGGATTAACCAGTCCGTCGTCGGTGACCGCTATTCTATCGGTGTATATTACCACACCAGAAGCATTACGAAGTGATACATTATGCTTCTTGCTGTAAGAAAGTAATGTTTCCATTGCTTCTACCATGCATATCATTTCTAGACGATGTATGCCCTGTCTGTCGCTACGAATTCGTTTTTCAATTACTGGCAAATTTAGGGCATCAGGGAACTCAATTCTAAGACCATAACCCCCAGTTTGGTGAGAATCATATGTCATGGCCGCATCGCAATCGATGTTTATAGCATACGGATTTCCCATTTTGAAAATTACTCTCATTTCTTCCCATATTGTAAAAAAACACAATTATATGCTGTATTTGATGCTGCTGGGCAATTAGAATATGGGGGATAATGAGTTTACTTTATACGCGATCTCGAGAATTCGTTCATTAGCTGCAATGTTTTGATAATAGGGTTGAACTGAGATGGAGTGGCTAGACCGGACATGGCCTCTTTTAAAACATTCTCAAATTTCAGAACTTCCACCCCTATTTTTTTGCATTCTTTGGCATAGTCATCTCTAATGTCTCTGCCATTTTGAGCTATTCGTCCTCTAATGTATACCCGTTTGAATTTTTTACCAAATCGTGCCTCCACCTCCTTGGTTACTGATTTGAACTTTTTGTTGCATTCTTCTTTCGCCAGAAGTTTGGCATTTTTTGAGTTGACTGAGCGTATAGAAACTGATACTTCAACGTGCATCGCTGCGCCATTTTTGTGAATCGCCAGAATATCAATCTCTTTCCTTTTGGGCAAGCTTATAGACGATTGAATAAAATACCCTTTTGATTGAAGCCAGTATTTTACGATTTCTTCTGCCGCATTCATGGTTTGTAGCGGCGGATAACACGAAACCCACCGCTGGGTGACGGCCGAAGCCATCCGTTGCCCTTTCGAGCAACGACCAGTGACGGTAGCCCCAAACGATGGGTTTGGTATGCGTCACTGGTTTTGTTGTGCCATGCCTTGTGTTTTGAGACACAAAGTTTAGGCATTAAATTTGCTCATATCATATCATTTTTTTGAAGTAAAAAGAAGGTTTTGGTTCATTTGAAAAACCTTGTAAAAACTTGCAAAGACGGGGGGGCAAAAGGCGGCATTTGCAATGAGCTAAATTTTATAAAAGGTTGTAGTGGTTAGTGAAACTGATAAGGGGGCGAGGGGGGGTGTACTGTTCTAAATCAAAACAGGAAGTTTGTAAAAGTTTGTTTTCTAGTTTTTTAACTGGTTTTTGATTTTCTGAGGCGTTTGATTTTTTGATTTTTAAACATATATCGTTTAAATCTCTGCAAATCTATGCTTGAATCCTGAGTTTTATCAATTTTTAAGGTGGAAATAAACCTTCAAAAATCTCAAAAAAATGCAGTTAATTCTAATTAAGTAGGGACCCTTGCGTTATTTTATAGGATTTGCCATAATGGAAATACATTGAAAAGTTGAGCATGAATCCTGCATGCGTTTCGTTTCAGGACACTTTTCGTCAGGAGATGGCACGCGCCTTTGGCAGTGAAAATTCCTCTCCCACACTTACTGCTACCATGTGACGGCCGAAGGCCGAAGCTACATTTCTTAAGCAAGTGATGTAGTGCGATTGTTCTCAATGTTGAGCAATGGTTAGCAAGGGCGAACCGCCCCCTATTCCGATTCTGGGGCATATCAGCCGTGCTAGTGCATAAAAGTGATTAACTTAACTACTTTCGTGGTTGGTTAACCGCTTTTGCGTACTAGCTTTTTGTTTTGACATAAAACCATAGAGCCCTGCGTGAAAGCGTAGGGCTTTTATGTTGGGTGGCTATCCGGAAAAACTAAGAGAAATTCTTCGGAAGAAAAAACCGCAGCTAACCGAAGAAGAGATTAACAAACTTACAGACCAATTTCTTGAGCTTGGTCGTCTTTTGGTTCCCTTCGTCATGAGGAGGCCACAGGAAACCAAAGAATCCAATGTCTCCAGCGACTTTGAAGAAAAAACACGCGCTCCCCCATTTGAATAGAGAAGTCCGTCCTTAGCCAATTTTAGACATTGGTCATAAAGTTGGCAGAAGTTAAGAGAATTTACCCACATTTTGTTTTTGAACAAAGACGAGGTTTAATTAACCTAAACTTTAAACCCACCATGAAATCTGATAAAAAAATTATTCCAACGGCCATCATTTACATCCGTGTTTCCTCAAAGGAGCAGGTAGAAAATTATAGCTTAGAAACACAGGAAAAGGCATGCAGAAACTTGGCAGAGAAAAATAATTGGGAAGTATTGAAGGTTTTCCGTGAAGAGGGAGAGTCAGCGAAGACCGTGAATCGGGCTGAATTAAATGCAGCGCTTGAATACTGCAGGAGACGGAAAGGAAAGGTTGGTCATTTAATCGTCTACAAACTTGATCGGCTTTCCAGAAATAATGAGGATTATTATGCTCTGAAGACGATTTTAAGGAGATATAACGTTTCTGCAGTATTCGTTCAGGAACAGATTACCGAAGACGCTTCTGGGAAGTTTATGGAAGCTGTGCTTGCTGCGGTTGCTGAATTTGATAACAATGTCCGCGCAGAACGGACTGCGGCAGGAATGAAAACTCGTATGCAGAATGGATATTGGTGCTGGGGGGCTCCGTTGGGATATGTGAACACAAAGGATGCGGCTGGGATTAAGATCATTGCTCCTCATCAGGAAAAAGCGCCATTGATAAAGATGTTATTTGAGGAATATGCCAAAGGTACTTACACCATGCGCCAGTTGGCGGAAAAAGCGAATAAACTCAGCCTGCGTACAAAGTATAGGAAGAAAGTCATTCCACAACGGATAGCCGCTGTTCTTAAAAACCCAATCTATTATGGAATGGTCGTTGTCCCCAAATGGAACATTTCTGTTCAAGGAATACATGAACCACTTGTGTCAAAGGAGACTTTTAGCCGCGTTCAATCGGTCATGCACGGGAAAAACACCAGACCAATGCCTAGAAACAGGGACAATCCAGATTTCAAAGTAAGAGGAGTTAAGTGTCTCTGTGGGAAAAGCATAACCGGAGGGTGGGTCAAAGGACGTAATCGTCGTTATCCGTATTATGGATGTTTCAATTCTGATTGTCCTTATAGAAAAGCAATTTCCAAAGATGCTTTTGAGAGAAGTTTCACAGAATTTCTAGAAAAACTCACACCAAATCCGCAGTTCTTTGAAGCGCTGGAAGAAGGAATCCGCTATGCCTACAAGGATGAAACTGCGGGTGTAGAAAAGACGAACTCTACTTTGGAAAAAAAGATTACCAGTATGAAGGAGCAAAGAGAAAAATATATTGAGTTGAGAGCGAACAGTGAAATCTCGGCCGAAGACCTCAAAGAAAGTTTGGTAAAGTTTGATAAAACAATTACTGAACTGGAAATGTCAAAAGAGACCATAAGCCATACAGAGATAGACGTGGATCATGTTTTGAAAGCGTCTTTTTCCTTTTTGGAATCGCTCTCCCATTTTTGGCATTGCATGACTTCTGGCGAACTGCGGGTTTTGAGAAGCATTCTATTTCCGAAAAATTTGGTGTATGCCTATCCTGGATTTCAAACCGAGGAATTGGTGTGTTTCTACACGCTGAATCAGGCATACACGGAGAAAAAAGACGATTGGGCGGCCCCACCGGGAGTCGAACCCGGCTTCCCACATTGAAAGCGTGGTGTCCTAACCGATAGACGATGGGGCCAAAAGTCAAAATTAGTTTACCGGAAAATTTGAAAAAACTCAAGCTTTAGCGTACGATTTTGTAATATGCGCATCTTAGGAATTGAAACCCCGTAGCAAAAACTTCGTTTTGCTACGGGGCAGGACTCGGCATTAGTAATTTCTTACAGTAACTTTTTAGGATTTATGCCATGGTTATTTTAGGAATAGAGACAAGTTGTGATGAAACAGCAATCGCGGTAATTGAAATCGGTGACCCAAAAAAGAAACCGCGTATTAAAATTTTGTCCAACATCATTCTCTCGCAAATACCGTTTCACAGAAAATTCGGGGGTGTTGTGCCGAACTTGGCCAAAAGAGAACATCAACGCAATTTGGCCCCGATCCTTATACGAGCACTTAAGGAGGCCGAATTGCGAAACTCGAAGTCCGAAATCCGAAATCCGAAACAAATTCAAAATTCTAAGCTCCAAGTTCTAAATTCTATTCTAGAACGCGAACCGGAACTTCTGGAAAGATTTAAAAAAGATGTTGTGCCGATAAGGCCGCCGCAAGTTGATGCAATCGCGGTAACAACCGGTCCGGGGCTTGAGCCGGCATTGTGGACCGGAGTGAATTTCGCGCGCGCCCTTTCTTTTTTATGGAAGAAACCGATTATACCGGTTAATCACCTTGAGGGACACATCTATACGGTAATGCTTGGAAACCGGCCTGCGCTAAAACAAATGTTTCAGCTTCAGGAATTGAAACCGCCAACACTTGTACTGATCGCCTCCGGAGGGCACACGGAATTGATACTCATGCGAAAACCAGGATTATATTCCGTCATCGGTGAAACCAGGGACGACGCAGCCGGTGAAGCATTTGATAAAGTTGCACGATTGCTCGGCCTTGGATATCCCGGCGGCCCGGAAATCGCAGCCCAAGCCGCAAAGATTAAAATTGGAAGTTCAAAATTAAAAATTTCGCTGCCGCGGCCGATGATAAAATCCCCTGATTTTGATTTTTCTTTCTCCGGATTAAAAACCGCGGTGCGATATTTGCTGCAAGATTTGCAAAAGAAGCATTCGCTGAAAAATTTGCGCGGGCCGATCTCAAAAGAATTCCAGGACGCAGTTGTCGAGGTTCTTGTTGCAAAAACAATACGCGCTGCGAAAAAATTCAAAGTGAAAAGCGTTATCCTCGGCGGCGGCGTTGCCGCAAACAAATTGCTGCGTGAAACTTTGGAAAAAGAAGTAAAACGCCAACTGCCCTCCACAACTCTTCACCTACCCGCAACCAGCTTAACCGGCGACAACGCCCTCATGATCGCACTCGCGGCATATTTCTCAAAAAAGGAAAAACACTGGAGTAAACTCCGCGCAATCGCAAATATGCGATTGGATAAAAAATCGCGCTAAATCTATTCTCATATTCTTAAGAATATGAGAATGAACGAAGCCTACTTATATACCAACTAAAACAAAACCCCGATGCTTATCGAGGTTTTAAATTAATGATTTACAGACCGCGTCCAAAAAGCGGATCCATGGCGCGATTCAGCGCTTGACGCACAAGGAGTTCCGGCAGCTGCCGCTTCAACTCCCTAGCAGCGCTTCTAATCCGACTCTCATCAAGCTCTCCAGCCTGCCGCGAATGCCAGAGTTCGCCGCGAAGATTCTTATCATCAATTCCCTCTTCAGTAAGAACTCTTTCAAATGTTTCTTGATCCACTACCCGCACCTCCCTTGGCCTTACTGGTCCCGTTGAGCAAGCCGCGTCTTTCCGTGGTAGTCAACGTAGAACTGCGCTTTACGGCGAGCATTCTTTACGCTTCCGCCTTCTCGGCCGTAGCCGGAAAGCTTTCCGCCGCCGAATTCAGTGTGATCGTCAACCTCGGCGCCGGTCGTGCCTCGTCCGACATAGCGAAGTCCGGATTCGGCAAGCGCTAGATAATGCATGAAGTAGCGCGCGTCATACGAGTAGCAGCTTGAAGAAAGCCCGAAGAGGTTATCGTTCATAAGCGCGACGCCACGCAGAAACCACTCAACATCAGGAAGAGACGAGAGATCTTTCGCATCAATATACTCTTGAATCCAAAGATCTTTTTCTGGTTCGTAGCCGGGAGAACTCACGCGGCTCTCCCAGGAAAACTCAAGCTCGTTGAAAACAAGCACCGGCCCGAAAACTTCGTAACGACAGATGTCATGATAGAACGGAAGGTTTACAAAGATAGTCGGCACATACCAGTAACCGTATGCGAGCGCACCGCCCTTTTTTACAAAAGAAACGTTGCCCGACAACCCCAGCGGAGTGCCTTTTGCAAAGTCAGCCGGATCAAAATTAAATCCCTTGCTTTTGGCATACGCAATTGTTCCCCAATACTGCCCCTCCCTCAAATAAAGCCCCTCGGTAAGCCGATAGCCGCCAAGCCACGGTTTATAATCTTTCGCGGTTCTACCAACAGCATCTTCAACAGCCCTTAACTGTTCAGCAGAAATAATCGGCCCAAGATCGGTCTTCCGATCCAACGGATCACCGATGCGAAGACTCTTTGCGCGTTCAGTGACTTTTGCCAGAAGCGCGTTGAAATGCGCCCGCGGCACAAACACCATTTTCGTGCTCACGCACCGCTGTCCGGAATCGCCAAACGCGGCAAGACAGATTTCTTCTGCGGCCTTATCAAGCGGATAATCGTGCCATACGAGAGAACGATTGTGTCCGGAGGCCTCTATTCTTGTTGGTCTCACCTTTTTTCCGGCAACTGATGCAACATCAGAGGCCATTCGCCACGAACCGGTCGCGGAAAGAATATCATAACTTGCTTCTTCATCAGTGCCATGATTTACCGCGTATCTGCCAACAGTTTCACCCCTACCTTGCAAAAGCTGTACAAGACCGCCGAGCTTGTCCGCCGTTTCGGCCCCAAGCGCGTCACGAAGGGCCTGATGGAAAAGAGCGGTCATGCACATTGCCGTAAACGGAATTTGTTCCGCCTCTTTTATAATCACGGCAGTACCTGCCATAACGCTTGCGGCTACCTTCCACCAATAAATGGCAATGAAGTTAAACGGCTTGATCGCCATTTCCACGCGGAATGGCCATGCAAGAGTTCCGGCGAACTTATTCGGCATCTGCGCGGGACCAACGGTCCCCTCGTCGTCATGAACAGTGTTGTGCGCAGCCATAATGGTATGTTCCGACTCAACGATATCGGCAAGAGAGTTGCCGATGGTTTTTCCGCCCTCAAGAGTGAACAGCGTTGCGAGTTCGGCTTTGTGTTCGTCAATCAGCCGCCAAAGCCGTTCGAAAACGGCTTTCTTTTGGAGCGAACCGATAAGATGCTGCCAACGAAAGTGAGCGACTTTTGCGGCGGCAAATGTTTCGTCGACTGCGGATTCCGAAGCTTCGGAGCAAACACCGAGAAGAGAGCCGGTCGCGGGATTTACGACCTCAAACTCCTTCTCACTGACAATCCATCGGCCGTTTACAAAACTCTTTCCAATAAGACGCGGTTCTTGTGTTGACCAAGAATACCCGCCAGTAAGCCGATCAAAAAGTTCAACAGCGCGCTCGGTCTCTGTAAGAAGACGAGGGTCTCCGTGATCAGGAGTTGGCATGCGTCTCTCCTTTTTTCTTTTTTAGTTTTCAAAGTGCTTATTTTATGCGATAATTGCATTATAATTTGTAACATCTTCTCTCCCGGCGCGTCAATAAATATAGAAATAGTATTCACCAACAATCTATGACCACGCAGTTATCACCGCAATACAACCCAAAAGAAGTTGAAGATAAAATCTACCGTCTTTGGGAAGAGTCGGGGGTTTTTGCGCCGGAGGCGCATCAGCCTCGGGCCGATAATCCTGACAATTTATCAAAACCTACAACCCACAACCTACAACCTACAACCTATACAATTGTTGTGCCGCCGCCTAATGTAACCGGCTCATTACATCTCGGCCACGCTCTAAATGCGGTTATTCAAGACATCTTGATAAGAAAAAAACGGATGCAAGGATTTCAGGCGCTCTGGCTTCCCGGCACCGACCACGCGGGCATCGCAACACAAAATGTCGTAGAGAAAGAACTGAAGAAAAAAGGCACAAACCGCTACGACCTCAAACAGGAGGGATTTATAGAAGAGGTATGGAGATGGAAAGAGAAGTACGGAAACATAATCCTTGGCCAGTTCAAAAAGCTCGGCTCTTCAATGGATTGGTCGCGCACGCGCTTCACCATGGACGAGGGGTACCAAAAGGCCGTTGAAGAAGCCTTCCGCCGGTACTACGAAAAAGGGTGGATCTATCGGGCAGAACGCGTGATTAACTGGTGCCCAAGATGCCAGACATCGCTTGCCGATCTCGAACTTGAATATAAAGAGGTTGAAACGAAACTTTATTATATTTACTACCCTATAAAATCTAAAGAAATTACAGACGCCTTTGCTAAATTATGGGCACCGCTTCCAAAATCTGCATCTGAAGCCCTGTTTAGAAATAAGTATAAGTTTGACCCGGACAAGACCAAGCATATTAGAGTTGCAACGACGCGGCCGGAGACGATGCTTGGCGATGCGGCGGTTGCGGTAAATCCAAAAGACGAGCGGTATAAAGGTTTCGTAGGAGAAAAAGTGATGTTGCCGATCCAAAACCGCGAAATTCCTATTGTTGCCGACGATGCTGTTGAAATGGAATTCGGCACTGGTGCTGTAAAGGTCACGCCGAGCCATGATTTGTTGGATGCAGAAATCGCTGAAAGGCATAACTTGCCACGACATACCGTAATAAACGCTTTTGGAAAAATGACCAAAGAGGCAGGCGCGCTTTGCGAAGGGCTTAAGGCCGGCGAATGCCGAGAAAAAGTAGTCGAGGAACTAAAACAAAACGGTTTCCTTGAAAAAGAAGAGCCCTATAAACACAACGTTGCCGTTTGTTATCGTTGTGCAACAGCTATCGAGCCGATCCCAAGCTTGCAATGGTTCTTAAAAATGGCGGAACTCGCGCGCCTCGCTATCGATGCGGTTAAAAGCAAAAAAGTAACATTCCACCCGGATCGCTGGAAAAAAGTTTATCTTGACCGTTTGGAAAACGAAAAAGACTGGACGATTTCCCGCCAAATCTGGTGGGGGCATAGAATTCCGGTATGGTATCACGAACCAAAATGTGTGCCAAAAAACGGGCATGAAGACGACGTAGTGAAATGCCAGGAACTTTTAATTTCTGAAAAAGAACCGAAATGTGAATTTTGCGACGCAAAATTCGTGCAAGACCCTGACGTTCTCGACACATGGTTCTCGTCCGCTCTTTGGCCGTTTGCCGTCATGGGCTGGCCCGCCTCCGCTTCCGCCGAAAATGGATCCGCCTCGGGCGGAAAAGCTACGGCGGGCAAGCCCTCTGACCTGAAACAGTTTTACCCGACGCAAGTTTTATCAACGGCACGGGATATAATCAGCATTTGGGTCGCAAAAATGGTTTTTTCCGGTATGTTTTTTATAGGAAAAGAGCCATTTTCCGATGTCATTATTCACGCAACAATCCTCACCAAAGAAGGCAAGCGAATGTCCAAGTCGCTCGGCACCGGAGTTGACCCAATGACGCTTATTGAAAAATACGGAGCAGACGCCCTTCGTTTCGGACTCATATGGCAAGCGATGGGCGGACAAGACATCCGATGGTCGGAAGAACATGTCGTTGCTGGAAAAAAATTTGCCAACAAAGTATGGAATGCGGCAAGATTCGTCATCACGAACTTACAACTTACGACTTACAACCAACAACAACCCGTAGCAAAGACGCCGGCTGACAAAGAAATAATAGAAAAATTTGAAAAAACCAAAAAGGGTGTCTCCGCCGATATTGAAGAATACGATTTTGGACACGCCCTAAACAACCTATATGACTTTTTCTGGCATGAATTTTGCGACAAATACATTGAAAGCGCAAAACAGCAACTGAACAAAGAAGATACGGCAGAAAGCACACAAAACGTGCTCTGTTATATTTTGACCGGCTCTCTTAAACTACTGCACCCATTTATGCCGTTTTTGACCGAAGAAATCTGGTCGCATTTGCCGGCAAAAGATAAAAAATTATTGATTGTAGAAGACTGGTAAAGGGCTTTGTCCAAAATTTGGAGACTGAGCTAGTCGAGGGGCGAACAAATTTTGGCTACAAAACTGCGCTTTATTTTATAATTATTCGCTAAGGCTCATAAATAAAATTCGCATGGCCGCGCTTATATCAACCTATGCTGGTTACGTTCTCCTAAGTTTCCTGCCACCCGTTCTTTGGCTGCTTTTCTATCTTAGAGAAGACCGCAAACATCCGGAACCGAAACAGCTCCTTTTTGCAGCCTTTTTAGGAGGCGTCGCTGCCGCCCTCGTTTCTATTATCGTGGAGTTCGTTTTGATCGGAGACATCCGCAAAGCAAGCGGCGGAATTTTGACCGATTCCCTTCCGTCAATCTTCGGTTCAATCTTTGCCATCTTTTTAGTGATCGCCGTTGTTGAAGAGTACGCAAAATATGCCGCGATCAAGATTCTTATCATCGGGAGAAAAGAGTTCGACGAGCCAATTGATGCGATGATCTACATGATGACCTCGGCGCTGGGTTTTGCGGCGATTGAAAATGCCCTTTTTTCGATTCCGGTTTTTGGAGCCGACTTTTCATCCGGAGTGGCCCTTACCGCCAACAGATTCATCGGCGCGAACCTTTTGCATGCCCTCTCTTCCGGAGTCGTCGGCTACTTTCTCGCACATTCTTTTTTCGCGCCGCACCGAAAACACTTTGTCGCGCTCGGGGTTGGCATCGCCGCTATATTGCATACCTTTTTCAACTACTTTATCATAATAAGAGAAACGACACCGCAAGCGCTTAACATGCTTATATTCCTCCTTTTTGTGATGGCCTTTGCGGTCTTTGTAGAGTTTGAGCGGTTAAAACGGGATAATCCGGCGGATGAAGAGTAATTAATCAACGAATTACGAATACGATACGAATATACGAATGAACGAATTCGATTATTCGTAAGAGATTCGTTATTCGTTGATGGAGCGAAGCAAACATGGCAAAGTCATTTTTTGAACGAATAACCGGATCCATCAAAATGCACGGCGAGGAAACCTCGGCGGAAAGCGCCCCTGAAGCCGAGGAAACAAAACCGGTTATTGCAGCTAAACCGTCAAAACAACAACGCGGCAGAAGACCGTCTTTTAAAGCCGTGCTCGCGGGGGTGAAGGAGATTGCAACAGAAGAACCCTCCAGCGAACAACAAGAAGAAAAAAGCTTAACACCAACTGCTTCAGACGAAGAAGAAAACAACGATGTCTCATTTGATGAGGAAAAACAAACAAACCAAACATCAAACGACGGAAACACTCGAGTGATCACGACATCCGTGGGAGAAAATGAGGGTAGCGAAGACGGTGAGGACGGTCAGCTCACCATTGATGTCTACGATGACGGCTCTCACTTTGTAGCCCAGTCAGCAGTTGCTGGCGTTAGGCCGGAAGACGTCGAAATTTCAGTTGCAGACAACACCCTAACCATTAAAGGACTGCGCAGGCGAGCGCCTGAAGTGAACCATGATCGTTTTTATGCCCAGGAGCTCTACTGGGGAAAGTTCTCCCGCGCAGTCGCCCTACCGGAAGATGTGGACGACGAAAGAACAGAGGCGTTGCTAAAAAATGGCCTTCTAACCGTACGAATAGCAAAAAAACCCCGAGAAAACACCAAAAAAATCAGGGTCAGAAGTGAATAAAAACAGCCCCGGCTCGCCGGGGCTGTTTTTCACTTCAGCAACTCGGGAAGCAAACTCTTCCCGGTCATTTCGTCCGGTTTTGGTAAATTCATAATCTCCAAAACTGTGGGGGCGACGTCCGCCAAGATGCCGCTTATTTTCTGGCCTCCTTTTTGCAAAATTCCGATACCCTCCTCGGTTTTCAATTTAAAAGCGCTCCCGACCAAATAAAACGGGACGGGATTAATCGTATGTTCAGTTGACGACCTTCCGGAAACAAAATCAATCTTTTGCTCTGCGTTTCCATGATCTGCGGTAATAATACAAATACCGCCTAACTCAAGAACCGCCCCAACGATTTCACCTACTGCCTTATCAAGATGCTCCACCGCCAATACCGTCGCCTCTAAATTTCCCGTATGCCCGACCATGTCTGCATTTGCAAAATTAACGACAAAAAAGTCATATTTATCAATATTTTCGAGCATGCGGTTTTTTATTTCGTCAGCTCTCATTCCCGGGTCATCGTCAAAATGCGGCACAGCGACGCTTTGAACAAGAATCCGGTCCTCGCCGGCAAACGGTTTTTCTTGGCCCCCGTTGAAAAAATAAGTCACGTGGGCATACTTTTCTGTTTCAGCAATGTGAAGCTGGGTTTTTCCTGCTTCAGAAATAACTCGCGCAACCGGCCACCGAACCTCCAAAGGAGGAAATGCGGGAATTGCCGGAAGGTTTTTTTCATACTCCGTCATTGTCACTAAAAGAAAATCCTGAAGATTTCTCTTTGGAAACAGATCAAAGCCTGGTTTCACAAACGCCTCACTTATTTCACGTACAGAATCCTCTCTGAAATCAAAAATTATAAGCGCGTCACCGTCCTTGATTCTCCCGATCGGGGCGCCGGTATGATCTATTCGGCATGCCGGCTCAATAAACTGGTCGGTTATGCCGCTTTTGTAAGATTCGGAAAGGTAATCTGCTAAATCAGAGAATTGACGGCCCTTTCCCTCAACAAGAAGGTCATAAGCCCCTTGCACCCTATCCCACCTCTCGTCTCTATCCATGGCATAAAACCTCCCAACGAGCGACGCAATGCTAACCATTGGGTATTCCTTCTGGATCCTCTGCTCAAGTTCGGGGATAAATTTCCCCGCCTCATTCGGAGGCGCATCTTTACCGTCAGTCACGACATGTAAAAACGCGCTGGCTAAAGTTTCACGTTTTATAAGTTCTAAAATAGCGTAGAGATGGTCGATGTAACTATGAACTGACCCTGATGAAGTAAGTCCCATAACATGAAGGGAGGAGTTGTTTTGTTTCACATGGTTGATCGCCTTTAGAAGCGCCTCGTTTTTAAAGAACGAACCATCTTGAATTGAAAAAATTATACGGGGAAGATGGTGATAGAGAATACGCCCTGCGCCGATTGTAAGATGCCCAACTTCAGAATTACCGGCTTCTCCCCACGGAAGACCAATACCAACGCCGGACGCCTGAAGGGTGGTAAATGGAAAATTCCTTTGAAAAAAGTCAAAATTAGGCTTCTTTGCTAAAGAAATAGCATTCCCCTTATTCTCTGAAGCAATGCCAAAACCATCAAGTATGATTAACACAATTGGCTTTTGCTCAGTCTCCATAATTTAGTAAACTTAAGTTTTCTGTTCGAGCTTTATAAACGACAAAAGTTATAAAGGACATTATTTATATTAACGACATACAAAGTAATATGTCGTTTAGAAGTAAAACGTGAAACTTGGTCGGCTGGCGTACTTTTTGTTCAATAAAAACATTCTATGCTTGTTTCAAATTTTATTCTTGCATATAGTTATATTCGGGTTTATTTAGTAAACACATTTTAGCATATTTCATGTTTTACTTATACAGAGAATTTAATCTATATGCCATCAAATAGCAGAAAATTCGGCGATATAGGCGAAGAGGCATCAACAGCTTTTTTGGTGAAACACGGCTTTAAAATTTTAGATCACAATTACAAGAGGCCTTGGGGTGAAATTGATATCGTTGCTGAAAAAGACGGCACCATAAGGTTTATTGAGGTTAAAACAAGCAAATACAAGCTAGATTCAAATTTCAGGCCAGAAATACGAGTTGACTGGAAAAAACAAAGAAAATTGAGGCGAATATGCGAAACATACTTGTTTGATAAAAAACCACCAGAAAACCAGCAATGGCAAATTGATGTAATTTCTGTTATTCTAGATGACGATAACTCCATTAGAGATATCTATTCTATAGAAAATGCTGTATTTGAGCGTGAATATTAAGCGAAGCGCTCCGCGGGCTCACGTCTGTGGCATCAGTCCGAACTGACGTACGGAGCGCGGAGCCCCGCACCGAAAGCCAGCTGTACTGACTATGGAATCGCAGGCTTACGCCCACGGCTTTCTGGTGCGTGGGTGTAAAACGTGAAACATGGCGGGGTGTAGTATACCGGTAGTACGCCTGCTTTGGGAGCAGGTAGACCGAGTTCAATTCTCGGCACCCCGAATTTAAATAAGTAAATTTATTATAGTGTGCGGGTATCGTATAGTGGCATTACCACAGCTTTCCAAGCTGTTGAGAGGGGTTCGATTCCCCTTACCCGCTTATCGCAAATTAAAATACCCGTCGTAAGAGGGGTATTTTAATTTCCGATAAGTATATTTACGACTGCGCTCGAACTTACTTTATCAAAAATCTCTGACCAAAGGAAGCCGCCCCGCCGCCGCTCGCTAACGCTCGCCGCCAAGCAAAATACTCTTCACAATTTCTGATTTGCGCGCGCCACCAAAAAATTCTTCTAAAAAGAAAAGTGTATTTTGCTTGGCTCTGCTCTGAACGAGCAGGGCGGCGGGGCTGGCCTCTGTTTGATTTCGCTCGGGCGCGGCGGAATTCCCCCCACACCCCCCTTCCGCCACGCCCTCGCGTGGACGGATGGAATTCAGAGGAGCGTTGGTTATCT